>JBAPYB010000458.1:0-10165 GCA_049284515.1 Thermoanaerobaculia bacterium
CAGCAGGAGGGCGAGCGTGTACTCCACGGCGAGGCCGGCCGTGGCGAGGAGGGCGGTGGCCGGCAGGGCGTCGAGCAGGGCGGCCGACACCGGCCGCAGTTGCGACAGCGAGGTGCCCCAGTCGAACCGCAGGATCACCGACGAGACCCAGTCGAGATACTGCGCGATCAAGGGCCGGTCGAGACCGTAGAGCACCTGGAGCTGGTGGCGCTGGGCCGCCGTCAGGCGCGAGCTCTCGCCGAAGTTGGTGGGATCGCCCGGCATGTGGCGGACGAGGAAGAAAAGCAGGCTGACGACCAGGAGCAGGAGCAGGAGCGAGGCGGCGAGGCGCCGCAGGAGGAATCCGGCCAAGGGAGGCTCAGGGCTTCGGCTCGACCCACCACTCCTTGAGGTTGAACATCGAGAAGGCGAGGGTGGGCCGGACGTCCTTCACCCGCTTGTTGATGGCCGTCAACCGTTGCGACTCCCAAAGGAAGGTCACCGGCTGGTCGCGGTGGACGAGCTGCTGGATCTGGTTGAGATACGGCCGTTCCGCCAGCACGTCCGGCTGGCTCTCCGCCACTTCGAGCAGGCGGTCCATCTCCGGGTTGCGGTAGCGGACGAAGTTGGCGCCCTCGGCGATCGACTTGCTGTGGAAGTTGGCCGTCATGTCGAGGCTGGTGTCCATGGTGAAGCCGATGATCGCCGCGGCGAACTTGCCGTCGGTGGTCTGGCTCGCCAGGGTATTGAACTCGATCTGCCGGGGCATGGCCTGGACGCCGATCTTCTTGAGCTGGTCCTGGATCATCACCGAGGCATCGGTCCGGAGCTGGTTGCCGGTGTTGGTGAGCAGCTCGAAGGTGAACGGCTTGCCCCCCCGGTCGAGGACGCCGTCGCCGTCCGTGTCCTTCCAGCCCTTGGCGGCGAGGATCCGCTTCGCCTCGGCCGGATCGTAGGGCCAGGGCTTGAGCGCGCTGTCGTGGGCCCAGACCATGGTGAGGACGGGCGAGTCGGCCATCCGGCCATAGGGGCCGAGCAGGGTCTCGACGATCGTCTTGCGGTCGATTCCCAGGGTGAGGGCGCGGCGCACCTCGGGGTCCTGGAAGAGCGGGTTCTCGTTGTTCCAGCCCACGGCGACGTAGATGTTGAACCAGAGGGCGACGACCCGGAGCTGCGGCGCGGCCTGCGCCCGCTTCACGTCGCCGACGGCGAGCTGGGGCAGGAAGTCGAGCTCGCCGTTGAGGAGCTGGGTGAGGCCTGCCGACTGGTTGGGGACGACGCGCATCACCACCCGGTCGAGGCGGGGAAGGCCCTTTTCATAGTAGCGCTGGTTGCGCTGCAGCACGACCTGCTGCTGCGACTGCCAGGAGGCGATGGTGAACGGCCCGTCCACCACCAGGTGCTGCTTGAACCAGTCGCCGCTCTTGCGCCATTGGGCGAAAGGCAGCTTTTCCCAGGCGTGCTTGGGCAGCACGGCCCCCTCGTTGGCGTCCAGGAGCTGCTTGGCGTAGACGCGGGAGTAGTGGAAGCGCACCGTGTGCGGGTCCACCACCTCGACGTCGGTGATCGACTTTTTGGATTCCGCTCCTTCCCAGACCACGTCCGGGCTGATCTGGGCCTGCCAGGTCCAGCGCACGTCGTCGGCCGTCACCGGCACGCCGTCGCTCCACACCACGCCGTCCCGGAGGTGGAAGGTGAGCGTCTTGTGATCGGCCGACCATTCGTACGAGCGGGCGAGCTCGGGCTTCATGGTGGGCGGATGCTGGTCGAAGTCGGGCTGCTCCTCCAGCAGGTGGAGGTAGAAGCGGAACAGCATCTCGCTGGTGGGCTGGCTCGCGGGAATGATGAGCGGGTTGACGCCGGCCGGCTCGGAGGCCCAGCCGGTGACCACGGTGCCGCCCCGGCGGGGGGCGCCCGTCCCCGTTTCACCCGCGGGCTTCGGCTGCCGCCGGCAGCCGGCGGCAAGCACGGCCGCCGTGACGAGCACAGCCAGCGTTCGACGCCAGTGAAGCTTGGAGGCCAGGATTGTCTTCCTCATCAGAGCGTAGGCATCGTACCCGAGGGAAGGGCGGGAAAGGAAGCCCCGGGGCCGGGTGTTATCCTGCTCGGGTATGGAAAGCGTGCCGAGAATGACGTCCTCGCGCCGTCTGCTGATCGCCTCCGTCGTCTTCGGGCTCTTCGTCCTGTTCGACATCGCCCTCTTCGGCTGGCTGATCTTCCGCTCCCTCTCGCAGCGCGAGGTGGAGCGGGTGCTGCTCGAAACCCGGACGCAGGCCCAGACCCTGGCCGGCCAGATCGCCCACCGGGCGGCGAGCGAGGGCAAGGACCTCTACACGGCGGTGGCGGTGGAGAAGGAGACCCAGACCTTCATCGACCAGATGCTCTCCCAGCGCGACATCGTCAGCACGTTCGAGATTCACGACAAGAACGGCAACCTGGTTTTCCAGGGGCGCCGCGAGGCCCGCATCCCGACCGAGCCGCAGCCGGAGCGCTCACCGTCCGTGGCGCCGCCGGTCTTTGGCTCGCCGGAGCTGCGGCAGGGCCTCTCGCCGCCGCGGGTGAAGCAGACGGTGCAGACGACGGAGCTCCAGGTGCCCGACATCCAGGTGCCCATCGGCGACTACGGCTCGCTGCAGATCGGCATCAGCGGCGGGCAGCTCCAGAAGCGGATCGAGTTGCTGCGCCGCGAGCTGATCCGCCAGGCGGAGCTGATCGGCGTCGCCACCCTGGCGCTGCTCACGGCGGCCTTCGTGGCCGTCTGGCTGTTGCTGCGGCGGTCGCAGCGGCTGGAGCAGCAGACCGCCGAAGCCGCGCGCCTGGCCTATATCGGCACCCTGGCCTCCGGCCTGGCGCACGAGATCCGCAACCCCCTCAACTCGCTCAACCTCAACATGCAGATGCTGGAGGAGGAGATCGGCGAGCGGGGCTCCGCGCATTCGGCGCACTCGGCGCCGACGGGCAAACGGCTGCTGTCCATCACGCGCTCGGAGATCAACCGGCTGGAGCGGCTGGTGACCGACTTCCTCGCCTATGCCAAGCCGCGCCCCCTGGAGCTCGAGGAGATGCCGGCCGTGCGCCTGCTGGACCGGCTGCGGGAGGTGCTGGCCGGCGAGATCCAGAAGCGGCGCGCGCAGATCGAGGTCGAGGACCGCAGCGCCGGCGCCCGCGTCAGGGTGGACCCGGCGCAGATGAACCAGCTCCTCCTCAATCTCGCCCAGAACGCCTTCGCCGCCGCCGAGGAGGCCGCCCGCCCGCCCGTGCTCAAGCTCGCGGCCTGGCGCCAGGGGCCCGCCGTCTGCCTGGAGATGGAGGACAACGGCGCCGGCATGACCAGCGAGGAGCAGGCGCGGATCTTCGACCTCTTCTACTCCAACCGCAAGGGTGGCACCGGCCTCGGCCTCGCCATCGTCGACCGCATCGTCCGCGCCCACGGCGGGCGCATCGGCGTGCGCTCGGTCAAGGGCGTGGGCACCACGGTTCTCGTCGAGCTTCCCGCCGCGGCCGTGACCGAGACCCATCGCGCCGCCGTCGAGGCGCCGGCCTGATCGACCCCGAGATTGATCCCGAAAAAAGCAAAAAGCCCCGCCGAAAAACGGGGCTTCGAGCCTTTTTGGCGAGAGGCGTAGGCCTCAGCTGATGGTGATCTTCCGCGGCTTGGCCTGCTCCGCCTTGGGCACGGTGATGGTCAGGACGCCGTTGTCGAAGGCGGCGCTCACGCCCTCCGAGCTCACCTGGTGCGGCAGGGAGAAGGAGCGGGCGAAGGCGCCGTAGGTGCGCTCGATCCGCTGGTAGCTCTCCCGCTTCACGTCCTTCTCCAGCTTGCGCTCGCCCGACAGGCGCAGCACGTTGTTCTCCAGGGTGATCTGGACGTCGTCCCGGGTCAGGCCCGGCAGCTCGGCGATCAGGCGGTAGGCGTCCTCGGTCTCCTGGATGTCGACCGGCGGCACCCAGCCCCGGTTGGCGACCTCCTCGGCCGACTGATCGCCGAAGAAGGTCTCGAACCAGCGGGACAGCGGTTCACGGTTGAGATAGGCCATTCCGGGAGTCCAGCGAGTGACGTTGTTCAACATGGCAATTCCTCCTTGAGATCTTGGTCTTTGGCCGGGCATTCCGCCCGTTTCGAGACGATGATAGACAAACGCTAAGATTTTGTCAAGCCCCCTATTGCAAAAATCTTAGTCCTAACCTGGCAGCCAGAAGTTGAGCCCAAGAAAAAGCCCCTTCCCGAGAAGAGGGAAGGGGCCGGGAAGGGGAAATCTTAGTGGTGAAAAGTCATATCTCGGACATCTCGTCGATCTCGTCGGCTTGGAGGAACTGCTCCGGGTCGTCGTTACCGCAGATCTGGCAGAGGATCTCGGAGACCTTGCCGTCCTCCCACTCGAAGGTGTAGCAGGGGGCCTCGCACTCCAGGCAGATGAGGTATTCCGGGCTGGCCATGGCTTGTCTCCATCGAGGGGCTCAACGATGATTCTACGACGATCGCCTCCCGGAAGAGGCGTTGACCGCGGTTTGGGCTTGTGGTAGTTTCCGCCGTCCACGCGTTCGTGGCGACCTTGTGGGAGCACTTCCAATGTATGCAGTGATCGAAAGCGGCGGCAAGCAGTACCGTGTTTCTCCCGGCGACCTGGTCGACGTCGAGCTTCTCGCCGGCACGGAGAAGGGGAAGACGGTGCGCTTCGACCGCGTTCTGGCAGTGGTCGGTGGGGACGACGGTCCCCATCTCGGCGGCGATGCCCTTGCCGGCGCCGCGGTGACCGCTTCCCTGGTGGGCGAGGTTCTGGGTCCGAAGATCCGGGTGTTCAAGACGAAGAAGCGCTCGACGTTCCGGCGGACCATCGGCCACCGGCAGCACCTGCACCGGGTGCGCATCGACGAGATCCAGTTGCCGTCCTCCCGCTAGGGAGCACCGGCAGGAGGTTCCAGCTCATGGCTCATAAGAAAGGACAGGGCTCCAGCCGTAACGGCCGCGACTCCAACGCCCAGCACCTGGGCGTGAAGGCGTTCGGCGGCCAGACGGTCACCGGGGGCTCGATCATCGTCCGCCAGCGCGGCACGAAGTTCTTCCCCGGCCAGAACGTCGGCCTGGGCAAGGACGACACGCTCTTCGCCAAGGTCGGCGGCGTCGTCAAGTTCCAGGACCGTGGCCGGCGGGGAAAGTTCGTCCACATCCTGACGCCGGACGCCCCGGCGGCTGCCGCCGACTAAGTTCCGATCAATCCGGAGGCCAGGCTGGCTGACTTTCTTGCCCGGCCTCCCGACGTAACTCCCTTTCCAACCGGCCTTGATCTTCCTCGACGAAGCCGCGATTCACGTCCAGGCCGGACGTGGCGGGAACGGCTGCATGGCCTTCCGCCGGGAGAAGTACGTCCCGCGGGGCGGCCCTTCCGGCGGCGACGGCGGCGACGGCGGCTCCGTGGACCTGGTGGGGCACACCAACCGCAACACCCTCTATCACCTGCGCTTCGCTTCCGTTTATGCCGCCGAGCGCGGCCGGCACGGCGAAGGCTCGAACATGAAGGGCCGTTCCGGAGACGATCTCGAAATCGCGGTGCCCCTGGGCACGGTCGTCTACGACGCCGAGAGCGGCGAGCAGTTGGGAGAGGTGCTGGCCGACGGCGAGCGCCTGCGGGTCGCCACCGGCGGGCGCGGCGGCCGGGGCAACGCCCGCTTCGCCACCCCCACCAACCAGGCGCCCCGCCGGGCCGACCCCGGGGAGGAAGGCGGCGAGCGGCACCTGCGGCTGGAGCTGAAGCTGCTGGCCGACGTCGGCGTCGTCGGCCTGCCCAACGCCGGCAAGTCCACGCTGATCAGCGTCGTCTCCGCGGCGCGGCCGAAGATCGCCGACTATCCGTTCACCACGCTCGTGCCGCAGCTCGGCGTGGTGGCCGAGGGTCCGCTCTCGGAACCCTTCGTCATCGCCGACCTGCCGGGCCTGATCGCCGGCGCGGCCCAGGGCGCGGGCCTCGGCATCCAGTTCCTGCGCCACGTCGAGCGCTGCCGGGTGCTCCTCCACCTGGTGGACCTGTCGGATATCGAGGGGGAGGGCAGCGCCGCCGCCGATCTCGCCGTGGTGGAGCACGAGCTCGGCGCCTTCAACCCGGAGCTGATGACCCGGCCGCGGCTGATCGTGGGGAGCAAGCTCGACTCCGTTCGCCCCGAGCGGCAGCAGGAGCTGCGGCAGGCCGCGGCGGAGCGGGGGCTGCCCTATCTCGAAATCAGCTCCGCCACCCATGAGGGAATCGCCCCCCTGGTCGCGGAGCTGGCGCGGCGGCTGCGGCAGCCCGTCACCTCCGGACGGGGAGCGTCATGAAGATCGGTCTCTTCGGCGGCAGCTTCGATCCCATTCATCGCGGCCACATCGAGCCCGTGCGCGCGGCGCGCCGCCTGCTGGGTCTCGAGCGGGTGATCTACCTGCCCACGGCCACGCCGCCCCACAAACCGCGGCGGGCCCTCGCTCCGGCCCATGCCCGCTACGCCATGGTGGAGCTGGCGCTGCTCGACGAGGAGGGGCTCTACGTTTCGGCCTACGAGCTGACGCCGGACCGCCCCGCCTACACCGTCGAGACCCTGGAGCACTTCCGGCGGGAGATGCCGGACGTCGAGCTCCACCTGTTGATCGGCGGCGACTCCTTCGCCGACTTCCACCACTGGGTGCGCTGGCCGGAGATCGCGGCGGCGGCCCGCCTCGTCGTCCTCGCCCGGCCCGGCTGGGACCTGGGCTCCATCCCCTTGGATCCCGGGGTTGCCGCCCTGGCGCGGACCGACCGGGTCGTCGTGCTGCGGCAACCGGCGGTGGACGTGTCGTCCACCCGTCTGCGCGAGCAACTGGCCACCGGCCTCCCCTTGGGTGCCGGAGCCGTCCCGGACTTGGTGGTACGATACCTGCAGAAATACGGCCTATACCGATGAATCCAGAACCCATCCCCACCGTTACCCCGACAACCACCGCCATCGCCAATCCCGACACCGTCGGCAGGGTCCGCGCGGCCGTCGCCGCCGCCGAGGACCGCAAGGCTGTGGACCTCAAGGTCCTCCACCTGCAACAAGTGAGCGACTTCACCGACTACTTCCTGATTTGCAGCGGCACCAACGAACGCCAGGTGCAAGCCATCGCCGACGCCGTGGAAGAGCGGTTGCGGGCGGACAAGGTGCGCCCCCTGCACATCGAGGGGTACAACCGCGCCCAGTGGGTGCTGCTCGACTACGGCGACCTCGTGGTGCACGTCTTCCTGGAGGAGCCGCGGCGGTTCTATGCCCTGGAACGTCTCTGGGGAGATGCGCCGGACGTGACGTCCGAATTCTCGATGGCTGCGGCGGGCCGCGAGTGACCGCGGGGTGACCGCGGCCTCCCCCTTCGCTCTCTCCCGTTTGTTGCAGGACTTCCCTGCGCTGGCTGACAGCCTGCGGGGAATCGAGCGCGCCGCGGCCGCCGAGGCGCCGGTGCTGCTCCTCGGCGAGGCCGGCACCGGCCGCTCGACCGTGGCGCGGGCCCTTCACGGCGCCAGCCCGCGGGCCGCGGGTCCCCTGGTGGAGGTCGATCCCGGATCGATTCCCAGCACCCTCTTCGAAAGCGAGCTCTTCGGCTACCGCGCCGGCGCTTTCACCGGCGCCGACCGGGCGAGCGAGGGCCGGGTGGGCCGCGCCGCGGGGGGAACGCTGGTCCTCGATCACGTCGAGGAGCTGCCCCTCGCCTCGCAGCCCAAGCTGCTGCGGCTGGTGGCGGAGCGGCGCTATTCGCCGCTGGGCGGCGCGGAGACCGAGGCCGACGTCCGCTTCGTCGCCATCGGCTCCGAGGACCTCCCCCGGCGGGTGGCCCGGGAGACCTTCCGGCCGGACCTCTTCTATCGCCTCGAAGTGGTGGCCTTCCGCCTCCCGCCGCTCCGGGAGCGCCGGGTCGATCTGCCGCGGCTTCTGGACAGTCTGCTCGCCGATCTCGGGGAGCGCTTCGCCATGCGTGATCTTCACCTCGCGCCCCGGGCTCGGGCCTGGATGCTGGAGTGCTCCTGGCCGGGCAACCTGCGCCAGCTTCGCAACGTCTTGGAGCGCGGCCTGATTCTCGCGGCAGGCGGGCCGATCGACCCACCGCCGCCGGAGAACCCGCAGGAGGCCCGCCCCCGGCCCCTCCTCGAAGTGGAGAAGGAGCAGATCCGCAACGCCCTCGCCTACACCCGCGGCCACCAGGGCCGCGCGGCAGAGCTGCTGGGAATCAGCCGCAAGGCGTTGTGGGAGAAGCGGAAGAGGTACGGAATCCCCTGATTTTGGATTTGCGATTTTGGATTTTGGATCGGGGGACGGAGATCAGGCGACGGCGGCGGGGTCGAGGACCTTGACCACGGGGACCGGGGGCGGATCGCCTGCCTTCAAAATCAGCCAGGATTCCCAGGCGCCCACCTGATCCAGCAATCCGGCGATGTCCAGGCCGCAGGCGGCGGGCGCGTAGGGCTCCAGCCGGACGCGCGCTTTGGCCAGGGTCCGGCCGGGGGCTTCCTGACGGTGGAGATCGAGGTACTGGTGGAGGGCGGCGGCGATCTGGATCAGGCCCTGAAAGAGACTTTTCGGCTCCGGCGTGGTGGAACGCCAGACGTCTTCCCAGACCTCATGGGAGTCGTAGAACCGGCCGCCGTTGAAAAGCTCGATTCCCTTCAGGAAGAGCCGCCGCCGCTCCTTGGGAGTCAGATTGGGATGCAGCTCTCGAGGCCCGGACACACCGCCGACTCCGTCAGACGCAATCCAAAATCCAAAATCTAAAATCCCAGATTTCTACGCTTCCCGTCGCTCCGGCTCGGGCTCGGCCAGCGAATCCAGCAGGTCGGCCGGCAGCGACAGGCCCGGATGGACGTGCTTGCACAGCTCGCGCAAGCGGCGCAGCTCCACCTCCGACAGCTCGGTGAAGACGTCGACGATCGCCGGGTCGAGCTGCTGGCCCGCCACCCGTTGCAGCTCGTTGACCGCCACCTGGTGAGGGCGGGCCCGGCGGTAGGGGCGGTCCGAGGTGATGGCGTCGTAGGTGTCCACCACGGCGAAGATGCGGGCGGCGAGGGGGACCTCCCGGCCCGCGAGGCCGCGGGGATAGCCTTTGCCGTCCCAGCGCTCGTGGTGGCTGTAGATGATGTCCAGCGCCGCGGGCTGGAGGAAGCTGACCTCGGCCAGCATGTCGAAGCCCCAGGTGGGGTGCTGCTTCATGATGTGCCACTCCTCGGCGGTGAGGGGGCCCATCTTGCGCAGGATTTCGTCCGGGACGACCATCTTGCCCACGTCGTGAAGCAGCGAGCCCCACTCGATGGCCTTCAACTCGTCGCCGCGGATGCCCAGCGCTTTGGCGAGGGCGATGGCGTAGAGGGAGACGCGGAAGGAGTGCCCTGTCGTCTCGTGGTCGCGGGCGTCGGCCGCGGTGACCACCGCTCCCACCGCCTCCACGTAGGAGCGCTCGCGGGCGCGCTGCGACTCTTCGAGCGAAACGGTGAGAGCTCTGAAGGTCTCCTCGATCAGCCGCACCTCGCTGCCGCCGCCGGCGGTGGGAAAATCGCTCTGGAGCTGGCCCGCGCGGGCCATCGCCGACATCGTCTCCGCCAGCCGGCGCAGCGGGAGATTGATCCGCCGCACCATCCACCACGCCGCACCGGCCGCGAGGATGCCCGCCGAGAGGCCGATGAACGCGAGGTTCCAGCCGATCTGGCGAGCGAGCTCGGGATCGTTGGCCACCGACACCAGTTGGTAGACCAGCAGGAGGGCGATGCCCAGGACGGTCGTGGCAATCGCAGCCGTGAACAGGGCGGACTTGGCGCGCAGATTCAAAACTATGGACTCCATTCCCCCGGGGACCCGTAGCCGGCGTCCCGCTGAACGATCGCTTGCCTGCGAAATTGCATGGAGTATACGCGAGCTTCGCCCGCTTGGCGAATCCGGCGTGACCGGAGACCAGAGCGCGAGCACGGCAGCCGTGGGCTCACCAGGAGCATGCGCTCGGAGGGTAGACGCGTCTTGCGACCTCATTCACCTAAGTAGGTGCTTCGTGCGGCTCTTTTCGAGTCATCCGGAGGAAGCGTCCCTGTTACGATCCCGTTCCGTCATGATGTCCGCCTCCAGATTCGGCGCCGCCGCGCTGCTCGGGCTGCTCCTCGCTCCCGCGCCCTCTCCCGCTGCGACGGATGCGCGCGAGGTCGCGGCCGGGCTCGCGGCGCTGGGG
>JBAPYB010000459.1:0-5641 GCA_049284515.1 Thermoanaerobaculia bacterium
GCCTCCAGCCAGGTCGCCTCCTCCCCTCCCGGAGGTGCCGGCGCCGGACTCGTGCGGCGCGGCGGGCCGCCGTAGGCGAGTGTGTACCGTCCAGCCTCTTCGGCATTGAAGAGGACGGTCTGTACGGTCAGCTCGATACCGTAGCTCATCAGGCTCGGCGCCATCCCCGGCGCGCTGTAGAGCTCGAGCCGGAGCTGGTTGCCGGCGAGGGCCTCGGCGCCGACGGTCAGCACGTGGCGCGCCCGGCCGCCGGCCGGCGGTGACGACTGCGATGACTGCGATGGCTGCAATGGCCGCGATGGCTGCGATGGCTGCGATGGCTGCCATATGCCTTCCACCAGGCTCTGCCAGCGCCCTTCGCGGGGAGCGTCCAACCGGTAACCCACGCTCCCCTTCTCCTGCACCTCCAGCGTCAGCCGCCGCACGACCTGGCCGGCCGCCGGCAGGGGGAGCGTGCAGAAGATGGCGCCGGGAGGACCCGGATCGCAGTCGGGATTGCGGATGGCAAGGGCCAGCGTCGGTCCGGTGATCGACTCGACCTCGGCCTTCTCGATCCTTGGCGCGCCCGCCTCGCGCGGCCAGTGAAGCCGCAGCCAGCGATCTGCCGTCACCGGATAGGAGATCGAGATCCAGCTCTCGCTGGCCTCGGCCCGGACGGGCTCTCCCGGCGTGAGCGGCTGCCAGTTGGCGCCGTCCGTGCTGCTTTCGAGCCGGTCGGGAGATGCGATGCTCGGACGGGCAGTCTGCAGAAAGAGCCGCTCGTGGGGAATGGTGTTGGCTCCCAGGTCGAGGAGCAGCGACCATCCGGGCCCTCCGGTATCCTGCCGTTCCACCGTCGACGATTTCACCGGCCGGCGCTCCAGGCGTGCCGCCGCCGTCTCGATGCGCAGGGGAGCTTCACCGCCGGACGGCGAGAGGACGTGGAGGTCCGCGCCCCCCGTCGCCAGGTGCTGAATGGCTGCGAGGTCGAGGGGCACCCGCACCCACCCGGCCTCCGTCACCGCGACCTCGCGGGTGTAGTGATAGCCCTCCACGGCGGCATGGGCGCTGCCGGGAAAGAAGACGGCGACGAGGAGCGCCAGGACCGCGAGCTCCGTGCGGCTCATGAGCCGGACTCTATACGAGGAGGGCGCGAGCCGCGCCGTGGGGTGGAGATCCCCTGCCGGGGACCTGCCGGAACCGGAGAGATGGGGACTCCAACGAGAAGCTGGATTTCAGTTTAGCACGGCCCCGAGGCGCGGGGAATAGACCGGAGCCTCACCATGAGTTTGTAGTACGGTAGCTCTTTGAGCTCCCGGGAGATCCCGCTTGGCCCTGAAGATCGTCGCCATCGCCGGCAGCCCCGCCGTCCTTATGACGGCGGCCCGCCCCTATTCCGTGGGGCGGGCCGTGGCGTGCGATCTTCCCATTCAGGACCCGACGGTCTCGCGCCAGCACGCCGAGTTGGAGCTGACGGGGGCGGGAGTCCGCATCCGCGACCTGGGCTCGACCAACGGCACCTTCCTCAACGGCGAGCGGGTGAGCGACGCCGTCGCCATGCCCGGCGCCCGGGTGTCCTTCGGCAAGGTCGACTTCGAGGTGCGCGAAGAGAACGCGCCCACCGCCACGCCGGGGGAGGGATCGCTCGACGCCACGATCCTCCGGCAGGTCCGCCTGCACGGCCCGGCCGACATCGCCGCGCAGCTCTCGGACGCGCCCCAGGGGGCTTCGCTGCCGCGCATCGGCGGCGCCTCCGCCGCGGACCGCCAGGCGCGCAAGCTCTCCCTGCTGCTCGACATCGCCAAGGAGCTGTCGCAGCAGACGGACGTCGACGTCCTGCTCGACCGGGTGGTGGGCCTGACCTTCCAGGTGATGAGCGTCGACCGTGTGGCCATCCTGATGACCGGCCCGGGGGACGAGCTGACGCCGCGGGTCTGGCGCAGCCGGGTGGAGGCGCCGGCCGCAAGCTGGAAGGTGCCGCGCTCCATCGCCCGCAAGGCGGTGGAGGAGCGGATGGCGGTGCTGATCCAGAACGCCGCGGCGGACCAGCGGTTCGACGGCGCCTCGGTGCTGCTGCAGCGGGTGAAGAGCGCCCTGTGCGCGCCGCTCCTGGGCAAGCAGGGGACGGTGCTCGGCCTGATCTACCTCGACAACCTGGGGGCCACCCACTCCTTCAGCGAGGAGGACCTGGAGTTCCTCACCGCCTTCTCGGGGATGGCGGCGGTGGCCATCGAGAACAGCCAGCTCATCGGGCGGGTGCGCCGCGAGGCGGTGGTGCTGTCGAATTTCCAGCGCTACTTCGCTCCTGATCTCGCCCGGCAGATCGCCGGCGAGGAAGGGGCCGTCCAACTGGGTGGCGCCAAGCGCCGGGTGGCCGTCCTCTTCTCGGACATCCGGGGCTTCACCTCGCTGTCGGAAAAGATGAGCCCGGACGAGATCGCGAGCCTCCTCACCGACTACTTCACCGAGATGGTGGACGTCGTCTTCGAGCACGGCGGCACGCTCGACAAGTTCATGGGCGATGCCGTCATGGCCTTGTGGGGAGCGCCGCTCACCCGCGAGGACGACGCCGACCAGGCCACCCGGGCGGCGATCGCCATGCAGCGGCGCCTGGCGCTGCTCAACGAGGAGTGGCAGCGCCAGGGACGGCCGCGGCTGACGGCGGGGATCGGCATCAACGTCGGCGACGTCTTCGCCGGCAACATCGGCAGCGACCGCCGGCTGGAGTACACGGTGATCGGCGATGCCGTCAACGTCGCCTCCCGCCTGTGCGCCGAAGCAGGGCCCGGGGAGATCCTCATCGCCGAGCCTCTGCATGCCGCGCTCGCCTCGCCGCCGCCGGTGACCGGCCTCGAGCCCCTGGCGCTCAAGGGGAAGGCGCAGCCCGTGCCGGTCTACCGGGTCGAGTGGCTGGAGGCGGACCGGTAGTACAATGAAGCCGGTTTCCTGAGACATCGTTTGCGGGACCTCCCGCGGTCCTAGGTGTGCGCTTGGCCGGCCCTCTTCCCTCCTCCGATCCCTCGTCCGAGCCGACGACCGTCAGCGGGGCCGAGGACAGGCGCGAGGACCGGACGGTCGTCATCCGGCGAGCCCCTCCCTCCGGCGGCGCCTTCGCCCAGGAGGCGCTGCTGGCGGAGAGGTTCCGGATCGTGCGTTTCCTCGGCCACGGCGGCATGGGGGACGTCTACGAGGCCGAGGACCTCGAAGTCGGCGGGCGCGTCGCGCTGAAGACGGTGCGCGCCGAGATCGCCCGCCTGCCGGGAGCTCTCGAACGTTTCGCCCGCGAGATCCACCTGGCGCGCAAGGTCACCCACCCGAACGTCTGCCGGATTTTCGACATCTCCCATCACGGCCACGGCGAGGACCGGGTGACCTTCCTCACCATGGAGTTGCTTGCAGGGGAGACCCTGGAAGCGCGGTTGCAGCGCGACGGCCCGATGCGCGAGAGCGAGGCCCTGCCCATCGTCCGGCAGATGGCCGAGGGGTTGGCGGCGGCGCACCGGGCCGGCGTGGTCCATCGCGACTTCAAGCCGGCCAACGTCATGCTGGTGCCCGAGGAGGAACCCGGCAAGGAAGACGGCGTGCGGCCGGTGGTGACCGACTTCGGCCTGGCGCACGGAGCCGAGCCCGGGGGCGGCGGGCTCACGATGTATGGCGACATCCTGGGCACGCCGTCCTACATGGCGCCCGAGCAAGTGACCGGCGGCACGGTGACGCCGGTCACCGACGTCTACGCCCTGGGTGTGGTGCTCTACGAGATGGTCACCGGGACCGTGCCCTTCAAGGGGGAGACCGCTCTTTCCACGGCCGTCAAGCGTCTGAAGGAGCCGCCGCCACCCCCGCGGCTCCGGGCTCCCGGCCTCGATCCCGCCTGGGAGGCCGCCATCCTTCGTTGCCTGGCCGTGGAGCCGGGGGACCGTTTCGGCGGTGTCCGTGAGGCGGTGGCGGCCCTGGAGCCTCCATCGCCCGCCCCTGAGGTGCAGCCGGAGCCGGTAGCCTCAGCGCGGCGCGGCCGGTCCCGCTGGCTCATCGCGGCAGCGGTGCTCATTCTCGCAGTGGCCGCCTTGCTGGTTCTGCTGCGGCTCCGGAGGCCGGCCGATCCGCACGCCGGCGATCTGCCGCCGGAGATCAGCTCCGATTCGATGCCCGCAAGCCCCGGGGCGCAGGACTTCTATCGGCGGGGCCGCGAGGCCCTGATCCATTACAACGCGGCGCAGGCGAGGGACCTCCTGAAGCAGGCCGTCGCCGGCGAGCCGGGCTTCCCGCTCGCCCACTCGGCGCTCGCCGCGGCGTGGAACCGGCTGGGCTACGTCAAGAAGGCCGCCGACGAGGCGAAGCTGGCGTTCGACGCCCTCCCTGCCAGGCTCAGCGAAGCCGAGCAGGCGCTCGTCCGGGCGCGTTACTGGGAGACGCTCGGCCATTGGGATCAGGCGATCGAGAGCTACAGGTCGCTGTGGGCCAAGAACCCCCGCAACCTGGAGTACGGCTTGAGCCTGGCGAAGGCGCAGGTTCAAGCCGGACGGGGGAAGGAGGCGCTGGACCTCCTGGCGACGCTGAAAGGCATCTCCCAGGACCCCGGCATCGACCTCGAAGAAGCGGATGCGGCCTTCAAGCTGGCGCAGCTCGACCGCGCCCGCGCCGCCGCCGAGCGGGCGCGCAAGAAGGCCGCGACCCTGAGCCGCTCGCTGGCTGCCCGGGCCCTGCTGATCGAGGGCAACGTCGGCCGCAGCCAGCAGGACTCTGCGCGGGCGCTGGCGGCATTCAACGGCGCCAACGACGTCTACATCGAGACGGGCGACCTGCGCGGCCAGGCCATGGTGGCGCGCGCCCGCGCCGCCCTACTCTACGACCAGGGCAACCTGGCGGCGGCCCAGGAGGGCTTCAAGGAGGAGCTGAACCTCTACCGCCGGGTCCAGGACAGCCGGGGCGAAGCGACGGCGCGCAACGACCTCGCGGGCGTCCTCGGTGAGCAGGGGCACTTTGCCGAGGCGGCGCCGCAGTTCGAACAGGCGGCGCGAGTGCTGCGGGAGACGGGCGACCGGGTGGGAGAGGCGCAGGCTCTCGGCAACTTCGGGTATGCCCTCGGGAAGAAGGGGGACCTTGCCACGGGGATCGAGCGCCTTCAGGCGGCGCTCAAGATCGCCAGGGACATCGGGAGCTTGAACGAGCAGGAGACCCAGCTCGAGAACCTGGGAAACCTTTACTCCCTCCAACTGGATCTCGGCCGCGCGCGGGCGGCCCTGGAAGAGGCCCTCAAGCTGGCGGACAAGATCGGCAATCGCGCCCACTCCGGCGACAGCTCCGAAGCGCTCGGTTCCGTTCTCGCCGCCCAGGGGGACCTGGAGGGGGCCTTCGAGAGGTATCAGACCGCGATGGAGATCCGCACGAAGCTGAACGATCCGGGCCTGGCGGAAAGCCGCCGCAGCATGGCGGAGGTCTACCTGGAGCAGGACCTGCCCCGCCAGGCGCTGCCGCTGGCCCAGAAGGCTGCCGAGGTGGCTCACGGCACGCAGAACGCGGCCGAGGAAGCCGCGGACGTAGCCCTCATCGCAAGAATCCACGAAGCGCTGAAGGATCTCCCGCAGGCCCGGGCCGCGCTCGATCGCGCCGAGGCCCTGGCCGCGAAGAGCGAGGACCCGTCGCTGCGCGGCAGGGTGGCGCT
>JBAPYB010000460.1:0-14399 GCA_049284515.1 Thermoanaerobaculia bacterium
GGGCCACCACGGCCTCAGCGACGTCCGCCGCCGCGGCGGCGTCGAGCCGCGGCAGCAACGCGCCGTAGCGACCCCAGGTCGACTCGGCCGTCAGGCTGAAGAACGTCTCCCGCTCGGCTGTTCCCACCAGGCGGGGACCCACCACCTGCACCCAGCGGCGATGGCGGCGCACGGCGACCCGCAGGGGGAAGCCCACGTGGTGGGCGCGCACCGCCCGCGACAACGCGGCGGGGAAGTCCAGGAGGTCGTGGGCTGTCACCGGCTCGGGCGGGCCGACCTCCAGCATCGGCTCCGGGTAGGTGGCGGCGGAGAAGGCGCGCGCCACCTGGCGCAACGCCTCGGCGAACGGCCGCGGCTCAACGGCGTCCCGCGAGGCGAGCCAGGTGTGCCCGTCGCGCACCAAGCGCACCGCGAACCCCTCCTCCCGCCACACCCGCAGGCTCCCCGGCTCGCCCTCCGGCGCCACCTCCACCTCCTCGCGGCGCTCGAAAAAAGCGTCGACCACGTCCTCGGGCTGCTCGGCGATCTGGGAGAGGGTGCGGGCGACGGCAGCGACGTCGAGACGGGAGAACGGCATGGGAGGCGGATTGTACCGGCTTACCTTCGCGTCATCGCCATCAACCGGTGGGCGAGCCCGGCGCAGAGGGCGATGAGGAGGATGATCCCGACCACCACCCAGATCCGCTTCCCTTCGACCCCCGTCATCCAGAGGACGTAGGCGGGACCGACCAGCAGCGTGACCAGGAACCAGAAGCGGGCCCCCCAGCTCCAGCGGACGGGCGGCTCGGGCGTGGGATCAGGCGTGGACGGTGGCTCGGCCATGTCTCAATCCTCCAGGTCTTGCTCGCCGGGGCCGGCGGTGGCCGCGAGCACCGCCCGCGCTCCCTGGGGATGAAGGGGCGCCTCGCCGCCGTCGACGTCCAGCTCCCCTTCGAGCCGCAGGATGGGGCGTCCCTCCACCTCGTACTTGGCCTCGTAGTTGGTGCGCGGGCCTTCGTCCCAGGGCCGGTCGCGCCGCGCGAAGCGCAGGCCGGGATAGCCGGCGAGGATCTCCACCACCCGCTCCCCGTAGTCCAGGAAGTCGGTGGCGAAAGAGAAACGGCCGCCGCGGCGCAGCAGGCGCAGCACCAGGTCCACCGTCTCCGGATCGAAGAGACGCCGCTTGTGGTGCCGGCTCTTCGGCCAGGGATCGGGGAAGTAGACGTGGAGGGACGCGGCGAAACCCGCGGGGAGCACGGCCGAGAGCAGGTACAGGGCCTCCCCGCGCAGGGCCAGCCAGTTGCCGAGCCCCAGCCGGCGGACCCGGGAGACGAAGAGCCCGTGGTACTCCCCCGCCACCTCGATGCCGAGGAAGCGGCGCTGCGGGTCTTCCTGGCAGCGGCGGCGCAGATAGCGCCCCTTGCCGAAGCCGATCTCCACCTCCCAGTCTCCGCCGGTGCCCGCGGCGGGGACCAGCCTGTCGAGAGGGAGCGGCGCCGGCAGGCCGGCCAGGCCTCGGTCGCCCGCCGCCGTGGAGACCACGACAGGATGGATCACAGGAGGTCCCCGCGCCCCCGCGCGGCCAGCTCGGAGACGAGCCTGCGCACCTCCTGCGAGCGGGCCTTGGGCATCACCAACACGGTGTCGCCGGTGCGCACCACCACCAGCCCCTCCACGCCCAGCACGGCGACGGTGCCGGAGTCGGAGAACAGGAGGTTGTTGCTGGCATCCACGGCCAGCGTGTCGCCGCGGCCGGTGTTTCCCTGGGCATCGCGGGGGAGGACCTCGTCCAGAGCCTCCCAGGAGCCGAGGTCGCTCCAGCCGCAGTCGAGTGGGAGGGCGGAGATGGCTTCGAGCTTCTCCATCACCGCGTAGTCGATCGAGTCGGTGGGGAGGCGCGCGTAGAGCTCATGGAGCCGGCCGGGCGCCGCGGCGATCTCTTCCAGGCCGCGGGCCAGCTCCGGCTGGAGGCGCGCCAGGACGTCCAGGAACGTGGCGCCGCGGAAGACGAAAATGCCGGCATTCCAGAGGTATTGGCCGGAGGCCACGAAACGGGCCGCGTTCTCCGCCGTCGGCTTCTCGACGAAGCGCCGCACCCGCCGCACGCCGTCGACACCGGCTCCGGGCTCGAGCTCCAGGTAGCCGTAGCCCGCCTCCGCCCAGCGCGGGGTCACGCCGAGCGTCATCACCCGGTCCTCCCGCTCCACGATCCTGGCCGCCCGCTCCAGGGCGCTGCGAAACGCCGCGGGATCTCCCACCCGGTGGTCGGCCGGCAGCACCGCCACCACGCCCTGCCGGGCCTCCTCGGGCATGGAGCGCACCGACCAGCCGATGGCGGGAGCCGTATTGCGCCCCTGGGGCTCGAGCAGGACCTGCCGCGCCGGCACCTCCGGCAACTCGGCCCGCACCCGCTCGCCCAGCGCCTCCGTGGTGCACACCCAGACCGCCTCCGGACCGACGAGCGGCCGCAGGCGCTCCAAGGTGTCGCGCAGCAGGCTTTGCTCTCCTTCCAGGGCCAGGAGCTGCTTGGGGCTGCGCTTGCGCGACAGCGGCCAGAAGCGCGTGCCGCTGCCGCCGGCCAGGATCAGCGCTTGCAAACCCGTGTTCCCTGTTCGGCGATGTCGAGGATCGGACTCGCGATCTTCATGGGGGTGGGAGTATACCCGCCCTCCTTGCAACCGGCTGCCCCGCTTCGCCTTCCTCGCGGCACTATGGGCAAAGACGTTTTGTCGTCTTTCCTGGAGGCTTCTTTTCGTGGAGGAAAACTTTGAAATGCTTAAGCAAAAGACTTGGATTCTCGTACCTGTCTTGACTCTTCTCCTGCTCCTCACTGCCATCCCTTCTCAGGCCGCACCCATCGCATCCTCCGCCGTCCGCGCGGACGGGACCTCCAGCCTGCTCGACAAGCTCGCTCATTGGCTGGACTTCCTGGCGGGCGACGCCAAGGTGCGCGCACCGCGGGCACGGGCTCACCACGTCACCATCCTGCAGAAGCATGGCTGCGGCATCGATCCACAGGGCGAGCCGTACTGCACGCCCGATTGAACCGCCTTACTCTTCGCCCAGCTCCATGCCCATGATGTGGAAGCCGGCGTCGACGTAGACGGTCTCGCCGGTGATGCCGCCGGCAAGGGGAGAGAGGAGGAAGAGGCCGAGGTTGCCCACCTCCTCGTGCGTGACGTTGCGGCCCAGGGGGGCGCTGCTCCCCACTTTGTTGTACATCTTCATGAAACCGGGGATGGAGCGGGCGGCCACCGTCCGCACCGGGCCGGCGGAGACGGCGTTGACGCGCACGCCCTTCTTGCCGAGCTCGTAGGCCAGGTAGCGGACGCTGGCCTCGAGGGCGCTCTTGGCGATGCCCATGACGTTGTACTTGGGCACCACCTTCTCGGCGGCGTAGTAGGTGAGGGTGACGAGCGCGCCGCCCTCGGTGAGGAGGGGCTCGGCCTCGCGGGCCACGGAGACCAGGGAGTAGGCGGAGATCTCCAGCGCCGTGTGCCAGTCGTCGCGCGTCGTTTCGATGTAGCGCCCGTCCATCGCCGCCCGCGGGGCGAAGGCGATCGAGTGGACGACGAAGTCGAGGCTTCCCCAGGCGTCCCTGAGGGCGGCGAAGGTGCCTTTCAGCTCCTCCTCGTTGGTGACGTCGCACTGAAAGAGCCGCGCCCCCGCCATGTCGTGGGTGAGCTTCTCCAGGTCCGCCTTGAGCCGCTCCCCCTGGTAGCTGAAGGCCAGCTCCGCCCCCGCCGCCGCCAGCTTCTCCGCGATGGCCCAGCCGAGGCTGCGCGCATTGGACACACCCATGACGAGACCACGCTTGCCCTTCAGGTCGATGGCGATCATGGGGCGGTATCTTATCTTCTTCCTTCTCGTCCGTGTTCGTCTTTGATCTTCCGGGCGGCTGATATCCTCCGGCGCACCATGCACCTCCACGCCTTCGCCCGCGCCCTGATCGACATCGACTCGACGACCGGCCGCGAGGCGGAGATCGGCGAATTCCTCTTCCGGTATCTGGAGGAGATGATCCACCGCTCGGGCCGCTCGGACGACGCCGCTGTCGAACGGATGCCGGTCGAGGGCGAGCGCTTCAACGTCTTCGCCGCCTGGGGAGAGCCGGTCGTGGTCCTCTCGACCCACATGGACACGGTGCCGCCCTTCGTCCCCTCCTCCGAGGACGACGATCACCTCTACGGCCGCGGGGCCTGCGACACCAAGGGGGGAATCGCCGCCATGCTCCACGCCGTCGAGGAGCTGCTGGCCGCGGGGCGGCGCGGCTTCGGCCTGCTGCTGGTGGTGGGGGAAGAGACGGACAGTCTCGGTGCCCAGGTGGCCAACCGCTACCCGCGCGGATCGCGATACCTGGTCAACGGCGAGCCCACGGAAAACCGGCTGGCCTGCGGCTGCAAGGGCTATCTCTACCTGGCGCTGGAAGTGGAGGGCCGGGCCGCCCACTCTGCCTATCCGGAGCTCGGCGACAGTGCCATCGACAAGCTGCTGGACGTCCTCGCCCGGTTGCGGGGCCTGGCGCTCCCCGCCGATCCCGTCCTGGGCGAGACGACCCTGAACGTCGGCATCGTGTCCGGCGGCCGGGCCGCCAACGTGGTGGCGGATCACGCGCGGGCCGAGGTCACCCTGCGCACCGTGGGCGAAACAGCGGACCTGCGGCGGCGGATCGCGGCGGCCGTCCACGCCGTTCCCGGGGTACACATCGCCGAGATCCGCGAGACGCCGGCCGTCCACCTCGGGACCCTCCCCGGCTTCGAAACCACGGTCGTCAAATACACGACCGACATCCCCCGTCTCAGCGCCTGGGGCGAGCCCTTCCTCCTCGGCCCGGGGAGCATTCACGTCGCCCACACGCCGGGAGAGCGGGTAGCCAAGCGGGAGATCCAGGAGGCCGTGCGCCTCTACCGGGAGATCGTCTGCCGGTTGCAGGATCGCTGACCTGCGTCACCCGGGCGAAGCTCAATGCTTTTGCAGTCGCGAGTACCGGATGAGGGTGGCCAGGGTTTCGGCGGCGACGCCCTCGGCGTCGAGGTCGCGCTGAAAGGCCGTGCCTTCCCCTCGATAGACCTCGAACCGCACGGCTTTCAGTTTTTCCGGATCTTTTTTATAGCCGCCGCTGCCGTTGGATTCTCCCCGCGTCACGCAGGGTTGGTCGCCGAAGCACTCAGCCCCAACGGTCCTGGCCATCTGATCCAAACCGAGAGGGTGCCAGGTTCTACTATAGATATTGTCGGGATTGAGGTCCCCGAGGTTGAATTCCCACCGGACGGCCGTGTTGTCCATCGACATGGCGCCGGTGGCAAGGTCGATCGTGACGGCGTAGGGAGTATTGTGAGGCGTCTTCTTAAGATTTCCAAAGAGCTTTAGCAGGGCCGTCTTTGCGGATTCAGCCTGTTCCTGCGAAGGACTCTTCGTCGCTTCGTTGGCGCTCAAGCCGCTCATAGCGGTCAATGCAATCAGGGAAAAAGCAACGAACACCCGCCTCATATCAAGCCTCCTCGTGACCCTAGCCTCGCTTGCTCCCGGGTATGGAGGATACTACCGCGGATTGACCCCTTCCGCTCAACCGGCCCGGCGCTCGATCAATCCTGCGGCACTCCCATGTCCATGGTCAGCTTCCACGAGCCGTCCTTCTGGTGTTTCCAGATCGTGACGTACCGCCCTTCGTCCTTTCCCGGCTTGCCCTTCTCGGTGTACTCGTACTTGTACTTTCCGGTTTCGTAAGCCACGTCGCCGTCCAGCCATACGTTCACGGTCGTCACGGTGACTTTGACGCCCGGGTCGGCGCCCTGCATGGCTGCCTTCTGCCGCTCGAGGATCTGCTGGCGGCCCTTGATGACCTTGCCGCTGCCCGCCAGTTGGACGCCATCGTCGGCGAAGATGGCGGCGACCATGGCCGCATCGCCCTTCGCCCAGCCCTCACTCCACTGCTTGTTTCCCTGGTCGATGGCGCGCTTTACATCCTCCAGGGCCGCGGCTGCTCCGGGAGCCTCCTCTTTCTTGGCCTGGGCGCAAACGGTGGACACCGACAGAACCAGGACAGCCAGTCCGATGAAGACTCGTCTCATGGGTAGACCTCCTCCTTGATTCCACGTTAGCCGTGGCTCATTCAGGGGCGCGATGATACCACCCCGAGGGACCTGAGCCGCCGGGGAACCTCTCTCGTCGAATCGACGACAGGGACGCCCGTTGAGGTCAGGCCGTCCGGAGCTCGCCGGCCACCACGCCGGGAAGGCCGGTCACGAAATCGGCCCCGAAGGCTCGGGAGGGGGTCCAGGCGCCGGGAGGGACGGTTCCCTGGAGGAGACGCTCGACGCTGGCCACGGCGGAGGACGCCGTGAAGCGATACCCCTCGGGCGTCTCCAGCGTGGCGGTGACCGATCGCCCGGCGGCGTTGCGGACCTCGCCCCAGAGATGGATCCGGGCCGTCTCCCTCACCTGCTCCGACGGGCCGGTCACGCGCTTCTCCACCCAGCGCAGGGCGAGGCGTTTGACCGGTCCCCAGCCGGCCAGGGGGAGAAGGGGCGCCAGGCGCTTCATCCGCCGGATCTGGGCCGGCGGCGTTCCCGAGTAGACGCGGATGTTGGGAATCCCCGTCGAGTGATACGCCGTCGAGACGTCCCCCCAGGGGATGGTCATCGCCCAGCGTTTCCCGCCTCGCGGGCCGAAGTCGATCTCCCGCACGTCGAAGGCCACCGGCACCGGCACGATCTCGCCGTTGCGGCGGACGGCCCCGGCGCCGGGCAGGCTCTCGATCATCGTCTTCATCGTTCCGCGGCTGACGCTCCCGCCCACGGAGTCGAAGGCGAGGGCCAGCTCCGTCGCGTCCGGCAGCGCGGCGGCCAGGCGGGCGGCCAGGCAATCGCTGGGCACGACGTCGAAGCCGACGCCGGGGAGCAGGGCCACGCCCGCCTGGCGCGCCTCGTCGCCGCGGGCGAGAACGCTCTCGAAGACGGCGAGCTCGCCGGTGATGTCCAGGTAGTGGGCGCCGCTGGCCAGGCAGGCCTTCACCATGGGAGCGCTGGTGTGCAGGAACGGCCCGGCGCAGTGGAGGACGGCCTGGACACCCTGGAGCGCCGCCGCCGTCGCTTGCATGTCGTCCAGGGAAAAAACTCGGCTCGGCAGGCCCAGCTCACGGGCCAGCGCTCCGATCGCCTCGGCCTTGCGTCCGCTCAAGATCGGCGCCTGGCCCTTGCGTACCGCCTCGCGCGCCGCCAGCTCTCCCGTGTAGCCATTGGCCCCGTAGATCATCCAGGTCACAAGCTCGCCTCCTCGTTCCTTCATCCCAGCATAACCCGCCTCTTGTCCCATCCGGTGAACGCCGCATACCATTGGGCTCCACGTCGATTTCCCTCGGGAGGAGCATGAAGACGAAGATCCTCGTCACCGGAGCCCTCGGCCAGATCGGCTCCGAAGTGGTCCCCGCTCTGCGCGCGCGCTACGGCGCCGACCAGGTCGTCGCCTCCGACATCCGCATGATGAGCCGCGAGGAGCTGCTGCGCACCGAGGGGCCCTTCGACTTCCTCGACTGCACCAACCAGCGGCAGGTCCAGGACGTGGTGCAGCGCAATCAGATCGGCACCATCTATCACCTGGTGGCCCTCCTCTCGGCGGTGGGCGAGAGCAAGCCGCAGGTGGCCTGGGACGTGAACATGGGCAGCCTCTACCGCGTCCTGGAGGTGGCCCGCATCAACAATTGCAGCGTCTTCGTGCCGAGCTCGATCGGCGCCTTCGGGCCCGGCACGCCGCAGGACGCCACGCCGCAGGACACCCTCCAGCGCCCCAACACCATGTACGGCGTCACCAAGGTGGCGGGAGAGCTGCTCTGCGACTACTACCATCACCGCTTCGGGGTGGACACGCGCGGCGTGCGCTTTCCGGGCATCATCTCCCACGGCGCGCCGCCCGGCGGCGGCACCACGGACTACGCGGTGGAGATCTTCCACGCGGCGATCCGCCACCGGCGCTACACCTGCTTCCTGCGGGCCGACAGCCGGCTCGACATGATGTACATGCCCGACGCCATCAAGGCGGCCATCGCGGTGATGGAGGCCGACTCGGCCCGCCTCGTCCACCGCAACGCCTTCAACGTCACGGCGATGAACTTCACCCCCGAAGAGCTGGCGGCGGAGATCCGCAAGCACATTCCGGCCTTCGTCATCGACTACAAGATCGATCCCGTGCGGCAGGCCATCGCCGACTCCTGGCCTCACTCGCTCGACGACGGCGCGGCGCGGCAGGAGTGGGGCTGGGCCCCGCAGTACGACCTCGCGGCCCTGGTCGCCGACATGCTGGAAAACCTGGAGAGAAAAATCTCCGCTTCGGAGGCCCAATGATGTCCGGAATGCCCGTCGAGCGCTTTCACCAGGCCCTCTCCACCGAGTTGGACGCCCTGCGGGAGCGGGGCACCCTCAAGGGGGCCGAGTCGGTGATCACCATGGTCCTTCCCGCCGAAGGCGAGCGCGGCCCTCGCTACCGCCTCGCCGGCGAGGGGCACCAGGCGTTCCTCAAGATGAACTCCAACAACTACCTTGGGATGTCGCTGCGCCCCGAGCTTCGCGGCGCCGAGGAGGCCGCCGTCCAGGCCTTCGGCGTCGGCCCGGGCGCCGTGCGCTTCATCAGCGGCACCTACCAGGCCCACGTGGACCTCGAGGCCCGCCTCGCCGCCTTCCACGGCCGGGAGTCGGCGATGATCTTCAGCTCGGCCTATGCCACCGTGCTCGGCGTGCTCGTCCCCCTGAGCACGGCGGAGACCGTGGTGATCAGCGACGAGCTCAACCACAACTGCATCATCAACGCCATGCGGCTCTCCCGGCCGCAGGACAAACAGGTCTACAAGCACCTGGACCTCGCCGATCTGGAAGCGAAGCTCGCCGCCGCGGCCGGCACCTGCCGGCGGGCGTTGGTGGTCACCGACGGCATCTTCAGCATGCGGGGCGACCACGCGCCGCTGCCGGAGATCCTGGCGATCGCCCGCCGCTGGGACGAGAAGTTCCCGGAGAACGTGGTGGTCGTCGCCGACGACTCCCACGGCGCCGGCGCCTTCGGCCGCACCGGTCGCGGCACCGAGGAATTCACCGGCTCGGGTCCCGTGGACGTGCTGGTCGGCACCCTCGGCAAGGCCCTGGGCGTCAACGGCGGCTACGTGACGGGGAGCAAGGTGCTGACCGACTTCCTGCGCGAGACCTCGCCGACCTACATCTATTCGAACCCCATCACGGTGGGCGAATGCGCCGCGACCCTGGCTGCCCTGGAGATCCTCGACAGCCCGCAGGGCCTGAAGCTCCTCGACCACCTGCGGGCGATGACGGCTCGCTTCGAGCAAGGGCTCTTGCGCCTCGGCTACGAAACCATCCCCGGCGAGCACCCGGTGACGCCCTTGATGGTGCGCGACACGGCGAAGACCACCGCCCTGGTGGCCCACCTGCGGCAGCACGGCGTGCTGGCCACGGGCCTCAAGTTCCCGGTGGTGCCGCGGGGCGACGAGTCGATCCGCTTCCAGGTCTCGGCCGACCACACGCCCTACGACATCGACTCGGTGCTGGCGGCGCTGGAGAGCTTTCCGGGGAGGTAGATGGTACAGGCGGGGGCCCCTGAAACGTTTTTCCCCCGCCGGTCACCCCTGGATAAGCCCCTCCCTCCTTTCGGGTCTCCTCCCCTAGGGGCTCTTTTTTATTTGCGCCATCTTTCTCCGCGGCTCCTCGTAGTGGTAGGGTTTTCTCTGCCGCGGAGCGGCCCGATGAGCCTGAAGCCCCGCCAAGTCATCCTGGTCGGCAACCAGCCGGTCTCCCTGCCCGAGGGCATTACGGCTCTCGACTGGGCGCTCGAACGCGTCAATGCCCAGAACCCCCGCATCCGCTCCTTCCTGGGCTGCATCCGCCTCATCGAGGGCGTGCTGGAGAGCAACTACGCCCTGCTTCACTGCTCGCCGGAGCGGTTGCTGGATATTTGGAGCAAGGTGCGGCAGGTCTCGCAGTGGATCCGCAGCCAGCTCGCGCCGCTGCTGGAGCTCTCCTCCCGCATCCCGCGGCTGGAGGAGGCGCGGATGGGCGCCCGTCTCGCTCTCTCGATGCTCGACACCCACGTGTTGCGGGGCCTCGACCGGTTTCCGGACGACGTGGCGCCCGACCAGCTCATGGAGGTACGCAAGCTCCTCTGCGTTTCCATCGGCCAGATCCACTCCTTCCTTCACGACACCTTCGGCGCCATGATGGCGGCCGACCCGCGGAGCCTCCACGATGCCGACTACTTCCTCTCCCGGCGCTTCCCGCGGGACATCGAGGAAGCGGAATGGCTTCATTCCACTCTCGGCCGGCTGAGCGAGTATCTGGAGGGGCTGGAGAGCGCGCGTCGCGCCGCGCTGTCGAAGCCCGCCGGGCGCATCCGGCGGGATGAGACGGTTCCCTCCCGCGAGGATTGGGCGCCCACGGCCGAGTTCCTGAGAATGCTGCTGAGCGGGCTCACCCCCAAGCTCAAGGAGATCCTGGCGCTACGGGGAATCCGCTTCTACGAGATGGAGATCCTCGATCGCCACGCCTTCGAGATTCCCCACCATTGCCGCCTGCTTCTGGACCTGCACGAGACGGCCCTGGAGGCGGTGGAAGGGATCAAGGCTTCGGTGGGGGCTACCCACGCGGAGAAGGAACAGGGCGTGCGGGACCTGATCCACTGTCACGCCGCCTGCGGCCGGCGGGTCGCCGCCCGGCTGGAGGAGATCGACACCATGATGCGCGACCTCGTCGCCTTCGTTCCCCTGTGGATCGAAGCCGTCGAGAAACGCCGCGCCCTGCTCCTCAAACGCAGCCTCGACGAAGGGCACCGCGCAGAGAACGCGGCGCAGGCGTCTCTCGAAGGCGAGGCGCTGTAGGATCTCCCCGCCGTGGACGCGACCCGGCCCAACGTGAGAAGGAGAGCGATGAAGACGCTGAAGAGCTACGTCCTTGGGCGCTGGCAGGAAGGACAGGAGGGAAGCCTGAGCTTCGTGCCGCTGGTCGATCCGTCGACCGAGGAGGAGATCGGTCGCGCATCGAGCGCGGGGATCGATTTCGCAGCCGTGCTCGACTACGCACGGCAGCGCGGCGGACCGGCTCTGCGGGCGATGACCTTCGGCCAGCGGGCGGCGCTCCTCAAGGAGTTGTCGAAGGTGCTGCGCGACCACCGGGACGAGCTCCTCGACCTCTCGGCCCGCAATACGGGAACCACCCGCGCGGACGGCTCGTTCGACGTCGACGGCGCCTCGGGCACTCTGGCCTACTACGCGAGCATCGGCTGGCGCCTGGGCGACCGCACCTTCCTCGCCGAGGGCGAGGGCGTGCAGCTTGCGAAGACGGAAGGGTTCTACGGCCGGCACATCCTGGTGCCGCGGCCCGGCGTCGCCGTCCACATCAACGCCTTCAACTTCCCGGCCTGGGGCTTTGCCGAAAAGGCGGCCTGCGCGCTGCTCGCCGGCATGCCGGTGATCACCAAGCCCGCGACCGCCACGGCCCTGGTGACCGAGCGGTGCGTCGAGCTGATCGTCGAGGCGGGATTCCTCCCCGAGGGCGCCTTCCAGCTCATCACCGGCTCCACGGGCGACCTCCTGAGCCGGCTGGAAGCCGAGGACGTGCTGGCCTTCACCGGCTCGGCGGACACGGCTCTCAGCCTGCGCTCGCAACGTAACGTCCTCGCCGCCAACACGCGGGTGAACGTCGAGGCGGACAGCCTCAACGCCGCCGTGCTGGCGCCCGACGTCCAGGACGGCTCGGCCACCTTCGGCCTCTTCCTCAAGGACGTGGTGCGGGAGATGACCCAGAAGACGGGGCAGAAGTGCACGGCCGTGCGCCGCATCCTGGTGCCGGCGGACCGCATGGGCTCGATTCAGGACGCTCTCATCGCCAAGCTCTCCGAAGTGGTGGTGGGAAATCCCGCCGATCCCTCCGTGAAGATGGGACCGGTGGCGACCGCCCAGCAACTGAAGGACGCCCTGGCGGGAATCGCCGAGCTGGCCCGTTCGGCGCGCATCGTCCACGGCACGGGCCAGCGGGCGAGCGGCGTAGGTGCGCCGGCCGGCAAAGGCTACTTCGTTCAACCGACTCTGCTGCGCGCCGACGACGCCCGGGACGCCGGCTCGGTCCACAGCCGGGAGGTCTTCGCGCCTGTGGCCACGCTCCTCCCCTACGATGGCAGGGCGGCCGACGCCGCGGCGATCGTGGCCCTCGGCGGCGGCACGCTGGTGACGTCGGCCTACACGGACGATGCCGCCTGGGCCGGCGACTTCGTGGCCCGGGGCGGCGGCGGCACGGGGCGGATCTATCTCGGTTCCGAGGGCTCTGCCGCGGACGCTCCCGGCTCCGGCGCGGCCCTGCCGCAGACTCTCCACGGCGGGCCCGGCAGGGCGGGCGGCGGCGAGGAGCTCGGCGGCCTGGTGGGCGTCAAGCTCTATCTTCAGAGAGTGGCCGTGCAGGGAACCAAAGCCTTGGTGGACGGCCTGGTGGGGGAATCATGAGCACGGAAGACAGGGATCAATCAGTGCGCGATCACGTGGGGAAGCTGCTGAAGGGCGGCAGCGCCCACGCCGGCTTCGACCAGGCTCTCGGCAAGCTCCCTCCGGAGCTGAGGGGGGCCAAGGCGGCAGGCCTGCCCCATACCGTCTGGCAGCTCCTGGAGCACATCCGCATCGCCCAGTGGGACATCCTGGAGTTCAGCCGCAACCGCGACCACGTCTCGCCCAAGTTTCCCGAAGGCTACTGGTCTGGCACTGCCGCCCCGCCGGATGATGCAGCCTGGGAGCTCAGCGTCAAGACCGTCCATGCGGATTTGAAAGCCATGCAGGATCTCGTCGCCGATCCCAAGACCGACCTCCACGCCAAGCTCCCCTGGGGAGACGGTCAGACCGTCCTGCGCGAAGCCCTGGTGCTGGCAGACCACAACGCCTACCACCTCGGGCAGATCGTCAGCGTGCGGCAGGCTTTGGGGGCGTGGTAGGGAGCGCCACGCTCAGGTGGCTGACCAGAGCGATCCTTTCGTAGCTGACCAGATAGAGGTGCAGGCGGTCCGGCTGCCCGGCCTCTCGCCAGAGGTAGACCCGGTCGACGCCGGCGTGGTGGTTGTCCACGAGGTCGCCCTTGGCGTCGAGAAGAAAGAGGTAGGCGGGCCGCTCCGTCGCGAGCTCGCTGGCGCGCTCGTCGGCGTTGGCGTAGATCTCCGGCGTTTCGATGCCGAAGGTCAGGTGAAGGAGGTCGGCCTCGTCGGTGGGCTTGGTGCCGCGCGCCGGCAGATCCGCCAGACGGGCCTCGGCGAGGAGGAGACGATAGCCGTTCTGGTAGCGCAGCTCGATCTCGGTAAAACCGTCCTTGAACTGGAGGCTCTGGACCCACCGCCAGTGCGCCTCGGCGGGGTGCGCGAGCCAGGCGAGATCGAAGCGCACGGGGTCTTTGCTGTCGTAAAGCCCAGGTTCTGTGAACTTCGCGGTGACCAGGGGCTGCCGGTCGGGAGCCGACCAGTCGCCGTAAGTCCGGGCTTCAGGCGCTATCACGAGCTTCGCCTTGCGCGCCTGCTCTGAGAACTGATCGACCGGCTCGCCGAGATGAGAGTCGATCGCCGTCAGTGGAACGTCGCGCACCACGGTCCGCATCTTGGCGAGAGGCACGGAGAGGCCGTCGAGCTTCGGATATCCTTCGAGATCGGCCGAGTAGGGGATTCCGTTCAGGGTCTCGAAAAGCCGCGCGTATTCGGTCTTCGGAAACGTGAACCAGCCGTGATAGTAGGTGCTCGCTCCCTGGGCGTCCTTATGATCGAGCCCGATCTCCCAAAGGCCGCCCTTCAGGCAGTTGTTGGCGACGAAGACGGTTTCCGGCCTGCCGGGCGCCGGATAGCGCGTCTGGTTGCGATTCAGCTCCCGCTGGATGAGCGCGATGCGGGTGAGCGACGGTTCTCCCTTCGCCAGGAGCGGCACCCGCGGAATGAAGGGGCGCAAGTCGATCTCGGGCAGCGCCGGAGCCTCGGTTCCGGAGGAGAAGCGGAGAGCATACCGCCCCTCCCCAAGGCTCGTGAGCTGCAGGGAGGTTAAATCCTGACGCATCGGTTTCTCGAACCGTCCAACACGGTCTGGGTAGCCGGCAGGAACGTCTGGCTTGACGGGAATCTCAACGCCCGGAGTTGGGGCAGGATCGCCAGCCCAGGCCGGATTGATGGCCCCCAAGCAGCCCACCGCGAGAGACAGGCCGAGTACGAAAGAGACTCTGTTGGAGCGCTCGGACTTATTCATGGGCTTCTCCTCATGGCAATTTGCCTACAGCATCTCCAAATTCGCAAACTTCGCCACCAGCTTGCGCTTGCCGGACTTCTCGAAGAAGACGGTGAGGCGGGCCTCGTCGCCCTCTCCCTCGAACTCCAGCACCACGCCGGGCCCCAGGGTGGGGTGGCGGACGCGGCTGCCG
>JBAPYB010000461.1:0-2209 GCA_049284515.1 Thermoanaerobaculia bacterium
GGTGGCAGCCTCGCGCATGGCTCTGCGCTGCGCCGGCCTCACGGCCGCCGGGGAGGCCGGGGACGACAACGAGGCGAGGACGGCGGTGGTCCTCGCCACGGCCTTCGGGCCCTCGACCAACACCGAGGTGCTCCTGCGGCAGATCCTGCTCGAGGGACCGGAGTCCGCCTCGCCCTCGCTGTTCATGGAGAGCGTCGCCAACGCGCCGGCGGCGCAGGTCGCCATCGCCTTGAAGGCGCGCGGCTCGAGCCTCACGGTGTGCCAGAGGGAGGCCGGTCCGCTGCTCGCTTTGGGCATGGGCGCCGCCGAAATCGCCTCCGGGCGCGCCGGGCGGGTGCTGGCCGGCTCGGTGGAGGAGATGATTCCCCTCCTTCACGCCCTCCTCGACCGTTTCGGCGCCCTGGCCCGCGAGGAGATCGCGCGCCCGTTCGACCGGCGGCGCAGCGGTTTTCTGGCCGGGGAAGGGGCGACCGTGCTGGTGCTGGAGAGCGCGGAGACCGCCGCCGGACGCGGCGGCAAGGCCCTGGCGCGCGTCCTCGCCTGGGGGAATGCCTTCGATCCCACGGCGCCGCCCTCCGGCTGGGGACAGGGGCATCTCGCTCTGGCGAAGGGGCTGCGCCGCACCCTGGAGCGCGCCGGCCTCAGGCCGTCCGACGTGGACCTCGTGGTCTCCGGCGCCTCGGGGGCTCGCGACGGCGACCGTCTGGAAGCCGAGGTTCTCCACGCGGCCTGGGAAGGAAAGCCGCTGCCGCCCATCGTCGCGCCCAAGGCGGTGACGGGAGAGTATGGCGGCGGCCTCCTGGCGTCGGCCGTGCTCGCGGCCACCGGCTCGCGGCTGGGGCCGGCTCCCGGCTTCGAGGCCGATCCTGAGTTGGGCATCGGCCTCATCGGACCGATCGGTCCGATCGACGGGTCGCCCCCGGCTCCCCCATCCGTGGTCCTCGCCACCAGTCTCGCGGCGGGCGGAGCGGGGGCGTGGGTGGTGCTTGGGCGGGTATGAAATAATTCCGCCATGACCCAGGGAGTTGATTCGACGTCGCGGATCGCCGCCGTGATCCCCGCCTATCAGGCCGCGCCGTCGGTCGGGGAGGTGGTGCGCGGCACCCTGCGCTTCGTGCCCGAGGTGCTGGTGATCGACGACGGCTCGACGGACGCCACGGCCGAGGAGGCGAGGCGGGCCGGGGCGCGGGTGATCTCGTTTCCTCACAACCGCGGCAAGGGGGCGGCGCTCGCCGCCGCATTCGCCGACCTGTTCGGCCGGGGATACGACGCCGCCATCACCATTGACGCCGATGGCCAGCACCTGCCGGAGGAGATTCCCAAGCTCCTCCAGGCGGCCGAGCAGACCGGGGCCGACCTGGTGCTGGGCATCCGCGACCACCTCTTCGCCAAGATGAGCGGCGTGCGCCGGGCGAGCAACCGGCTGTCCTCCAGGGCCATCTCCTTCTTTGCCGGGCAGCCCCTCGCCGACATCCAGACCGGGTTCCGTTTCTATTCCCGCCGGCTCATCGATACGGTGGGATTTCCCGAAGCCCGCTTCGAGGCCGAGAGCGCCGTGGTCGTGCGCGCCGCCCGGCGCGGCTTCAAGGTGGTGACCGTACCCGTGCACCTGGCGTTTGCCGACGGGCGGACGACGAGCCACTACCGGCCGCTCGTCGACAGTCTGCGCATTGCCGGCGCAGTCGCCCGCGCGCGATGGGAGATGTCGGGTTGGGCCCGGTCCTCGTAACCGGCGGCAGCCGCGGGTTGGGGCGGGCGGTCGTCGAGGCCCTCGCCGCCGAGCCCGGGGCCCGTGTGGCCTTCACCTTCAGCACCCATGAGGCCGCGGCCCGCGAGGTCGAGGCGGCCACCGGCTCCCGCGCCTTCCCCTTCGAGCTGCGGGACCGCAACCGGGCGGACGACCTGGTGACCGAGGTGGAGGAAGCCCTCGGCCCCCTGGAAGGGCTGGTCAACAACGCCGGCCTGCGTCGGGAGTCGCTCCTCGCCCTGACCTCCGACGAGGACTGGGAGGCGGTGGTGGACGCCAACCTGGGCGGGCTCTTCCGCTGCTGCCGGGCCGCGCTGCGGGGGCTGATGGTGCGGCGGCGGGGGGCGATCGTCAACGTCTCCTCCCTTTCCGCCCTCCATGGCGTGGCGGGGCAGGGGGCTTACGCCGCCGCCAAGGCCGGCGTCCTGGGGCTCACGCGGTCGCTGGCGCGGGAGGCGGGCA
>JBAPYB010000462.1:0-4956 GCA_049284515.1 Thermoanaerobaculia bacterium
GGGCACGGGCGGCGGTTGGGGCACCGGAGGCGCGGCCATGGCCTGCTGCCTGCGGCGCAGGGCCTCGAACAGGGCGCGCTGCTCCGGCGTGAGGGCGGAGAGGCGGTCGACGACGGTCAATGAACTGTCTCCATCTCGGCGAGCTTCTTGGCAGCCTCCTCCGGCGACAGCCCCTCGACCAGGGCGAGCAGGGCGGCGAGGTCCTCTTCGCTCTCCTCGCCTTTCGCGCGGGCCACGGCCTTGGCCAGCTCGGCGATGGTGGGCGACTCGAAGAGCGCCGTCACCGGCAGGTCGGCCGCCAGCCGGCTGCGGATCTGGGTCACCATCTGGATGGCGAGGAGCGAGTGGCCGCCGAGCTCCAGGAAGCTGTCGTCGACGCCCAGCGGCGCGATGCCGAACAGCTCCTCCCAGAGGGCGGCGAGGGCCTCCTCGCGCTCGTTGCGTGGCGCCAGGTAGGGGGTCGAGAGGGCCGGCCGTGCCGCCTTCTCGCCGCGGGCGCCGGCAAACCCGCCGACCTGGGCGAGAAACGTCTCGGCGGTCACCGCGTCGGCCTCGGCGATCAGGCCGTGCACGTCGCGGGAGGAGATCACGGCGCGCGTCAGGCCGGAGGCGAGGAAGCGCAGGAGGGCGTCGCCGCTCGTCTCCACCGGGATGGCCCAGGCGTCGAGGCTCTTCTCCACCTCGCCGGGCTGGAGACCGGCGAAGCCGCCCGCCGCGGCCACCAGCCAGCCGTGCCACTGGTAGGGATCCCAGTGGGCGGCCAGGACCCGGGTCGAATCCCCCGCTTGACGCTGAGCCAGGGAATCGAGAACGGCGCCGGCGGCGGCGAGGTCGAGCTGCCCCAGGCCGCCGGTGAAGGCCAGAGTGGACGACATGAGGAGAACGAATTCCGGCGGCTCGGAAGCGGCGGCGACAGCCTCCAGCCAGCCCTCGGCGCTCCGCACGGCGGGCTCGACCGAAGCCAGGAGGGACTCCGCCGTCTTGAGCTGGACGAGGCCGCCGGTGAAGGCGCCGCCGGTGTAGAAGACGCCGTCGATCCTGCCGAGGGCCGACTGCGCCGCGGCGAGCACGGCCGCCGGCTCACCGGGCGGGAGAACGGTGACGCCGGAGCCGGGCTCCTGACCGGGAGGCGACACCACGGCGACCCGGGCGTCCGTCCCGCGGACCAGGAAATCTGCCAGGGCCGCGCCGTGGGAGGCGTCGGTGATCAGGTATGCGCCTCCTCGCCGCAAGGTCGAGCCGGCCGCCAGGGAGACCGGCGCGAAGTCCCGCACCCAGCGCTGCCGGCCGCGCAGGGCTACGGCAGTGCTTGCTGCCGCGGCGCCCAGGCGGGCCTCGGCGAGGATCTGGCCCGCGAGGTGATCCGAGATCCGGCCGACGTCGACGCTGGCGCAGCTTAAGCCCGGCAACTCCTGCTGGATCACCTTGAGGGCGCCGAGGACCGTGGCCTTGGCCGGATGGACGGGGTCGCCGTCGATCACTTCGTGGAGGCCGTTGGCGACGACCGTGACGTGCACCGGCTCCGGCTCCTTCATGGCCACCTGCGCCAACTGGACGAGGCTGAGCAGGCCTGCCTCCTGGGCCTCGCGGTGGGACGGCTCCCCGGCTGTCACTCCCCAGAGGTGGACGACGTTCGCGGGCAGCCGTCCGGCGTAATCGAAGCCCGGCTCCCGCCGTACCGTCGCGACCGTCCGGCCTTCCCCGCGCAGCCGCTCCGCGAGCCGCTCGCCGAGCCCCATTGCGTCGAGGAAGATCAGCCAGCCGCCGTCCTCTTCAGGCGAGGCCGAGACGGTCAAAGGCACCTGCTGCCACGACGGAGCCCAGAACCAGTCCGCGACGTCCGTCCTCGTGGCAGTCTCCACCGCCGGGGCCGTGCCGGGGACGGGAGGATCGATCCAGTAGCGTTGCCGCTCGAAGGGGTAGGTGGGCAGCCGCACCTTGCGCCGCCGCTCGCCGGCGAAAAGGGCGGCGGGATCGAAGCGCGCGCCGGCCGTCCACAGGCGGCCCAGGGCTTCGAGGAGGAGGCGCTGCTCGTCGCCCTCACCGGCCCGTCCCAGGGTCGTCGCCGTGGCCGCCGCCGCGGCCCCTGGAATCTGGTGGACGAGGGCGGTGAGGGTGGCGCCCGGCCCCACCTCCACGGTCACGGCACCCGGCTCGCGCAGCAGCTCGGCGAGCCCCTCGGCGAAGCGCACGGGCTGCACCATGTGGCGCGCCCAGTACCCCGGATCGGCCAGGTCGGCGGCGGTGATCCAGGTGCCGGTGACGTTCGAGACGTAAGGGATGCGCGGCGCCGAGACCTTCACGCCGCGGGCGCTCTCCGTCAGCGGCGCGGCGGCCGGCGCCATCATCGGTGAGTGGAAGGCATGGGTGGTGGTGAGGCGCAGGCAGGCGACGCCGCGGCCGGAGAGGCTCGCCTCCAGTTCCTCTACCTTTCCCACCGGTCCGGCCACGACGCAGAAGTGGGGGCCGTTGGTGGCGGCGAGCGACAGACCGCCTCCCGACAGCAGAGGCCGCACCTCGGCCTCCGGCAGCGGCACGGCGAGCATGGCGCCGCCGGGCAGCTCCTGGATGAGCTTCGCCCGCCGCGCCACCAGTCCGAGGGCGTCCTCCAGCGACAGGACACCCGCGAGCGCCGCCGCCACGTACTCGCCCAGGCTGTAGCCGATCATCGCCCGCGGCGTAACGCCCCAGGACATCAGCAGCCGCGCCAGGGCGTACTCCACGGCGAAGACGGCCGGCTGGGCGTTCTCCGTGCGGGCCAGGCGCTCCCCCGCCTCGCCGAGAGGCACCCTGTCGCTGCGCAGCCGGCTGAAGACGCCGGCAGCCTTCGCAGGCGCCGCGCCGGCGAACAGCACCTCCCGGAGATCCATGCCGAGGATCTCCGCGCAGCGGTCGATCCCGGCGGCGAAGACGGGCTCGGCTTCGTACAGCTCCTGCGCCAGGCCCGGAGTCTGGTCGCCCAAGCCCGGGAAGAGGAACACCACCGGCCGCTCGCTCCCCTCGAAGGTGCTCCGGGTCCCCCGTCCTTCCCGCAGGGCCGCGACGGCCTCCGCGCGGTCGTGGGCGACCACCCCCCGGCGGCAGGCGAACGCCTTGCGCCCCGTCTGCAGAGTGAATGCCACGTCCGCCAGGTCCAGGTCTTCAGTCTCCAGCCGGTCCGCCAGGCGCCGGCAGGCCGCGTCCAGGGCGGATTCCGTGCGGGCCGAGACGGTGAGGAGCTGGAAAGGCCGCGACGGGCTCCCCGCTTCCGCCGGCGGCGCCTCTTCGAGCACGGCATGGACGTTGGTGCCGCCCAGCCCGAACGAGCTGACGCCGGCCCGCCGCGGGAAGCGGTCCGCCGGCCAGGGCTCAGCCCGGGTAGGCACGCGGAACGGCCCGAGCTCCGCCTGCGGGTTGGGCCGCTCGAAATGCAGGCTGGGCGGGATCGTGGCGTGCTGGAGGGCGAGCACCGCCTTGACCAGCCCGGCCAAGCCGGCAGCCGTGTTCAGATGGCCGAGGTTCGTCTTCACCGATCCCAGGGCGCAGGACTCCGTGCCGCCGGCCGCGGCGAAGGCCTGGTTGAGGGCCGCCACCTCGATGGGATCGCCCAGCGCCGTGCCGCTGCCGTGCCCCTCGACGTAGGCGACGGAGGCAGGCTCGACCCCCGCCATCAGCAGGGCCTCGGTGATCACGTCCGCCTGCCCCTCGACGCTGGGGGCCGTGAAGCCCACCTTGGCGGAGCCGTCGTTGTTCACCGCCGAGCCGCGGATCACGGCGTAGATCGAGTCGCCGTCCGCCAGGGCGTCGGCCAGCCGCTTGAGCACCACGACGCCGCAGCCGTTGCCCACCACCGCGCCGCCGGCCGCGGCGTCGAAGGCCCGGCAGTGCCCGTCCGGCGAGGTGATCGCCCCCTCCTGGTAGAGGTAGCCCTCCTTCTCCGGCAGGGCGATCGAGACCGCTCCGGCCAAGGCCAGATCGGACTCGCCCGAGAGCAGGCTCTGGCTCGCCATGTGGACGGCCGTGAGGCCCGTCGAGCAGGCCGTCTGCACCAGCACGCTCGGGCCTTTCAGGTTCAGCTTGTAGGAGAGGCGGGTGGCGAGGAAGTCGCGGTCGTTGAGCAGCAGGGCCTGAAGCCCGCCCATCATCTCCAGGTGGGCCACCAGCCCGGCGTTGGGCATCAGGTTCGAGAACAGGTAGGAGCTGGTGCCCGAGCCGGCGCAGACGGCGGCGCGGGCGCCCGTCCGCTCCGGGTCCTGGCCGGCGTCCTCCAGCGCCTCCCAGGCGCACTCGAGGAGGACGCGGTGCTGCGGGTCCATCACCTCGGCTTCGCGCGGCGTGAAGCCGAAGAAGGCGGCGTCGAATTCCTCGACTCCCGCGCAGAGGGCGCGGGCGCGGACGTAGGCGGGATCGGCCAGCGACGACGGGTCGACGCCCGCGGCCAACAGCTCCTCGCCGGAGAAGAAGGAGACCGACTCCACGCCGTCGCGGAGGTTCTCCCAGAACCGCTCCAGGGCCGACGCGCCGGGAAACCGCACGGCCATGCCGATGATGGCGATGGCGGCCGCGGGAGCGCCCTGGGGCTGGAAGTCATCCTCACTCATCAAACCTGGCTCCAGTGGGATCAATCTTTGGGACGGCCCCGGCGGCTGGCGCGGGCCTGGCTCATCTGCTGCAACGCCTCCTGCCGGCCGCGGCTGCGGGCGCGGCCGGCCTCGACCCTCGCTCGCAAGTCTTCTACCGGGCTCTGCTGGGCAAGGTGGCGGGCCTGTGAGGCGATCGTGGGGTGGCGGAACAGCTCGGTGACCGCGACGTCCACGCCGAGGGAGGCTGCCAGCCGGCTGTGCAGCTTGACGATGCGCAGCGAGTTGCCGCCGGACTCGAAGAAGTTGTCGTGGACACCGAGGGCGGGAAGGTCCAGCACCTCCTGCCAGACCGCGCCAATCCGGCGCTCCAGGTCGTTGCGCGGCACTACGGATC
>JBAPYB010000463.1:0-4914 GCA_049284515.1 Thermoanaerobaculia bacterium
GGCCTGGAGCGTGCCGTCGCTGCGCTCGCCGGACAACCGCGGCGCCTACCTGGTCATCGCGCCGTCCGGCCTCCAGGCCGCCGCCAAGCGCCTGGCCGGCCTGCGCACCGCCCAGGGATTGGAGACCCGGGTGGTGGACCTGCAAGCCATCTTCGACGAATTCGCCTTCGGCGCGCCGAGCCCGCACGCCATCCACGACTTCCTCGCCTACGCCTGGCAGAGCTGGAGCCTGCCGCCGCGCTACGTGGCGCTGGCCGGCGCCGGCACGTTCGACTACCGCAACCTGCTCGGCTTCGGGGACGACCTGGTGCCGCCTCTGATGGTCCGCACGCCCAACGGCCTCTTCCCATCGGACAACCAGGTGGGCGACGTGGACGGCGACGGCCTGCCCGAAATGGCCGTGGGGCGTATCCCCGTGCTCTCGGCGGCGGAGCTGGACGCCTACACGTCCAAGATCTCCGCCTACGAATCGTCCGACGGCGCAGCCTGGAACGGCAACGCCCTGTTCCTGGCCGATGCCACCGACCGCGGCGCCGACTTCGCGGCGGACAGCACCGGGGTGGCCGCCCAGCTCTCCGGCGGCTACGCCGTGGAGCAGATCGACCTCACCACCGTGCCGCTCGCCGACGCCCGCCAGCGGCTGCTCGCCGACCTTGCGAGCGGCGTGGCCTTCGTCGACTACCTCGGCCACGGCGCCTTGGACCGTCTGGCCTCCGGCGGCCTGCTCACCGACGACGACGTGCCCGGCCTGACCAATGGCGGGCGTCTGCCGGTGCTCACCGCCATGACCTGCACCATCAACCGCTTCGCCGTGCCGGGCGTCCCGTCCCTCGGCGAGCTGCTGGCGAAGAGCGGAGCCGGCGGCGCCGGAGCGGTCTGGGGTCCCTCGGCGCTCTCGGCCAACGGCGACGCCCGCCTGCTGGCCACCCGCTTCTACCACGCCGCCGACGCCCGGCTGGGCGACCGCCTCCTGCGGGCCATCGCCGAATACCGCACCCTGGGCGGCGACCCCACCCTGCCGCCCGTCTACGTTCTTCTCGGAGATCCGGCGTTACGGCTCAAAGCACCCGTCCCGCCGGCCGTGACGCCGGCGGGACAGGGGGAATAGGCTATTTCAGCGGCGTCGTCGCGGTCGCGCACGCCGGGGCCGGGAGGGCCTTGCTGAACAATCCCAGGGCCTTGGGCGAGCGGAATTCCGGCTGCTGCGGCACGACCTGCACGCAGGCGGTGTTGGAGTAGAGCGTCGAGAGGTCCGCCGCGAACGTGACGGTCGCGTGATCGCCGGTCGCGAGGGTTCCCACCGCGAAGGTACACACGGAGCCCGCGGAATTATCCGGCGAGCAGGTCCAGCCCGCCGTCGAGTTGGCCGCGTCGAAGACCGAGTTGGGGGGCACCGTGTCGGTGATGGTGACCGGGGCGGCGTCCTGGTTTCCGGTGTTGAACGCCTTGATCGTATAGCGCAGCACGTCTCCGGGCTTCGCCTGGTTGAAGCTCGCCGTCTTGGTAATCGACAGGATCGGCGAGGCGGTGGTGGGCGTCGAGGCAAAGGCGCAGTTGCCTCCGGGCTGGGCGCAGGCCGTGTTGTTGATCGCGCTGCCGTTCGCCGAAACGTTGTTCTTCACGCGCACCGTGAAGGTCGCCGATCCGCCCGCTCCCACCACCACCGTGCCCAGCGCCAGCGTGCAAGCGGAGCCGGCGTTCGCGTCCGGCGCGCAGCTCCAGCCGGGAGACGATTGCGTGGGGCGGAAAACCGTGTCGGCGGGAACGGTTTCGTTGAGGGTCGCCCCGGTCGCGTCGAGCTCGCCATAGCTCTGGTACGTCAAGGTGTAGGTGATCTTGTTACCCGGATCGACGATGGAGACGTCTGGGGTCTTGCTGATGGAAAGCGCGGCGGACGGCAGGATCCGCACCAGGAACGCATCGCCGGAGGTCTCCGTGTCCCAGCTCCCCGTGACGTAGACGGTCTTCTGCGAGTCGCTGAAAGCGATCGAATAGCCGACGTCGCGCGCGGCGCCGATGTAGGTGGAATAATGGACGGTCCCCGTGGGGTCCATCTTGGTCACGAAGCCGTCGCTGTCGAAACCGAAAAAGCTCCCGTGCAGCGTGCCCGCGTTCACGGTCGGGAAGCCGTCGCCGGTATTGCCTGTCACGTAGGCGTTGGCCGCCGCATCCACCGCGATGCCCCAGCCGAAGGTGCCGTTGCCGCCCAGGAACGTCGAGTAGCCGGCCGCGGTTCCCGAGGCGTTGACCTTGGTGACGAAGGCGGCATAACCGCCCGGATTCGACGCCTGGAAGGAGCTGCCGGTGACGCCCGTGAAGCTCTCGGAATTGGTGAAGCCGGCGACGTAGGCGTTGCCGGCGGAATCGACGGCGACGTCCCGCGCCACGTCGTTGCCCTCGCCGCCCACGAACGTCGAATAGATCAACGACGTGCCGGCGGCATTGAGCTTGGCGACGAACGCGTCGTAGACGAAGCTGCCGCAGTCCGCTCCCGGGCTCGTCGTCGCGAGCGCGCCGGCGGTGACCGGGAAGAATTCCGAGCAGGTGGCGCCGGCGATGACGGCCTCGCCGGCCGCGCCCACGGCAATGCGGTAGGCCTGGTCGTCGCCGCTCGCTCCCAGGTAGGTGGAGTACACGATCGCGGTGCCCGCGGCGTTGACCTTGGTCACGAAAGCGTCCGAGCCGCCGCCGGCGTTGCTCGGCTGGAGGGAGGTGCCGGTCACGCCGGGAAAATCGCTGGACCCGGTGGAGCCCGTGACGTAGGCGTTGCCGGAGGCGTCGAGCGCAATGCCGTAGGCAAGGTCGCTGCCGGTGCCGCCGAGATAGGTGGAATAAAGGAGCGTCGCGCCGGTCGGGCTCAGCTTCGCCACGAAGGCGTCCCGGCCGCCGGCATTGGCGTTCTGCAGCGAGCCGGCCGTGACGCCGGGAAAATCGGTGGAAAACGTATAACCCGTGAGATAGGCGTTGCCTGCCGAATCCACGGCGATCCCTTCCACTTCATCGATGCCACTGCCGCCGAGATAGGTGGAATAGAGCAGCGTCGTGCCGGTCGGATCGTATTTTGCCACGAAGCCGTCGAAGCCGCCGCCGCCGCTGGCCGTCTGCACGCCGCCGGGGATGATGGTGCCGATGAAATCCGTCGACGCGGTGGCGCCGGCGATATAAATGTTGCCGGACCCATCGACGCCGATGGCGTGACCGAGGTCCTGCGCGCCGCCGCCGAAAACCCGATTGGTGCCGAAGACGGGATCGATCACCAGGGGCAATTTCCGGTCGTAGGCGCCGAGCGCGAATCCCACCACGGGCGATCCCGCCGCACGGGCCTGCAGCTCATAGCGGCAGTCCACGGTCCGGCGCTCGCCTTTCACCTGTTGATAGGCGACCGGGCGGTCCGCCGTCAGCTCGCCACCCGGCGTGCGCAGGACGAGCTCGCCGGTCTTTCCGACCGCCGCGGCCGAGGCTCCTTCGTAGACCAGGCGAATCCGCTGCGGCTTCGCTCCGGCGGCCAGGAAAAACGATTGCTCGACCCGGCGGTCGTCGCCCGAGAAAACGAGGTCCGTTCCGGGATACACGTTTTCGTAGCGCACGCCGGCAAAGCTCGCAACGCCGGTATGCCACGCCCGCGGATCGCTGCCCAGAAAATAATTGCTCTTCGTCGGCAGCGGATCGATTCCCTTCACGACGGGACGCTTCGCGCCGCCCGCCAGGCGCAGGCGCACGGTCTTCTCCGCCGGCTGCGCCGAATTTGCAATATTGCCGAGGCTGAACACCGCCTCCTCGGCGCCCAGGACCAGGCGATACCCCTTCCCCTGGGCGAAGTAGAGCGCTCCCGCCTCTTTCAATTGGCCCACGTTCTGGCCCACGTTCTGCTCGAAACGCAAGGGCATCTTCGCGGAAAGCTCCGCCAGCCTCGCCTGCGCAGGCCGCTGCGCAGGCCGCTGATCATTCACCGGCACGGCAGACGCAACAGTGGCCAGCCCCAAGAAAGACGCGGCCAGGGCCACGGCGGGCCGCATCCGGCCCGCGCCAAAAAACGATTGCACGAAGACTCCAACTTCCATGTGCTCTCCTCTCTGCCCCAATAGGGGGGCTTCAAACTGGTTGGGAACGTTCATAAGTCTAACGGAAGCCGGCGCGGAAAGTTTCCAGACGGTTTTCCATAACTCGTCTCGTTGCACGAAAGATGAACTCAAACGAGCGCTTACCATGGCCGCGATCTCCTTGACACAGGCGGACTTGGGGCTTACCCTGAACCCGTAGCCTGGAAACGGGTACTCACTCGTATGACTGAAATTTTGGGTGATCGATCGATCGATCGGGGAGACGAAGGGGCAGCCGGAGCGGGGAGCCGTCCTCGCGGCTGGGAGAGACCGCGGATCCTCTCCCGCGAGCCCCTCGAAGCCGTGGCGGCGGTCTGCTCGCCGCGGGGCGTGGCCAAGAGCAATCCCGGCCTCTGCCCTCAGGGGCCGATTTCGTCGTAGGCAGTTGCCGGGCTCAGTAGACCACCGGCAGCACCGGCAGCAGTGGCCGCCGCGCTTCCTCCTCCAAAACCACCTCCAAGAGCTCCTTGCGCTGGACGGCCGAGGCGTAGACCTGCAACGGATCGCCGCCGGAGTGGACGGCGGCCATGCCGGGGCAGAAGTTGAGCAGGGAGCTGCGCGGGCCGTGGCTCTCCAGCGCGCCCTTCGCCCGCGCCGTCAGCTCCCGCACCTCGGCGAGGCCCGTTGAGCCCTGCCAGATCTCCCGCAGGCTCTTCTCGTGCAGGTTGCCCACCGGCCGCCGCCACTGCACGCAGGGATACACGTTGCCGAAAGGATCGACGGCGAGGCCCGCGGAGCCGGCGCCGCAGTGCTTGCCGGCCGGCGCCGGCAGGTCGCGCTCGTCGCAGTCAATGCCGCGGACCCCGGCCGCCGC
>JBAPYB010000464.1:0-35656 GCA_049284515.1 Thermoanaerobaculia bacterium
CGGCGAGGGCATCGTTCAGGTCTGGGTCGTCTCTACGGAACCTCGGAGAGGCGGCCCGCGACAGGGATTCCGGACAGGTTGGGAGACACGGCTTCGCGAGGTCCCGGTATCGCCATCCTTGGCCATCGCGAGACCGGTCCGTAGAGACGACCCAGACCCGTTACGAGGCCCTCGGCAGTCTACGGGGACGGCGGGGCGTCTCCGATGCGGCGATGTCGGTCCCCTCCTCCCCACCCTCCGGCGCCTCTCCCAGGAGATCCAGACCATGACCCGCAACGCTCTCTTCACCGCCGCGCTCGCCATGCTCGCCATGGCGGCGTGCCGCGGGGATGCGAAGAAGGACCCCAACCTCCTCATGGCCTCGGGCCACGTGGAGGCCACCGACGTCCGCATCGCCACCAAGGTCGCCGGCCGGCTGCAGGACTTCGGCCTCCAGGAGGGGGACGCGGTGAAGAGCGGCCAGGTGCTGGCCCGCATCGACACGACCGACGTCTCTCTCGCCTTGGGCCAGGCCCGCGCCGAGCGGCAGCAGTCCGCGGCGGACCTCCAGCTCCGGCGCGCCGGCTCGCGCCAGGAGGACATCGCCGCCGGTGCCGCCCAGGTCTCCCAGGCCGAGGCGGACCTCGACGGCGCCCAGAAGGACCTCGACCGCATGCAGGGGCTCCTAGACCGCGGCTCGGGCACCACCAAGTCGCGGGACGACGCCCGCACCCGGCGCGACATGGCCGCCGCCCGCCTCAAGGGGGCGCGGGACACTCTGGCCAAACTGAAGAACGGCAGCCGGCCGGAGGAGATCGAGTCCGCCCGCGCCCGCGTCGGGATCTCCGACGCGCGCATCGCCCAGCTCGACCAGCAGGTCAAGGACGCCACGGTCGTCAGCCCCACGGCCGGCGTGGTGACGGAGAAGATTGCCCAGGCCGGCGAGCTCCTCCAGGCCGGCTCGCCCCTATGCGTCATCACCGACCTCGCCGACGCCTGGCTCACCGTCTACGTGGGCGAGCCGGACCTCGGCCGCATCCGCATCGGCCAGGAGGCGGAGGTGGTCACCGACGACGGCCAGCGCCGCAAGGGGCGGATCACCTACGTGGCCGCGCAGGCGGAGTTCACCCCCAAGAACGTGCAGACCCGCGACGAGCGGGTGAAGCTCGTCTACAAGGTCAAGGTCGGCCTCGACAACCAGGACGGCCTGTTCAAACCCGGCATGCCCGCCGAAGCGCGGTTCCACGTGGCGGCGCAGGTAGGGAAGGCTCAATCATGACCGCCTCGCAGGAAAGGTCCACATCGGTCGGATCGGTCGGATCAGACGGATCGGTCGAATTGGTCGTTGCCGTCCAGGGAATGACCCGCCGCTACGGCTCGCTGGTGGCCGCCGAGGACGTGACGTTCGAGGTCCGCCGGGGCGAGATGTTCGGCCTCATCGGGCCGGATGGCGCCGGCAAGACGACGACGCTGCGGGTCGTCCTCGGCCTGCTGGCCCCCGACGCCGGCACCGTCCGTACCTGCGGCCTGGAGCCGGTGAAGCAGGGTGCCCTGCTCTCGCAAAAGATCGGCTATCTCTCCCAGCGCTTCTCCCTCTACGGCGACCTGACGGTGGACGAGAACATCTCCTTCTTCGCCTCGATCCATGGGGTGAAGGGGTGGAAGTCGCGGCGCGACGAGCTGCTCGACCTGCTGCGCATGACCCCGTTCCGCGGCCGGCTGGCGGACCGTCTGTCCGGCGGCATGAAGCAGAAGCTGGCCCTCGCCTGCACCCTCATCCACACGCCGGAGCTGCTGGTGCTGGACGAGCCCACGACCGGCGTCGATCCCGTTTCCCGCCGCGATTTCTGGAAGATCCTCGCCCACCTGCAGCGGGACGGGCTGACGTTGCTCACCACCACTCCCTACCTCGACGAGGCCGAGCGCTGCCAGCGCATCGCCCTCATGGACCACGGCCGGCTGTTGACGGTGGATGCGCCGGCCCACCTCAAGGAGGAGTCGGGCGAGGTCATCGTCGAGATCCTGGCCCGGCCCAAGCGGCAGGCCACGGAGCGCCTGCGGGAGCTGCCGGAGGTGGCCGACGTCCAGTCCTTCGGCGAGCGGCTGCACGCCACCCTCAAAGGCGTGGACCGCAACGGTGCCGAAGCCGCAGCCTCGCGTCTCGCCGCCGACCTGAAGGCCCACGGCGTCGAGGTGGAGGCCGTCCGCCCGGTGCTGCCCACCCTGGAAGACATCTTCATCGCGAGCATCGAGGCCGCCGAGCCCGTCGCGGCGGCTGGGAGGTGAGACTATGAACGCCTGGATCTTCGTTGCCTTCTCTCTGATCGCCTTGGGCCAGGTTCCCGGGCCGGCTGCCGCCGACCCGAACCCTCACCCCTTACCCCTCTCCCGCCCCCTCCCACCCCCCTCACCGGGAGAGGGGAACACAGCCCGGGGGTCTACTGGTTTTTCTCCCTCCTCTCCCGGTGAGGGGGGAAGGGAGGGGGCGGGAGAGGAGGGTCGGGGAGGTGAGGGTTCTTCCGTCCGCCTCACCCTGGCCGAAGCCCTCGAACGCGCCCGCGCCAGCTCGCCGCGCCTGGAGTCGCTCACCGCCCTGGAAGCCGCCGCCGAGGCGGCCCGGCGGGGCGCTCTGGCCGAGCGGCTCCCCCTGGTGGACCTCTCCGGGGGCTACACCCGCTACTCCAACGTGGACGAGTTCTCGCTCACCCTTCCGGGATTGGGGACGCGCACGCTCTTCCCCAACATCCCGAACAACTACCGTTTGCACGCAGGAGCCTCCCTTCCTCTCTATACCGGCGGCAGGATCGAGAGCGCCATCGCCGCCGCCGGCCGGCAGCGGGAGGCCGCGGCCCAGGACCGCTCCGGCGCCGTCAACGATCTCCTCCTGGAGACCCAGACCGCCTACTGGGGACTGGTGACCGCCCGCGAGAGCGCGCGGGTGCTCGCCGAGGCCGAGACCACGTACGAGGCCCATCTCAAGGATGCGAAGAACCGCTTCGACGTGGGCACGGCGGCCTCCAACGAGGTGCTGGCCGTGCAGGTGGAGCGGGACCGCGCCGAGCTGGCCCGTCTCCAGGCCGAGAACTCCGCCGCCGTGGCCAACGAGAACCTGATCCGCCTGGTGGGCCTCCCGCCCGGCTCGCGGGTGGACCCCGCCGAGCCCCTGGCGGCCCCGCCGGCCTCCCCGACCGATCCGGAATCCCTGGTGGCGGCGGCGCTCGCGGCCCGGCCCGAGATCCTCGCGCTCCAGGCCCGGGCCCAGGCCGCCCGCGCCTCGGTCGAGATCCAGAAGTCGATCAACCGGCCCCAGGCGAATCTCTCCCTGGGCTACGACTTCGCCGATCCCAACCCTCGCATCCTGCCGCCGCAGGACGAGTTCCGCAGCTCCTGGAGCGCCGGCGTGACGGTGTCCGTGCGGGCTTTCGACGGCGGCCGTGCCGCGGCGGCGGTGGCCCAGGCCTCCGCCCAGGCCGACGCACTCGACCGCCAGGTCGACGACCTCAAGGCCCGGCTGCGGCTGGAGGTCACCTCCCGCCTGCTCGACCTTTCCTCGGCCCGCGACGCCCTGGCCGTGGCCGCCCGCAACCTCGACGCTGCGAAGGAGAACGTGCGGGTGGCCCGTGACCGCTACACGGAGGGGGTCATCCCCTCCACTGAGCTGCTCGACGCCGAGACGGCCCTGCTCCGCGCCGGGCTCGACCAGACCGCGGTCTCCACCCAGGTGCGCATCGCCCTTGCCAACGTCGATCGTGCCGTCGGGCGCTCCGGGAAGTAAATCCATGGCCGCTCCCGCTCTCGAAGCCGTGGACCTGACGAAGCGCTTCGGCGCCTTCGTGGCGGTCGACTGCGTCAGCTTCGACGTCCGGCAGGGCGAGGTCTTCGGCCTGCTGGGGAGCAACGGCGCGGGGAAATCCACCGTCATCCGCCTCTTCTGCGGCCTGCTGACCCCCACCTCCGGCAGCGGCCAGGTGCTGGGGATCGACATCGCCCGCGACCCCGAGGGCGTGCGCCGCCGCATCGGCTACATGACCCAGCGCTTCAGCCTCTACGACGAGCTGACGGTGCGGCAGAACCTCAACTTCTTCGCCGGCGTGTACGGCCTGCGGGGCGCCGCCAAAACCGAGCGCCTCGGCTGGGCCGTGCAGATGGCGGACCTCGGCGGCAAGGAGGACCTCGTCACCCGCTCCCTCCCCGGCGGCTGGAAGCAGCGCTTGGCCCTCGCCTGCGCCCTCCTGCACCAGCCGCGGCTCGTCTTCCTCGACGAGCCCACGGGCGGCGTCGATCCCATCTCCCGGCGCCGCTTCTGGGGGCTGATCGACACCCTGGCCGCGGACGGCGTGACCCTCATCGTCACCACCCACTACCTGGACGAGGCCGAGCGCTGCGACCGCATCGCCCTGCTCGACCAGGGGCGGCTGGTGGCCCTCGGCTCGGTGGCCGAGCTGAAGAGCGTCTTCGCCGGCCGCGCCGTGCTGGAAGTCACCTGTCCGCGGTTCCTCGACGCCCAGGAGCGGCTGGAGAAGGAGGGCTGGGTGCGCGAGGTCTCGCTCTTCGGCGACCGCCTGCACGTGGTGGTGGACGATGCGGAGGAGGGCCGGCGGCGCATCCTCGCCCTGCTGGAAGGGGACGGGAACGTCCCGGCCACGGCGGAGCGCATCGTCCCCTCGCTGGAGGACGTCTTCATCCACTCGATCGAGGCGCGGGGGGGCAAGCCGTGAACCTCAGGAAGATCGGGTCCGTGGCCTGGAAGGAGCTGCTCCAGTCGTCCCGCGACCCGTTGAGCCTGGGAATGCTGCTGGGCGTTCCCTGCATGATGCTCCTGCTCTACGGCTACGCCATCAACTTCGACGTCCGCCACGTCTCCCTCGCCGTCGAGGACGACGACAAGAGCGCGGCCAGCCGCGAGCTCGTGGCCTCCTTCGTCAACTCCACCTACTTCGACGACGTGGCGGACCTCGATGCCGGGACCGACCTGCGCCGGCTCACCGAGCAGCGCAAGGCGAAGGCGATCCTGGTCATCCCCGAGGGCGCGGGCAGCGACCTTGCGGCGGGCAAGACCGTGCCGCTCCAGCTCATCCTCGACGGCGTCGACGCCAACACCGCCACCACCGTCCTGGGCTACGCCTCGGCCCTGGTCGCCGCCGCCAACGTCCAGGAGCTCTCAGCGGCCGGCGGCCGGGTGCAACTGGCGCCGATCGATTTCCAGCCGCGCGTCTGGTACAACCCGGAGCTCAAGTCCACGCGCTTCCTCGTCCCCGGCCTCATCGGCTTCATCCTGATGCTGACGGCCGTGCTCTCGACCGCCATCTCGCTGGTGCGGGAGAAAGAGCGGGGGACCATGGAGCAGCTCCGGGTGACGTCCCTGAAGCCCGGCGAGCTGATCCTGGGCAAGACCCTGCCGTACCTGGGGATCTCCCTCCTCGCCACGGTCCTCATCCTCGTCGCGGCCCGCTTCCTCTTCGGCATCGCGGTCGCCGGCCCCTACCTCCACCTGTTCGTCGCGACCCTGGTCTACCTGGTCGGCGCCCTGGGGCTGGGCCTCCTCGTCTCCTCGGTCTCGGAGACCCAGGCCGTGGCCTTCCAGGGCGGAGCGCTCATCTCCATGCTGCCGGCGATCTTCCTCTCCGGCTTCATCTTCCCCATCCGCTCCATGCCGCGGGCGCTGCAGATCGTCACCTACGCCGTGCCGGCCCGCTACTTCAACGTCGTGCTGCGGGGGGTGATCCTCAAGGGGGCGGGCCTGGAGTCCTATCCGGGCGACATGGCCTTCCTCCTCCTCTACGCCCTGGTGGTGATGGGCCTGGCCTACGTCCGGCTGTCGCGGAAGGAGGTGTGAGATGCACGAGCTGCTGGCGGTGATCGTGAAGGAGTTCCTGCAGCTCCGGATGGACAAGAAGATGATCCCGGCCATGGTGGTCGGCCCCGTCGTCCAGCTCCTGGCCCTGGGCTACGCCGCCAACCTGGACGTGACGCACGTGCCCATGGTGCTGGTGGACCAGGACCGCTCGCCGGCCAGCCGCACCCTGGTCGAGCGCTTCACCGGCGCCGGCACCTTCGACTTGGTGGGCGCCGAGGACGACCCGGCGGCCGTCGATCCCTGGCTGGTGGAAGGCCGGGCGCAGCTCGCCCTGGTGATCGCCGCCGGCTACGGCGAAGCCGCGGCGGCGGGCCGCACGCCGCGGGTGCAGGTGATCGCCGACGGCACCGACGCCAACTCCTCGGGATTGGGATTAGGCTACGCCGCCCAGATCGTCGCCGGGGCCGGAGCGGAGATGACGGCCGCGCGCCGGGTGCCCGCTGGTGCCAGGAAACCCGCTACGATGGCCGCGGGCCGCTACGAGCTCGTCCCCCGGGTCTGGTACAACCCGGACTTGAAGAGCCGCTGGTTCTACGTGCCGGCAGTGATCGCCATGGTGCTGATGCTGGTGACCATGATCCTTCCCTCCATGGCGGTGGTGCGGGAGAAGGAGATCGGCACCCTGGAGCAGCTCAGCGTCACGCCCCTGCGCTCCTGGCAGCTCGTGCTCGGCAAGCTGATCCCCTTCCTGATCCTGGGGATGCTCGACATGCTGCTGGTCACCGGCCTGGTGACGGGCCTCTTCCACGTTCCCCTGCGCGGCTCGCTCCTCGTCCTCGCCTTCCTCACTTTCCTCTTCCTGCTCTGCACGCTGGGCCTGGGCCTGCTGGTCTCGACGATGGTGCGCACCATGCAGCAGGCCATGGGGCTCTGCGTTTTCGTGCTCATGGTGCCCATGATCTACCTTTCGGGGCTGATCTTCCCGGTCGAGAACATGCCCCGCGGCTTCCAGATCGCGAGCTACGTGATCCCCGTCAGGTACTACGCGAACGTCCTGCGCGGCGTCTTCCTGAAAGGCTCGGGCCTCGGCGTCCTCTGGCCCGAAGCGCTGGCTTTGCTGGGGATCGGGTTGACGGTGCTGACGCTGGCGTCGTTGCGGTTCAGGAAGAGCCTGGAGTGATTCCGAGTCCCGGCGCAAATCGTGATCCGTTGCCTGCGCAGCCGCGCCGTGAAATGCTCCTGATCCGCGTAGGAGCGATCATACCGCGGCTCCGGATCCCCGATGGAGGTGAGCCCATGATCATCGGAGTTCATGCCCTGATCTACAACCAGCAGGCTGAGGAAGTGCGGGCCTTCTTTCAGGACGTCCTGGGTCTCGGCTCGGTCGATGCCGGAGGTGGCTGGCCGATCTTCGGGCTGCCCCCTGCCGAGCTCGCGGTTCACCCCACCGAGGGCGAGGGCTCGTGTGAGCTCTACCTGCTGTGCGACGACCTGCGAGCGACCATGGCCGAGCTTGCAAGCAAGGGAGTCACCTTCGCGCGCCCGGTCCACGAGGAGCGCTGGGGCTCGGCGACGGCCATCGCGCTGCCCAGCGGTGCCGAGCTCGGCCTCTATCAGCCGCGCCACCCCTTGGCGCTCGGGCTCTCTTCGCGGGGAGATGCGGTACCGCAATGAACCGGCGAGCCCATGAGGATCGAGGGACCTGATGGTATCCTGGACTGGAACACAATCTGGAACCACACAATTGGGAGGGTCTATGAGAAGACGACTGTTCCTCGCGTTTGCGGCCGTGCTGGTCGCGAGTCTGTCGATGTCTGTTCCTGCGGCACAGGCGGACGCCGAGTTGGTGGCGCCCAGCGATCCCCCGGGCGCGACCTGCTATCACTTTCCGGTGATTACCGTCTGTTGTGACGGCGGCGGTTGTTACATCCTGTAAGGTGAGACGCTCGTTCCCGTCTTCATCTTCGGCCGCCGCCTGATCAATTTTCCAGACCCGGCAGAGCCGTGATGCCAAGACCTCTGGCGTATCTGTGGGCTGGACCCACGACTCTCCTGGGGCTGGTCGTCGCGGCTCTCACGGTGCTGTCGAACGGGCGATGCGAGACCCGAGAGGGAATCCTGGCCGCGTGGGGCGGCTTCGCCCGCTGGTTCCTCTCGTCACGCCCGGTACGGGCGAAAGCCATGGCGCTGGGTCATGTCGTTCTTGCCCTCGACCGGCGGGAGCTCGGGGCTCACTGGGCGCACGAGCGCCAACATGTTCGACAGGCCGAGGCGTGGGGCCTGGCCTTCATCCCCGCCTACCTGCTCGCAAGCGCCTGGGCCGTCCTCAGGGGACGCCACTACTACACGGAAAATTGGTTCGAGAAGGACGCTGACAGCCGGTGATGGATCCCATCCGTCCACCCGGGCGTCGCGTTGGACGGTCCTGCTTTTGCACCTTGACGACTCTCCAAGGCGGGGGAGTTGGAACGAGGGGACGGGGAGAGCTTTTTTCGAGCTGGGAGAGGCCTCTCCCCAGTCGGGAGGAGGTTTTTTCGAGCTGGGGGAAGGCTCTCCCCAGCGGGGATGGCCCGCAATCCAGCCGGGGGAAGGCTCTCCCCACTCGAAAAAACGTCATACCCAGTTGGGATGCCGTCTCCCGGCTCGAAAAAAGCTCATACCCACTCGGGAGAGCCTTCCCCCTGCTCGAATAAAGCTCATACCCACTCGGGAGGGCGCTCTCCCCGCTCGAAAAAACGTCCTACCCACTGGAGAGAGCGCTCTCCCTGCTCACCCGGAGCCTTTCCCTGTGAGTCCGCGCCGTCCCGAAGCGTGGCCGCGGCTTCGCGAACCTCGAGATCAGGCTGGTACCATCCGTCCATGACTCCGCCCCGCCTGCCGGAGAGACGGCCCGGCTGGTCCAGGCTGCTGCGCTGGCTACTTTTCGGGCTCACCGTCCTCGTGGGCCTGAGCCTGCTCGGGGATCTGGCGCTGACGGCGTGGAAAGCGTCCGTCGACCGCCGTCTCGACGCCTCCTGGCGCCGGTCCCTCGGTGGTGCCTCGTTCCTGGAGCGCTACCCGGCGACCCGGGACAACGCCACCGTCCGCGACCTCGAAAAACTGAGCGCGGCGATAGGGATCGAGATGGCCCTGGTCGAAACGCCCGGGAGCATCCGTCCGGCGCCGGAAGCCGCCCAACGCTTCGAGGCGATCAAGACGCCGCTGAGCGCTGTCTACTCGGCGGGCCGGACCGCCACGGAATCCTCGCCCGCGCCCTTGCCGCCCGAGCTCGCAGCCTTCCTGGATTCGGTCCGGCCGGGGCTCGACGCCATCCGGAAACGGCTGGCGCAGGGACCGCCGCCGGTCTGGGCACGCAACCTCGAAGCCGGCTTCGAGGCCCGGATTCCCAACTACCTCGGCCTCCTGACGCTCCAGAAGGTCCTCCTTCTCGAGGCCCGCGAGCAGCTCCAGGCGGGCCGCGAGGCGCAGGCCGCCGAGGTCCTGGAAACCTCGTGGCAGCTCAACGAGGCGATGGCGGACAACAACCCGGTCCTCATCACGCAGCTCATGGCGCAGGCCGTGATCCGCCTGCAGCAGCCGGTCCTGCGGAGTTTCCCGAAAGCCCCCGCCGGCTGGCCCGCGCGGCTCCTTCACCTCGATCGACGATCCCGCACCCTCCGAGCCTTGCGGTGCGAAAGCTTCTCCGCGTACCTCACCTCGACCTTCGAGCGATCGATCCGGGACGCGAGGTGGGGGAGCCGGCCGCAGACCCTGCTCCGCTGGCTGCTCTGGGACTACGCACGGCGCTTCTCCGCGATGGCCGAGACGCTGCCGCAGCGAGACCTGCGAACCTTCAATCCCGACGCCTTCGATCGCGAGCAGAGAGCGACAATCCCGCGCTGGCAAATCATCGCCTACACCTTGCTCCCCAACTTCGGGGAGTTCTGGCCGCGCAGCGCCCGCATCGAGCTCGAAGCCGAGCTCACCGCCTTGGTCCTCGAAGAGCGCGAGCGCCTCGCCGCCGGCGGCCCGCCGCGATCGACCGATCGCCGGCCGTCGCGCGTCCAGGGACTATCGTGGATTTACGAAGACCTCCCGGACGGGACCACGCTGCACCTCGATGGTGACCTGAAGTACCAGGAGGCGAAGCCGGTGCCGTTGCGGTTTACGGTGCGCAGGGTGGCGGTTGTGATCCCGTAGGGATGACCGCCGGTAGCCCGGGATTTCAATCCCGGGCGGGGGTGGAGCGCGCTATGCTTACCTCGGAGGACATGTATGACGGAAGATCTGGAAGGCGAGTTGATCGAGGAGGTAGGGGCAGGGCAGGAGGTGATCATCACCGGCACCGGTGGCTCTGTCGGCCGGCTTATACCCGTCCCTGAAGCGGAGCAGGCCGTTCCAACGAAGACTATTGGTCATGCGTTGGATCATTTCATGGGCACGTGGACTGCGGAACAGGAAGCCGAGTTCCTCCAAGCGGTCAAGATTTTCGAGCGTGTCGATGAGTCCTTCTGGCTGTGAGAGTCCTTCAGTGCCGCTGCCGCAGATTTCTAGGAACGAAACATGCCCCGAAGGGGTAAAGGCATGTAGCCCGGGGCTGGCGCTGTTTGCCAGCCCCGGGTCAACGCGAAATCACAAAACTCAACAGCCCCGAAGGGGCGACGGCAGATCCTTCGGATGAGAGTACGGAATCGCAAGGTGCGAAGAATGAATATAACGAGAGCGCCTGTCATCTGGCGGCCCAAACTGCCGTCGCCCCTTTGGGGCTTTGGGATTTTGGGGGACTCACGCATACCCGGGGCTGGCAAAAAGCGCCAGCCCCGGGCTACATGCCTGAGCCCCTTCGGGGCAAAGACATCGAGATTCCACGTTGGACTTGGAACTCTGCACAACCGAGGGTGAACCATGGCTGACGATTTCAAATACGATGTCTTCCTCAGCCACAGCGCGAAGGACAAGGCAGTCGTGCTCGCCGTCGCGGAGCGGCTGAGGGTGGATGGGCTGCGCGTATGGCTTGATGACTGGGAACTCGACAGGATTCCAGCTAAAAGGATTGAGAGGGGGCTTGAGCGCTCCCGTGTGCTCGTGCTCTGCATATCAGCGCATGCATTTGGCTCCGAATGGGAGCAGTTGGAGTACGGCACTTTCCGTTTTCGTGATCCGCTGAACAAAGAACGTCGCTCGAGACCCCGCACAACAGCAGGGAGGCGAAGAGAAGGACGACGCTCCGATGGGCAGAAACGGGAGGCTGCGTCTGCTCTGAGAACATGGCTCGACTCCTTGGTTGGGACGACGGGGTTTCCCTGGAGTCGATATGATACCGCAGCATATTAGTTTGTGGCAAGACCCGCCGCCCCAGCCGGGTTTCCCCTCTCCCGGTCGGGGGAAGTGCGGTGGGAGAGGGGACAGGGGTGAGGGTTTCTGGCGGGGGAAAGCCCTCACTCGTGATACGGATCGAGGTTCGTCAGCCGCAGACCCTTGCCGGTGTCGTCCAGCCAGCGCTTGACGAAGGTGGCCATGTCGGCGTCCAGCACCACGTCGCCTGGGGCCCCCACGCCGCTGCGGGCGATGCCGTCGTAGAGCCGTTTGCCACCCTCTTTGTAGGTCACCACCTCGACCATCTGCTGCCCTTTGGCGCTCGCGGCCTTCCATTTCGCCTCGAGGGCCGCCTTGTCGTTGTTGGTCCAGAGCTCGTAGTTCCCCGAGGTGGCGCGGAAGGTGCCGACGTAGGAGGTTTTGCCGGGCCCGACGTAGACCACCACGTCGATCAGTTGTTGCCCCTGAGCCGCCAGGTCCTTGACCTTGTCCACGAAGTTCTTCCGCACGTCGGTCCACATCATCGGCCGGTTGCGGTCGGTGAAGTCGCGGTAGAGGCCGGCGTAGAAGGGTTTCGTGTCGTAGACCTCGACATCCACCAAGCGCGCCAGGCCGCCGGTCATGCGCACCCAGTCCGCCTGGAAGTCCTTCCACTCCTGGTTGGCCCGCAGCACGACACGGTCCGGAACGTTCTTGAAGATGCCGGCCCAGAGCCGCTTGCCGCCCTGTTCGAAGACCTTGATCGCCACCAGCTTCATCCCCAGGGCGCCCATCTTGTCCACCTTGGTTTTGAAGGCCGGCCATTCGAGGCCGACCACCACGGCGTGCCCCTCCTTGGCGGGGTTGAACGTGGCGTTCACCAGGAGCGGCGCGCCGGCTTTGCCCGGGGCGGCCTTCTTGCCTTTCGCCGGAGCGGCCGGGGGGACCGGTCCGGCGGGCAGGAAGTTCTCCAGGCTGTCCACCACCAGCATCACGCGCACGGCGCCGTGCTCGGCGTTGTCGATGTCGAGCTTGTAGTCGCCGCCGGTGGGGAGGCTCACGGTGCCAGAGCCGATCTCCGTCCAGGTGGTGCTGATCCAGCCCGTGTCCTTCATGGCGGTGCACTTCACTTCGGCGGGGAACTGCGGCACTTCCAGCGACTTGCCGATGTCGATCAGGTCCTTGGTCCGTCCCTTCTTGCCCGCTACGAGCTCGGAGGCCGGTTTGCCTCCCACGCTGCAGCTCAGCTTGATCGTGCAGGTGCCCTTGCAGCGCTCGATGGACATCTGGGTGAAGGTGACCCGGCCCTGGGCCCCCGCCGGTACGGGATCGCCCAGCAGCGCGCCGCCGACCAGGAGGGACAGCAGGGAGGCACTGGCCAACCGGGTGCGCACCAACCGCAAAATCGCTTGCGTTCTCATGTGCCGGCTCCTTTCAAGCAAGGTTCGAGGTGAGCATCTTAATACGCGGGACGAACCGCGGCACCCGGGCGCTGTAGTCGACGTAGGCCTGGCCGAAGCGCTCACGCAATTCCTTCTCCTCCATCAGCACGATCAGGTACAGCAGGACGAGGCACAGCCCCGTCATCACGTACAGCCCGACGTAGTTGACGAGGAGCGACCAGCCAATCATCCCGAGAGTGAACTCCACGTACCGTGGATGGCGGATCTTGCCATAGATCCCCTCGGTCAGCAGCCCCGGCCCGGTCCCCTGGGGAGCCAGCTCCGGCACCCCCGCGAGGGTGCGCAGGGTGAGGTGGCGGCGGCGCTTGAAGCTGATGATGACGGAGACCACCAGCAGCGGGGCGGCAGCCAGGATGCACCACGCGCTCGTTCCCAGGTCCCGCCCCATGAGGACGTGCCGCAGCGGGACGAGGGCCGCGATCGACCCCAGGTAGAAGACGCCAAGAAACCACAGGGTGCCCCGCGCCCCGACCCGGCGCCAGAAGCCGATGAAGGGGTGGACGATGAACCAGTAGACGATCGCCGGCGGCAGCGAAAGCGCCAGCAAGACGCCCAGGCCGTAGCGGAGGAGGTCGAGCTTGTGGGCGAGGTCCATGGGCGTGGCCATTCCGGAACGGTCAGCTCTCCTGCTTGACGAAGAACGTCACCGTCCCCGTTCCCGTGTTGCCGGTGCTGTTCTGCACGGCCGCCACCACCGCCTGGTAAAAGCCGGACGATCCGGCCGGCAGCGTCCACGAGCCGGTGAAGAGGCTGGGAACTTTGCCGGGGAATCCGAGCTTCACGGTCGTCGTCGCGGGCTGTCCCACCTGGCCGATGGCGGCCGTCACCGCAAAGTCGGACGGAATCCACGGCTGGCCGTCTGCGATCTGGCAGCCGCACATCATGGTCACGTTTACCACGAAGGGGATCTTGTAGGGGAGATCGGTGGACAGGATCGCCAGGTGGGTGGCGGGCTCCATCACCTGGACCATCAGGCCCGGAAGCTCCACCACGAACCCCGGCCCCTGATTCAAGGTCTGCCCGGGGACGATCCACTGCATTGCCACGGCCCGGTGGGCCGATTGCAGGCCGCCCATGGGCCCGAAGGCGGAGACCGCGAGCAGCGTGGGGCGCGAGATGGGGAGGCTCACCGTCAGCCCCGAGGTGTTCGCATCCGGCGACAGCCACTGGATGAGGGTGGGCTGCGTGGCCGGGGGCACCGGCGGCGTGACGACGGCGCTCAGGGAGGCATTGGGTGTGTAGGTGGTGGACAGGTTGCCCGAGTCCGTACCCAGGGCGAGGCCGCCCGCGAGCAGCTCGCCGGTCTGCGCGTCGCGGATCGTCACCTCCGATCCGCCGATGTCGTTGGCCAGGAACTTGCCGCCCTTCGCTTGAACCCGCACGGTGATCGAGGTTGCAGCCGCCGTCATGGGGCCCTCCTCCTGTAAGTTTCCTGGGAGTCTATCTTCAGTCGGCCCGTGCTATCGATGAGATCACGATGATGCTTGCGGTCCCCCGAGGCGCTTTGGAGCACGCTGACCAGGGGCCCGCTGCCGCAACCGGGCAAACCTCGAGCGTGCGCCTGGGCTTGTCCGGAGGGAGTCGCCACAGGTCGCAACCGTCAATCCTTTCATGCGCCTCGGAGCCCAGTGACTTGAGGTAGCGCTTCGTCAAAGAGGCTGGACGCTCTCGGCTGGAGTAGGACTCCCAGATGACATGGGGCCCAGGCCGCCCATCGGGGAGTGATTCGCCTGTGACGTGGCCACTGCACAGGTGTGACGCATGGCTGGGCGGCTCGGTCACGTCGCGCGGCAGAGCTGTTTCGGCTTGACTGGTGGACTGTGGAGCGCCGGAAGCGGCGCTGGACATCATGGCCACAAGCGCCAAGCCGACGGCGAGTTCAGAGCATCGATGGTTCATGGTCACCCGACCTCCGTTGGCTGTGAGCTTATCCCCAAGGGCTTCAGGATCACGCCCTCCCCCCTCCGCCCGTTCATCTTGATCAGTAGCGGCTCAGGCTATCTATGCCGGCACGACCCGATGGGCTGGGAGCTTCTTGAAGTCACCGTCGAAGGAGCAGACGCTCTCCTTTTGGCGAACGGCTTTCAAGGCCACGACGGCGTCGATGAAGGCGACATTTTTCTCCCGTGCCAGCTCGATGGCCTCGACCATCAGCTCGCGATCCTCGGTCTCTACGCCCTCCGCGCTGATGAGCGGTAAAAGGACCCGCGCGATGTCCTTGAAGGGAAAGCCATAGAAGGACTTGAGCACCCAAATCACCTCCGCGACCACAATCGAGGCCACGACCAAGACGATCTCTCCATTCTCAGCCTTCTCCATCAACTTTGCGGATTGCTTCGCCATCTCCGGCGGGTCTCCCGTGAGGAATCTCACCAGGACATTGGCGTCGACCCAGAGGCGTTTCACCGGCGCCGGCCCTCAAGCTCCCGTCCCAAAGCTCGCCCAACCTCCTCGCGGACCGCTTCCGTGCCTGGAAATTCACGAGTCGGAGTGAGAGCTCCGTACAACTCGGAGAGCCGGCGTCTCTTGACGACACGGAACCGGGCGACCGAGTCGGGGGCGGATGCCACTTCAAAGACGAGATCGTCTCCCTGGTGGATGCCCAGGGCTTTCCGAACTTCGGCGGGAATCGTGACCTGGCCTTTGCTGGTGACTCGCGAGATCGACATGGCTTCCTACTTTCTCCAAGCTCCTTACTTCTCAGGCTCATCTTACTACGACAAGGGCTTCAGGATCACGCCCTCCCCCCTCCGCCCGTTCATCTTGACCAGCAGGGGCTCCGCCAGCCGCAGGTGACGGACGTGGGCGGCGGTGCTCTCGGCGGGCTGGGCGTCGAGCCAGTCCCAGTCCAGGCGGCCTTCCTTGTCGTCGGGATTGACGGTGAAGTAGCCGACGTTGAAGGAGGTGAGGTTCTGGAAGAAGTGGCTGCCCTGCGACGGCGTCACCTTGAGGTCGCGCAGCCCGGCTTCGACGATCACCCGGGCGCCGTTGACCTGGTCCCAGGTGACGGGAATGCCCAGCCACGGATCGCGCGAGCCCCAGCGGCCGACGCCGATCAGCACGTAGGGGACGTTCTCGGCCAGCAGCCGGCCGTTGAGCCGGCCGATCTCCATCGCCGCCTCACGGCTCTGGGCGCGCTCGAAGCGCTGGAAGTCCACCACGACCAGGTCACGAATGCCTTCGATGCGCCCGTTGCCCAGCACCTGCGGGCTGTGGCAGAGGACGGCGGCGGGATCCACGGGACCCACCTCGACAGCCTCGGTCTCACGGGCGAGCGCCAAAGGGCGCACTTGGAGGAAGCCGAATTCGATCGGCTTGCCCGGCGGCCGGGAAAGGTTGACTGCGAATTCGATCTCGACCGGCCCTCCCGCGCCCTCCTCCCCGGCCGCCATCAGCGTTCTCAGGATCTCCGGCAGGGGAAAAAGGCCCTGCTTCAGGATCGGCGCGAAGGTGACCAGGCGTAGGCCGCGGCGGGAGAGGCCGTCGTAGATGGCGTCGTTCTCCTTCGAATAGGTGGATCCGACCCGATTCAGAGTGCCGTCCGCCTCCGCTGCGTCGAGGCCGAACAGCTCCTCGCGCATGGCGAGATCGGCGTCGCCTTCGAGGCGCAGGGCCCAGAAATCCCGCTGCGAGGTCTCCAGGGCCTCGGCCACCGAGGAGAGCTGGGGCACGTGCATGGGATACCGGGGGCAGAAGCGCAGGCAGGCGCCCCCTTCCACGATGGCCCGGCCCAACCCCAGGGCCACGGCGGCGATGCCGTCCGCCGGTTTCATGGGCGGCAGGGGATAGAAGTTGTGGGAGCGGACGACGCCTGAGATCTCGGGGTAGAAGCGGGGGCCGTGGGCGGCGCCCACGATGCACTGCAGCATCACCGCCATCTTCTCCTCCTCCAGGCGGAAGGACGTGGCCTGGAGGTAGGCCTTGGCGTGCTGGGAGAAGGTGGAGGCCCAGACGCGCTTCGCCGCCAGCGTCGCCTGGCGCACCCGCTCGTCCAGGCTCTCCGCGTTGTTGCGGATCATCAGCGTGTCGTAGACGCCGGTGAAGGGCTGGCTCGGCGAGTCCTCCAGCAGGCTGGAGGAGCGCACGGCGAGCGGCCGGTCGACCCTCTCCAGGAAAGCTCTCAGGTCCAGCTCGGTCTCGGGGGGAAAGGGGGCGGACTCGAAGCGCCGCCAGAGCTCGGCGTCGTCCTGGCAGTCGATGGCGAAGGAACGCAGGTCGTTCCCGTCCAGGAAACGGTCGAAGACGTCGGTGCCCAGCACCGCCGTGGTGGGGATGCAGATGCGTACTCCCGCGAACTGCTCGCGCAGCCCGTGGAGCGAGATCAACCGGCGCACGAAGGCGAGGCCCCGGGCCTTGCCGCCGAGCGAGCCGCCGCCGAGACGGTAGAAGTCGCTCCTGAGGTCGAAGCGGGCGCGGTCGAGGTCCGCCACCACGGTCTGGCCGCGCTCGAAGCGATAGGCGCCGATGGAGCGGATGAGGTCGGCCCGCAGCGCCTCGGCATCGCCTTTGTAGTCTTCCAACTTGCGGGGGCGCAGGGCGTGGGCGAGGGCGAACTCCGTGCGCGCCTTGAGCCAGCGCGAGAAGTGGTTCCCCTTGCCATGGAAGAACAGCGATTCCGGCGGGATCGTCGACAGCTTTTCCTCCAGGCTCCGCAGGTCGTCCGCGCGGTCCACCTCCTGTTCGTCCTCCCCGCGGAAGATGAATGGGCCGAAGCAGAAGTCCTGGGTCAACACCCTGTGGAGGTCCTCCAGCAGGTGGGGAGAGCCTTTGAGCAGGAACCGCACGCGAGCTTCGCGGGCCAGCTCCGCGTTCTCAGGCCTCGAGGAGTGGAGGACGATGGGGATGTCCTGGTAGCGGCTGCGCACCATTCCGCTGAAGCGCACGCCGGCCCCCGGCGACGCCTTGAGGCCGGGCGACATGGGGAACTCGATGTCCGAGATGATTCCCAGCACCTCCTCGCCGTAGGCATGAAAGGCCCGCTCCGCCTCGTCGAACGTGGTGCAGAGGAGGACCTTGGGCCGCGCTCGCATGAGCAGGATCTTCTGCGACTGGTTGAGCCCCTCGGCGATCACCCGCTGCGAGTGCTCCAGCAGCTCCGAGTACATGAGCGGGAGGAACGAGGAGTACTGGCGCACGTTGTCCTCGACCAGGAGGATCACCTGGACGCCGATCCGCCGGGAGTCGTGCTCGGCGTTGCGCCAGTCCTCGACCGACTTGACGATCGCTTGCAGGATGCGGGCGTCCCCCTGCCAGAGGAAGGCGCGGTCGATGGGCGAGCCCTGGCTGAAGCTGTTGAGCTCGGCGGGGTCCCAGGCGAGGAGGATCACCGGGATGTCGCGCACCTTCTTGACCTCGGCGGCGAGCCAGCCGGGGTCCATGTCCGCCACGTGCGGAGTGGTGATGACGAGGTTGATGCTCTCCTCACGCGCGACGAGGTCGAGAGCCTCGGCGCCGGTGGAGACGCCGGTCAGGCCCGGGGCGTAGTGGACGTCGAGGTTGCGGAACTCCCCCTGGTCCCGTTCGGCCAGCTCGCCGGCTTCCTCCAGCAGGAAGCGGTCGTAGGGCGTCGACACCAGCAGGACGTGCAGGATGCGGTAGCGCATCAGGTCCTGATAGGGAACGCGGATCTGGGCCGAACGATTGGGAGGCTGCATCTCAGGCCGCCAGGAAGCCCACGGCCTCGTCGCTCTCGCCGTTCATCAGGAGGCGCAGGCTGAGGCCGCCGCTCGCCCGGCCGACGTCGATCACCCGCACCACCTCCGAGAGGTGGGCGAGCTCCGGCGCCAGCGAGGAGAGCTCGTTGGGAGAGTCGCGGAAAAACCGCTCGTTGAAGGTCACGCCGGGATCGTCCGGATAGAGCGGCAGATAACGGATGGCGGACTCGACGAGGTCCTGAAAGAAATGGGTGCCGAAGGAGAGGTCGGGCACGTAGCCGTCGCGGCTGCGGGCGATCTCCATCAGCACGGCGGTGTTGCTCAGGTCGGCGTAGGTGACGGGAACGCCGAGGCGGATGTCGCCGCGGCTCCCCCAACGGCCGGGCCCGAGGAGCGCGAACTGCCGCCTGGGCAGCAGGCGGTTGAGCCGCCCCACGGCCCGGCCCACCTCGCGCATGGCGTCGGCGTCGAGCCGGCCGTAGGCCTCCGGGTCGACGTAGACGACGTGGGTGAGAGCGTCCACGCGGCCGTCCGAAACGTAGCGGTTGGCGGTGAACAGCACCCGCTCGGGCGGCAGATCGCGGGGAATGGCGACCGGGGGCAGGCCCTCGCTCATCCCCTGCGGCCGGCACTGGAGCAGGTAGAGGTGCTCGCCGTCGGAGGCGAATTCGACGTCCACCGGCGTGCCCATCGCCTCGCGCAGGAGCTGGAGCAGGGCCCGCATGCGGCCGAGGAAGGGCGAGTCAGCGAGCAGCCCCTCGAAGGTCACCACCGCCGTCTCCTTCGTCAGATCGATCAACCCCACGGGCCGGCGGAGGCGGTCGTGGCCGGCGATCGAAATGATCTGCCGCAGGATCGGCACGGGCAGGCGTTCGCCCTGGGCGGCGAGGAAGGCGGCCACGTCGAGGGTCTCGAAGCCGCCGGATTGGAGGTCGATCAAGTCCAGCTTCTTCGGCGAGTAGTGCACGGCCTCGTCGCGGCTCTGGTGCAGGCGCAGCCCCGGCTGTCCCGGGGCCACCAGCACCGGGTAGTCGTCGCCGAGGCGGTCGACCGCACGGGTGCCGAGGCCCGGAACCAGGCGCAGCAGGCCGTCCTCGCGGCGGATGCGGGGCGACCAGCGCAGCTCGTTGTTGCAGAAGGCGACGCCGGAAAAGACAGGCAGGAAATAGGGGCCGATCGTACGGCCCACGACTTCCTGGATGAGGATGGCCATCTCCTCGTGCAGGTCGAGGAAGCCGCGGCGCGCCCGGTACTCGATGGGGTCGGGGCCGAAGACGGAGGCGTAGACCTCGGCGATGGCGTCGGTCAGCGCGTTCAGGCGCTGCCGCTTGCCGCCGGTGTTGGCGAGGAAGAGGCTCTTGTATTTGCCGGAGAAGGCGGAGCCGAGCCGGTCTTCGAGCAGGCTGGAGCTGCGCACGATGATCGGCCGGCCTTCCAGGTCGTCGAGCACGGTGGCCAGGCCGCGCAGCACCGCCGGCGGGAAGAGCGAGCTTTTGAAGAGCTGCACCAGGTGCGGATATTCGAGCCGCACCCGGTCGGGATCGTCGTATTTGCGGTTGAGCACCTCGCCGAGGTCGTTGTGGTAGAGGAAGTCGAACAGGCCGTCCGAGGGGATGAACCAGCTCCGGGGAACGCGCAGCTCGGCCAGGCCCGCGAGGCCGGAACGGGCCACCACCTTGCCGGCGAGGAAGAGGCCGGCCGCCTTGCCGCCGAGCCGGCCGAAGCTGCGGCCGGAGTAGACGATACGCTGCGCCAGCTCGTGGAAGTCGCCGACCTCCAGGTACTCCTTGGCGGCGTTGACGAAGTCCGGCTGCTCGGTGAGGAACCGCCGCGCGAGGCCGGCGCGCAGCCCGGTCCGGGTGGCGGGCGACAGCTCGCGTTCCTCGACGTCGCCGTGCTGGAACCGCTGCAGCGCGTCGGCGAGCTCGGCGAGCGGCATGCCGAACCGTTCCACGGCCGCCTTGAGGAAGGTGGTCTTGTCCTCCTTGATCCAGCTCTGGATGAGGGCCAGGATCTCGTCGTCGCCCAAGTGCTCGGCGGCGAGGCGGAAGGCCTGGTCGGCGACGGCGGAGTCGGGGGCCAGGGCGGCGCGGGGCAGCGGGCGATTGTCGTCCGGGTGATCGGCCGGATTGTCGTCCGGCTCGGCCGGCGAGCGTTGGAGGAGCCGCTCGGCTCCCTCGATGCCGTTCCAGACGAGGTGATGAGTCATCTTGCGGCCCAGCCGGCCGAGCAGGGCGCGGTCGATCTGGCGCAGGAAACCGAGGACCACCCACCACTCCGGAGGCGAGTCGTGGCGGGCGTCCGGCTCCATGGTTCCCCTTCTACACCCAACCGCGGTCGTGGCAGGCCTGGGCGACGCGGCTGACGGCGATGACGTAGGCGGCGTCGCGCATCGGCAGGCCCCGGCGCTGCGCCAGGGCGGCCACCGCCTGGAAGGCCGAGGTCATGATGTCGTCGAGCCGGCTCAGGACCTCGTCCTTCGGCCAGTAGCGGTTGGTATTGCTCTGCACCTGCTCGAAATAGCTGCAGGTGACGCCGCCGGCGTTGGCCAGGAAGTCGGGAATCTGGAAGATGCCGCGCTCCTGGATGACCGCGTCCGCCTCCGGCGTGACGGGACCGTTGGCTCCCTCGGCGATGAGGCGGACCGTGGGCCGGATCTGCCGGACGTTGTCGCCGCGGATCTGGTTTTCGAGCGCCGCCGGGATGAGGATCTCCACCTCCTGCTCCAGCCATGCGTCGCCGGGGAGCACCTCGTAGCCCAGGCCGCGGGCCTTCTCCTTGTCGATGCCGCCGAACTGGTCGGTGATCCTCGTCAGCTCCGCGAGGTCGACCCCCGCCGTCTTGCGGAAGGCGTAGGAGCACTGCTCGGCGTGATCCCAGGAGGAAACGCAGGTGACGATGCCGCCCAGGTTCCGGAAGCCCTGGATGGCGTACTGGGCGACGTTGCCGAACCCCTGCACGCTGGCCCGCGCGCCCGCCGGATCGAGCGCGAGGATCCTGAGCGCCTCGCGGAGGGTGTAGACGACGCCGTAGCCGGTCGCCTCCGTCCGCCCCTGGGAGCCGCCGAGGCCGACCGGCTTGCCGGTGATGAAACCCGGGTAGTGGCCGCCGTGAATGGCCTCGAATTCGTCGAGCATCCAGGTCATGTGCTGGGCGGAGGTCATCACGTCGGGCGCCGGCACGTCCTGGACGGGGCCGACGTTGCGGGCGAGCTGGCGCACCCAGCCGCGGCAGAGCCGTTCCTGCTCGCGCAGAGAAAGATGATGGGGATCGCAGATCACGCCCCCCTTGCCGCCGCCCAGCGGAATGTCGACCACCGCGCACTTCCAGGTCATCCACATGGACAGGGCGCGCACGGTGTCGAGCGTCTCCTGGGGGTGGAAGCGGATGCCCCCCTTCGACGGGCCGCGGGCGTCGTTGTGCTGAACGCGAAAGCCGCGGAAGATCTTCACCGTGCCGTCGTCGAGGCGGACGGGGATCGTGAAGCTGAACTCCCGCATCGGGCAGCGCAGCAGGTCCCGGGTCGCCGGGTCGAGGTCGAGGATCTCCGCGGCCTTGTCGAACTGCGCCTGCGCCACCTCGAACGGGTTGTGACTGTTCACCGCCATGTCTTTTCGTCTCCTCAAACCCAGTTGCTGGACCAGACCCCGGCGATTCTGCGGTATTGTGTACCGGAAAGCGGCTGAAATGGACCGTCCCGCGTCCGCGCATCGTCGGATCTTGCCAGAGAGCACGTCAGGATGGTAGAAGTACCAGCCTTGAGGAACGATAGACCCAGTGTTCGAGATAAGATTTGTGGACAGCGCATTGGAGGACTTGGAGTTTCTTAAGAAGTTCGAGCAGCGCTCTGTGATCTCCGATATCGAACAGCACCTATCCACAGAACCGGCGACGCCTACTCGCAAGAGGAAGCCTCTGCGCCCGAACGCTCTCGCCACCTGGGAGCTCCGGCTTGGTGCTTTCCGGGTGTTCTACGAAGTCGACTCGGGGGCTATGATTGTCTGGGTTATGGCGATCGGACGGAAGGAGCACAACCGCCTTCTGATCCGAGGGAAGGAAGTCATCCTATGAAGTCCATTGACGCTGCCGCGGTGTCGACATTTTCGGAGCTCTTGGATCTCGCCGAGGAGGAGACAGTCCGGGTGACGACGCCGGACGGCCGCGAATTCATCCTTGTTGAGATTGACGACTTCGCCGAGGAGATCGAGGCCGTCGGCCAGAGTCGCGAGCTGATCGAGCTTCTCGAAGAGCGGTCCAAGGAAAAGGCGAAGGGAGGCCACTCCCTGGCGGAGGTCAAGAAGCGGCTGGGGCTGGACTGACCACCGAGCATCGAAGTCCAGCCCCTCTCTCCCATAGGCTCAAACCAGGCCCTGATCCAGCATCGCGTCGGCCACCTTGAGGAAGCCGGCGATGTTGGCGCCGTTGACGTAGTTGCCCGGCGTGCCGAAGCGCTCGGCGGTCTCCACGCAGGCTTTATGGATGTCCTTCATGATTCTGTGCAGCTTGTCGTCAACCTCTTCGCGACTCCAGCCATAGCGCATGCTGTTCTGGGCCATCTCCAGGCCCGAGGTGGCGACGCCGCCGGCGTTGGCCGCCTTGCCGGGGCCGTAGAGGATCTTGGCGTCGAGGAATTGGTTGACGCCGTCGATGGTGGTCGGCATGTTCGCCCCCTCGCCCACCACGTAGACGCCGTTGCGCAGCAGGTTGGCGGCGTCCTTGCCGTTGATCTCGTTCTGCGTCGCGCTGGGGAAAGCGCAATCGGCCTTGTGGTCCCACAGCGGATTGTGGTCGGCCTTGGGGTCGATCGGCGAATAGGTGGCCGTCTTGAACTTGTCGGCGTAGTCCTTGATGCGCCCGCGGCGGACGTTCTTGAGCTCCATGACGAATTGCAGGCGTTCCGTGTCGATGCCGTGCTCGTCGTAGATGTAGCCGTTGGAGTCCGACAGGGTGACGGGCTTGGCCCCGAAGTGCAGGAGCTTCTCGACGGTGTACTGGGAGACGTTGCCGGAGCCCGAGACGAGGCAGATCTTGCCTTCGAGCGTCTGGCCGCGGGTGGCGATCATCTCCTGGGCGAAATAGACGCAGCCATAGCCGGTGGCCTCGGGGCGGATGAGCGAGCCGCCCCAGTTGAGCCCCTTGCCGGTGAGCACGCCGGTGAATTCGTTGCGCAGGCGTTTGTACTGGCCGAAGAGGAAGCCGATCTCACGGCCGCCGACGCCGATGTCGCCGGCCGGCACGTCCGTGTTGGGGCCGATGTGGCGGAACAGCTCGCTCATGAAGCTCTGGCAGAAGCGCATCACCTCGTTGTCGCTCTTGCCCTTGGGATCGAAGTCCGAGCCGCCCTTGCCGCCGCCCATGGGCAGGGTGGTGAGGGAGTTTTTGAACACCTGCTCGAAGGCCAGGAACTTGAGGATGCCGAGGTTGACCGACGGATGCAGGCGCAGGCCGCCCTTGTAGGGGCCGATGGCGCTGTTCATCTCGATGCGGAAGCCGCGGTTGATCTGGACCTCGCCGCGGTCGTCCTGCCAGGGGACGCGGAACATGAGGACCCGTTCCGGCTCGATGATGCGCTCCAGGATCTTGGCATGCCGGTATTCCGGATGCCGGTCGAGGACGAGGGCCAGGGACTCGGCGACCTCCTGCACGGCCTGATGGAACTCGGGCTCCACCGGGTTCTTGGCCTTCACCTCCGCCAGCAACGACGCAACGTACTCAGTCATGTTCTCTCCCCGCGGGGCCGTCACGGACCCAGGTCATCTAGGCAGGACCCCGGCGAATTCTGGCGCCTATTGTGTACCGAGACGGGGGAAAAGGGGATGGGCAAGGGGGTGGGGGAGATTGCGAGGCTCCGGCGCCGCCGCTTCCGTCCGGATCACCTGGGTGATCCGGGAGATGGTATCTTGTCGCGGATTCAGGAAAGGAACATCGCCGCCATGCCCTCGATGGTCCACGAGATCCTTGTGGATCTCTTCAAGAACCGCCCCTCGCTCGCCGCCGAGATCCTGGCCGAGGTGCTGGGCGTCTCGCTCCCGGCCTACACGGAAGCTCGGCTCGCCTCGAGCGACTTGACCGAGATCCAGCCCGCCGAATACCGCGCCGATGTCGTCGTCGTCCTTCTCGACGGCGACATCCCGGTCCGGGTGATCATCGTCGAGGTCCAACTGGCGGTCGATCCCAGAAAGCGCTTCAGTTGGCCGGCCTACGTGACGGTCTCGCGCGCCATCCACAGTTGCCCGGCGGGACTCCTCATCGTCGCGCCCGATCCGGCCGTCGCCGGCTGGTGCGCGGAACCGATCGAGACCGGCGTCCCCGGCTTCGTCTTGCGCCCTCCTGTGCTGCGCCGCTCTGCCGTTCCGGTCGTGACGGACCCTGCGGAAGCGGCCCGCCGGCCCGAGCTCGGGGTGCTTTCCGCGATGGCGCACGGGGAGACCGACCAGGGAGCGACGATCGCCGTCACGGTGCTACCTGCGATCCGGGGACTCGATGAGGACCGGGCCAGGCTGTACTTCGATCTCGTGTACAATTCCTTGAATGACGCGGCTCGCCGCGCGCTGGAGGCGAAGATGAAGGGCTACGAATACCAGAGCGATTTCGCCAAGAAATATGTCGCCCAGGGGATCACCCAGGGGATCACTCAGGGACGCTCCGAGGAGGCGGCGCGCGCCGTGCTGACCGTGCTTCGGGCCCGCGGCATTGCCGTGCCGGACGCCGACCGCGAGCGCATCCTGGCCCAGAAGGATCCGGAGCGTCTGGAGCGCTGGCTGGAGAAGGCCGCCGTTGCCGTTTCGGTCGCCGCGGTCCTCGACGAGCCGAACTGAGGCGAAGTGGTGATCATTCGCTGCCGAGGAGAAGGCAGTCATGGCGAAGGAAGAGGAGAGGCCATGAGAGCCGGAATGAACGCTCGGGACCGAGAGATTGCCCAGGAGCTGCGGCAGCGCCTCGCGGAAAGCGTGAAGATCGAAGATTTTCGCGTGTTCGGCTCGCGGGTCCGTGGCGAGGTCACGCCCGAATCGGACCTCGACGCACTACCGGCTGGAGCAAGCCGGCGAGACGCTCTGGTGTGACTCCGGGAAAAGTGCCAGAGCTCCCGGCTTCAGCCCACGGGGGTCTTGGCGGAGGGTTCCGGGCGAAGCAGGCGATCCCGGTGCTGCTCCTGTCTCTCCATGTAGTGGGCCACCAAGCGTTCGGGGTCATGGCCGAATTGCTCGGAGATGCGGTGCCGGATCGCCCGGATCTCGTCGATGACGTCATCGCCCTCGTCGTGGAATGTCTCTTCAAGCCGGCTCATAGCTGGCGTAGATGCATGACAATCTGGATTATGGGCCGGCACCGAGCCAACACACCGCCTCGCTGGCAGGGAAGGCGGAAGGTACGAGGTCGAAAACGCCGCGGTCGAGAGTTGCCAACCTGCCGTCATGGCGAAGAGCGATCCCCAAAAGATGAGCATCCGTCACTTGGCGGTGACCAGAAAGTTTTTCAGGGTCTACGAATTGTGAGCGTACCAAGGAGATGTCGTCGGAGAAGAACACATGGTGTGGAAGGGCAAGGATCCGGCGAAGAGCGACAATTGCCTCACGCGGCGATTTGGCGTCGAGAGTAACTTTTAGATTCGAGGAAACTCGCACAAAGCCGCTCTGCGTCAAAGGGCATGTCGCCCAGCCGGCCCGTTGATTGCGGCGGAACCACTGAGTGGCGCGCTCGTGGTGCTCGTGAACTGGCCACGCAAGCGCCACGAGAACGTTGACGTCCAAGAGCGAGACCACTACAGATCGCCGTCCACTGCCGCCTTCACCATCTCAGAAGTGATTGGTGGCGAGCCCTTGGACACGGAGAATACCGGGAAGCTCCCTTCCTCCACCTGCCCACGCTCTGCACCCAGACCTTTGCGTGCCAGATCCGAGAGGACCTTATCGACACTCCGGCTCTCAGAGGAAGCCAGCCGCTCGGCGGCCTCATAGACATCGTCGTCAATCTGTAGACTTGCCTTCATAGAAAAAAAGCTAGCTCAACCATGCCCGCCTGTCAAGAGGTTGCTCGGGCGGCGGTCTCGCTCCCGACCAGGCCGCCCGCCGTGGGGAGGGCCTCGAGATGAGCGCCGAGGAACTGCGCCGCGAGGTTCTGGGTGGCGAAGGCGGCCGGTAAGAGCCTGTCAAGAAATAACCTACGGAAAACCTCCCCACCGGCCCAACGGGTCGGGAGATCCCAGCCCAGGGCATCTGAGGTCGAAGGCCGATGCCCTGGGGAAAAAGGACACCCCATCTTTGCGGCCTGAAGGGCCGCGAGAAACTTGCACGTCTCTCCCATGCCGGCCAACGGTCTCGCGGCCCTTCAGGCCGCACCGGATTGTCAGTCTCTCCACCCAGGGCGTCGGCCTTCGGCCTCGGCCCTGGGCTCCGTTCTCTCGGCCCGTTGGGCCGGACGGGACCAGGCGTCCCAGGGGGCTGAGCTCCGGCCCGCGGTATCGATACCGCGTCTCGCGGTAAGCATCGGCAGGCCCAATGGGTGCGCCCTTCGGTTCGGTACGCCCGCTCTACGCCTCGCGGAGCCCTCCCATAGTCTCGAGGAGCACGCGGTTTCGAACAAGAAGCACGCTCGTCGTTTCGAGGAGAGCTCTTCTCGCGACGATGAGCATGCTTCTCGTGACGATGAGCATGCTTCTCGCGACGATGAGCACGCACTTTCTTACGATGAGCGTGCTCTTCGGTCCGACGAGCACGCTCTTTTCTCCGCGGAGCACGCACTTTGTCCCGCGGAGCACGCTCTTTTTTGAAACGAGCATGCTCCCGGCGTGATCGAATAAAGATCCGCCTAATGACAGGCCTGCGCCGAAGTCCTGAAAGTACCGCCGGACGAGTACCAACCTTTGAATCCCAGCGAGGGAACCTGATTGAAAAACCAGGAGAAGAAGGAAGACCGCACGCGGTCTTGTGAGCTTGGCTCACTCATCGCGGCTCACTCGCCTGCGAAGACTTCGTCCGCCGTTGGCGCCGTCGCCGCCCGGGCGAGGAAGCGACGAAAAACTACAGGATCGTCGATCGCCGCGAGGGCGGAGAGGGCCGCGTCGTCGATCGTCAGGCCGCGAGCCTGGAGGACGGCGAGGATCGAGTCTCGCAAGGCTTGCAGTTGCCCTTCCTGCCGTCCTTCTCCACGGACCTCGTCGAGATCTCGATAGCCTTGGCGCTGGAGCAGATTGCGGAGGGTGACGGCGTGAGCGGCCTGGCGGTCGTAGAGCGCGTCCACGGGCACGGGGTTTTGCAGTATCCCCGGCGCGGTGAGCTCCTCGCCCGGATGCACGAAGCGCGGCTCCTGTCCGCTTTCGTGGACCTCGACCCGGCGCGGTCCAGACAGGCGGACGACCCAGACCCTCTGTGTGCCGGCGCCAAGAAGCTCGGCGATCTTGCCCGCGAGCTCTTTCTCATCCTGTCCAGTGTCGGCGTATTCCACCGCCAGGGGCGGCGCTCCCTGCACCCAGCCAGGTGTGTTAGGTACGTTGCCGACGGCCACGTCCGGAGCGCGTAGCGTGTCGGATGAGGGGGAGTAGCCGGTATCGATCCCCGCCTCCTCAACGGCCGGATCGCTGTCGAGCACCGAGCCCCCTAGTAGATTGGCGCGCGATCCGCGTCCGCCCGTGGTCATGCATTGGATTGCGTGACCGTTGGAGAGCTCGTAGGGATCGCCCGAGCGGATCTGGTCCGCACGGAAGGGGCCTTTGGAGGTGGGCATGGTCCGACGCATTGGATGAGTATACCGCCTCTACCGGCGGTCCGGCTGACATCGATCGGGCGCTCCCGGTGGGCGATCTCGACCCCGAAGATCTCGATCGGGTGGCGCTCCTTGGGCAGCCGCTCTGGCGGCACTTGAGCGACCCAGGGGTTCCCGTCCTTGGAGCCGTTGAAGGAGTCGCCCCAGAACGCCTCCTGGTCGCCCCCCCAGCGCAGCCGTCAGTAAGGCGGCGCGGAGGGCCTTCTACGAGGCCTACTCCTGGTTCGTCGCGGCGTTCCGGACGGCAGCCGAGGCGTTAAAAGCCGGAGACCGCAACGCGCCCTTTCCGGCGGGCAGCTTTCCCCCGGCGCTACCCTTCGTCGCCGGGTAGTCTCGCCGGCCGCGTCCTTTGATAGCCGCCCGGCCTCGTTCGGCAGGCCAAATGGGCGCGCCCTTCGGTTCGGTACGCCCGCTCTACGCCTCGTGGAGCCCTCCCGTCGTCTCGAGGAGCACGCGGTTTCGAACAAGAAGCACGCTCGTCGTTTCGAGGAGAGCTCTTCTCGCGACGATGAGCATGCTCCTCGTGACGAAGAGCACGCTTCTTGTGACGATGAGCATGCTCCTTGCGGCGAATAGCATGCTTCTCGTGACGAAGAGCATGCTTCACGTGATGATGAGCATGCTTCTCGTGACGATGAGCATGCTTCTCGCGACGATGAGCACGCACTTTCTTACGATGAGCATGCTCTTCGGTCCGCCGAGCACGCTCTTTTCTCCGCGGAGCACACACTTTGTCCCGCGGAGCACGCTCTTTTTTGAAATGAGCGTGCTCTTCGGTCCGAAGAGCATGCTCTTTTCTCCGCGGAGCACGCACTTTGTCCCGCGGAGCACGCTCTTTTTTGAAACGAGCATGCTCTTCGGTCCGAAGAGCACGCTTTTTACTGCGAGTAGCACGCACTTTGTCCCGAGTAGCACGCACTTTTTTGAAAAGAGCATGCTCATCATTACGCGGAGCATGCTCCTCGAGACAAAGTGCGTGCTCATTATCGCGGCGTGCACGTGCAACGACTGAAATACAGTGCACTTCGTCGCGAGGAGCATGCTCGGCGAGCCGAGTTGAGCGGTCGGCGTTACGACGTCATCCCCTCGAACCGCCGGGGTGCGGGTTCGCCGGCCTCAATGGTCGAGCCCGTCGTTAACGGCGAAGCGGCAAATTCGGTTATGTCGGCCGCTCGGGCCGCCTGGCTCAATCTTCGAGGCGCCTGCCGCAATATCCGCAGTTTCCCGAGCCAATGGCAGTGTGGAGGAGGGAGCCGACGAGTCTAGTCCCGCAGTGCGGACATTTCGGGGCTCCGAAGATGCTGTTGAATGCCGCTATAAGAAGAGCGACAATTGGGAGGCCGGCCGCTATAAGGAAGCCGCGCAGACCTAGTCTGTCGAGAATCACGTTCGAATAGGAGAACAGGGCGGTCATCCAGATCGCAACGAAGACCAACGTCCCAAGCACCAGGCGGAGGCGTTGTTGCGACTGCTGCCGAAGTGTGACGAGGTCGAGGCGCTTCATGGGAGTCTCTTCGCCTCCTTGAGGCTCAACCAGTACCACTCCTTCGATTCGAAGTCGCGGACCAGGTCATCTGCCTGCTCCTTCACATCTGAGTCGGCGCTGCCAGTGAGACGTCGAACTTCAGGAAGGATGCGTTGCGTGAAGGTCTCCTTCGAAAGACCTTGGCACGGCGTTGTACCGTCACGGAGCCAGTCCAAGACCGTGACTTGCCGCACAGGGTCGCCACTCCTGAGAGCATCGACAACGGCCGCGAGACGATTCCAGCCATCGGATGATCGCGCCCACCAGGCAGTGGCCGCCGCTACGGCACGCGAGCGCCGCTCTCGTTTGACGTCCGCGTCAGACTCCAGGGCAACGACGCTCGAAAGGGGTACGTCGGCCTTGCCGGCTATGGCGGCCTTGAGAAGGGAGTCATGGTTTATGGCTCTCTCGCGGAACCCGAAGTTCTGGAAGGTTAGGTCTTCAAGGGCCCAGCCGGCACGAACCGAGAGCCAGTCAATGTCATAGTCTACGATACTCCCATGCCCCCAGAACTCGGTCGCGCCTGGGTAGATGAGGTCCGCAGTGCCTTGGAGCTTGACATATTCACCCCGGCCCAGGAAAGCAAGCAGCACAGGGATGGCCTGAGCTTGGAGGGATTCTAAGGCGACCTTGGCCGCTTGCACGGTTGACCAGTCACTAGACGTGAACTGCATTGAGAGGCTCTCCAGGGTTGGATTCTGCCGGGTAGGCGCCTGTGCTGCGGGAGGGGGGGTTGCTCCGGCCACGAAGGCCATGCTCACCAAGACCAGTGCCGCAATTAGAACAAGGATGGTCTTTTTTGTGAGAATGATTCGCATGCTTGGCTCCTCTGAAGGCCGCATAATGATACCGCATGAGACCCTGACACCTATTCTGGGGCCGGGCGAGGTGCCGGGAACGCTGTACTACGGAGGGCAGCGCCGTCAGACCGAGTCCGGAGAATGGGGCAGGAACCGATATCCCCGGCCGGGGACGGTGACGATGTATCGCGGCCGCCGTGAATGGTCCTGCAGCTTGACCCGCAGGTTGCGAATGTGCCGGTCGACCACGTTGCTCTCCGCCACGTAGTCGGCGCCCCACAGACAGTCCAGAATCTCGTCGCGGGTCAGCAGGCGGCCCGCGTTGGCTGCCAGAAGGTAGAGCAGGCTCTGCTCGAGGGAGGTGAGGTGAATCTCCAGGCTGCCCGCCCGCACGCGACGGTTCAGGATGTCGATCTCCAGGTCGCCAAGCCGGAGCAATGGACTGAATACCGCGGCATCTCGATACGTGCGCCGCATGACCGCAACGACGCGCGCCACGAGCTCTTCGGGAGAGAACGGAATGGTCAGGATGTCGTCCACTCCCTGCTCGAAGGCCGTCAGCTTGGATTTGAGGTCGCCGCGCCGCGTCAGGGCGATGACGGGGAAGCGTCCGCCTTCCAGTGTCGCAGTGCCAAAACGCTTCAACATCTCGTTTCCCGCGATGTCCATGTCGAGGACGACGAGATGCGGGCTCCAGTCGGCAACTGCCGAAGTTGCTTCCTGGCCCGTCGACGCCACGCGAATGATGTAGCGGCCGTGGTTGAGCGCCAGACTGACGACATCGGCGAGGACGCGCTGGTCGATCACCAACAGCGCCCGAGCGGGGCTGCGCAGACGCTGGTCTCGCGAGGGGTCCTTCTTCGATTGGGACGAACGCAAGAAGAGATTGTCCACCAGATCGTGCGCTACGTCAACGCATGCTGATTTTAGAGCTTGGGAAGCTCCTACTCTAACAGTTGAGCTACGCCCGCCTGATACCGCCGCAACCCCTGCGCTTTCCGATAGATACTAAATGACCGGCCTATCCAACGACGCTGCCTTTTGCCGGGCCACAGACCCTGGGGGCGACGACTTCGTCGCCGTTGACCCTGCATAGGATTCGTGCTACGAGTCTGCCGCCCTCCGGGCTCGCTGTGTGGGCCTGCGGAAGGTACACCCGAAGCGGCGGCAGAAGACCGCCGAAACGAAGACTGCCGCCGCCCCTTGGAGCTGCAAGAATTGACAGAGTTATTCTGTGACGAGCTCTAAACAGTGAAGGCTTCAGCGAGCCGTGCTTTGATCTCGTCCAAATCCTTGGCCGGGTAGACGACGGCGGCGCCGGCGCCCCAGACCGGGCCGGGCCAGGCGGCGTCGGTCGCGTAGCGGGCGACGACGTGGACGTGGAGCTGCGGCACGATGTTGCCCAGGGCACCGGTGTTCAGCTTGTCCGGCTGGAAGAGACGCACGAGCACCTGGCCGGCCCGGGCGATCTCTTCGATCAACGTGGAACGGTCCGCCGGCGGCAGGTCGTGGATCTCCCGCACGGATTCCCGCTCGGGGACCAGGATCAGCCAGGGAAAGCGGCGGTCGTTCATCAGCAGCACGCGGCAGAGGGGCAGGCGGGCCACCTCGACCGTGTCCCGGGCGAGCGTCGGGTGAAGTGCGAAGGGCATCCGCGGATCCCCCCGTTGTTCACTTCGGCGGGCGGTTGTATCCGCGTTCGCCGTAGGGTTCGAGGCGCTCGAGCCAGAGCTGCTCGAGTGTAGATAGCTCGCGCTTGAAGTCGAAGCCGAGCTCGTCGTCGCTCGTCAGCGTATCGAGCACTTCGAATGCGAATGCCGTTTCGCCGAGCCGGTTCCAGTCTCGCTGCAGTTCTTTGTTCTTGTGCGCGCCCATTCGAAGACCAGCTCGATGGCGGTTTAGGATGGCATTGACATTGACGCTGGATCCGACCAGCGATCGATCCTCAGTAGTGTTGTAGACGCGGTATATGCCGGCCGCGATCTTGGCTTCCTTGTATTCACGCTTCGCTGCACGCTTGTCCATAGCGTTCCTCATTTTCGATAGCGAGCCTCCGTCAGCAATTTCGTTCGCGTCACTATACCGCAGAAGGATCAACGGCTCGCCTGGCCCTGTTCCCGGGCACCGGGAATGACGCCGTTCTTCTGGCGCTCAACGCTCTAAGGTGAGCGACGGTAACCGCTCCTTTTGCGGTTGCCGTCCGCTCGACCGCAAGGTTGGCGAATATCCTACTGCTGTCATGGTTGGGACTGCACCTGGCCCCACCATTACAAGTTATCATGCACCTCCTCCACCAGCCTCCACCCCTGCTCAGTTTTTACGAACCGGAGAAATCCTGCTTGTTTATAGTGTTGCTTATCCTGAAGGCCCTGAGTATGGTCAAACTCTACTTGGTACCACCATTTGTAATACCTAGCCCCATTCTCCTCTTCCGCAAGACCATCAGTCTTTTGCAGGTTTAGTATCTGTACGTCACTCCCATATCTATCTCTCAGATTTGACTCAAGCATTTTCCGAGCGTCGGATTCGCCCGGGCTTCGAGAACAGGATAGGCCAGCTAGAGCTATGACAGTCAAAATAAGATAGCGCATTCTTCCTCCGCACGTATGCATACTATCTCTTGTTTTGCGGTAAGTTATACCTGTGAACTATCGGCCCACCTCTAGGTGAGCTTATGAGCACCACCCAAGAATGCTTATCGTCAGCCTCCAATCCGCCAGGAGTAATCCTCCAACCTGTTTAGCCAAATCGACTTGGACCCGGGGGCGCGGACGTTCCGACTCGCCTCAGCCCTGCCAATCCGGCCCGCCGACAGCCGCCGTGTCGAGGAAGGCGAGAAAGCGGTCGATGTCGGCCTCGGCGGCATTCCAGGCAGCGGGAAGCGCCTTCAGCAGACCCTGCACCCGGGACCACTCGAGCTCGAAACCGTACAGGTTGCGGAAGAGGTGCCGAAAGCGGAGAAACTCTTCCAGCACGTGTGCCGTCTCGCGGCGCAGCAGCGGCGGGCGAACGCCGGGGATGTCGAGAGTCATGTTTTCCAGCAGGTTGCGATGCCAGGAGGGCCCGGCCGGCAAGCCGCCATTGAGCTCCGGCGCGATCGCTTCGAACATGTGCTCCAACCCGGTGTAGAAGTCGTGCAGGATGCCGCCGATGCCACGCAACTCCCGCAAGGGCGGCTCGTGCGCGGCGAAGTCGGCGAGAGCCTCCTGGGCCTCGCCGACCACTTGCGAGACCTGCTCGCTCTGCCGACGCAGCGTAGCAGCCAGACGCCCGAAGAGCTGACCCGAGTCAGCCACTACACCTCCTGCAAGACGATGCCGTCGCGGTGCAGGTCGGCGAGGAAGGCGGCGTTGGCCGACTCGATGGGGATCAGGTCGACGTGCAATCCGCCGGCCGCGGCTTCGAGATCGGCACCGGCGCGGAAGAAGCTCTCGGCGGGGATACCCTCGGCCGCCAGGTCGATGTCCGAGCCGGCCACGAACTCGCCTCGGGCCAGCGAGCCGACCAGCACCACCCGGCGGGCGCCGTATCGCTGCTGGAGTGTGCGGGCAAGCGCCTCGGCAATCCGCAGCGCCTGCCGCGCGGAAGCCTCGTCCGCCCGCTGCCGCTCCTCCCAGCGGCGATGCCAACCGCGCAGATAGGAGTCGAACTCGCTCATGCCGTCAGGTTACCACGGCTTCGCAGCGCATCGGTGAAAGGCATCCGAATCCTGATCTATCGCGCCGGCTGCTCCTTGCGGACGTAGCGCTGGAGCGTCGCTTGGGTGCGCTCGGCGGCCTCGGTATGCCCAAGGGCCTGCTCGGCGCGGAGAAGACCCTGGAGGGACCGGGTGCGGCCCGGAGCGCGGGCGAGCGCGGTTTGGTAGGCCTGCTCGGCCTCGGCGTGACGGCCCAGGGCGAGGAGCTCGTCGCCCAGCAGCTCGAAGGTGGGCTTCTCGATGAACGGCGGGCCGAACTCCAGCGCCATGGTGCCCTCCGCCGCCGCTTCCTTCGTCAAGCGGGCGATCCCCTCGTCCTTCTTGCCCTCGCGGATCAGCTCGAGGGCCTCGATCTGGCGCACCGCGATCTCCGCCCGCTGGCGGTTGCTGGGATCGGTCTCTTTTTTCTGCTCGATGTCGGCGAGAACGTCCTTCTGCCGTTCGCGGAGCCTCGCGGCGGCGGCGTGGAACGCCGCCAGGTCACCACCGCCTGCCGCCACCAGGGCCTCGCCATAGCTCTGGGTGAAGCGCGGTCCGGCGGCGTAGGGGCCCTGCGGCACGGTGAAGGGGTCGGCGGCATTCCATTGCCCCGTTTCGAGCGCGTGGAAGACCCGCATCTCCGCGTAGTCGTTGAGGTAGGAGCCGTCCTCCGGCAGCGGCTTGCCGCCGTGGCCCAGGATGTCCAGGGCCATCTGCCGGCAGGCGTCGAGCTGCTGCCGGGCCTCGTCGAGCCGCCGCTCCTGGAGGTAGGCGTAGTGCAGCCAGGTCACGTAATGACCGCAGGCCTTCGGTCCCTGGCCCTTCTCGGCGCGGTGGCGGTCGACGACGCTCATCGCCTGTCGGTTGGCGGCGATGACTTCGTCCCACAGGCCGAGGGCCACGAAGATGTGGGAGGTCATGTGCAGCGCATGGCCGGCGTTGGGCGCCACGCTGCCGTAGAGCCGCGCCGCACGGACGCCGAGGGGGGCGTGGATCGGGTCGTCGTAGGAGTGGATCAGGTAGTGCAGGACCCCCGGATGGTGCGGATGGGTGGGGAAGACCTCTTCGAGCAGCGCCGCCGAGCGCATGTAGGTGGCGAAGTCGCGCCCGTGGTGGGCCGTGCCGAGGAGGGAGAGGGCGTAGAACGCGGTCGCGTCGACGTCGTCCGGATAGCGCTGGTGGAGCGCGGCCATGGCGTCGGAGTAGCGGAAGTCCCGCTCCTCCTTGGTGCCGCTGCCGTAGAGGACCTCCACGGCGCGCAGGTAGTCCCGCTCCCGCTCGGTCTTCGCCTTGGCCAGCCGCGCCTCGGGGGTGGCGCCCAGCCGGGCGAGGACGGCGCGCGCGGCCTCGGCGTCCTGCTGGAACCACACCGGGTGGGTGAAGGTCATCGCCTCGCCCCACCAGGCCATGGCGAAGCCCGGATCGATCGCCTGCGCCTTGCGGAACTGCTCCGCCGCGTCGGAGTACTCGAAGTTGTGCAGCAGCGCGAGCCCGCGCAGGAAGGGCTCCTGGGCCGCGGTGGAGCCGGAATTGGCGAATGCCACTTCACCCACCGGGCTCTGCGCCGAGGCGGAGGCGGCGAAGCCGGGGAATAGCGCGAAGAGGAGAAGGACTTGTAGCGGGCGCATGGGCTCACCTCCAGCCGGACGAAAGGGTCTGTGGATGATATACGGAACGAGCCCATAGGCGCGCTGACTTTGGTCTCGAGGCTTCGAGTAGGGGCGGG
>JBAPYB010000465.1:0-16805 GCA_049284515.1 Thermoanaerobaculia bacterium
CGGCGATACCGGTCCGCCTGCGCGCCGCCGAGGAGGCCGTCCGCGGTCTGCCGTTGGGACCCGAGACCGCCCATACCGCTGACATTGCCGGCCGCGCGGCGGCGGGCGAGGTGACGCCGATCGACGACGTCCGCTCGACCGCGGACTACCGCCGCTTCGCCCTGGAACGGGTGGTGCGGCGTCTGATGCTGGAGATGGCGAGATGAGTTTTCTTCCAAGCAAGGCCGTCCGCAGAGTCTTTGAGAGCCTGCACAGCGCCAACCTCGCGTTCGCTCAGCGCCAGCCCGGGGATTCCGGGCGGCGCCAGCCGGTCCACACCGTCTACGGCGGCGCGCACCTCTTCAAGGCCGACATCGCCTCCCGGCTGGGATCGCTGGCGTTGCGCGCCCTCGAAGAGTACGCCCCCACGCCCGCGGATCTCGGCGCGGCGATCGGATTGCGGCAGGACCTCGCGGCCACGATCCATGCCCGCGTCGCGGAGAAGCTCCGCCGCGAGCCCGTCGAGGACTTCCGGGCCGATTTCGAGGACGGCTATGGCAGCCGGCCGGACGCCGAAGAGGACGGCCACGCCGCATCGACCGCCCGCGAGATGGCCGCCGGCCTGGCCGCCGGCACCCTCCCCGCCTTCGTGGGCATCCGCATCAAGCCGTTCACCGAAGAGCTGCGGGAGCGGTCGCTGCGCACCCTGGACCTCTTCCTCTCGGAGCTGGTCCGGGAGACGGGCGGCCGGCTGCCGGCGAACTTCGTCGTCACGTTTCCCAAGGTGACGATCCCGGAGCAGGTCACGGCGCTGGCCGACCTCTTCGACCGCCTGGAGCCGGCGCTGGGGCTGGAGACCGGCTCCCTGCGGCTGGAGATCATGATCGAGACCCCGCAGTCGATCCTCAACGAGCGGGGCCAGTCGAACCTGCCGCTCCTCGCCGACGCGGCCCGGGGCCGGTGCGTGGCCGCCCACTTCGGCACCTACGACTACACGGCCGCCTGCAACATCACGGCGGAGCACCAGTCGATGACCCATCCGGTCTGCGACTTCGCCAAGCACATGATGCAGGTCGCCTACGCGGGAACGGGGCTCTGGCTGTCCGACGGCTCCACGAACGTGCTCCCTGTGCCGCCGCACCGCGCGGCGAGCGACGGTCCGCCCCTCACCGCGGCGCAGCTCGCCGAGAACCGCGCCGTCGTCCACCGCGCCTGGGCGCTCCACGCCGGTCACGTCCGGCACTCCCTCGTGGGCGGCTTCTACCAGGGCTGGGACCTTCACCCGGCGCAGCTCGTCACCCGCTACGCCGCCCTCTACTCCTTCTTCCTGGAGGGCCTCGACGCCGCCTCGGACCGCCTCCGCAACTTCGTCCAGAAAGCAGCGCAGGCCACCCTGGTCGGCGCGGTCTTCGACGACGCCGCCACCGGGCAGGGCCTCCTCAACTACTTCCTGCGCGCCGTCAACTGCGGCGCCATTACGGAAGAAGAGGTCCTGAAGAGGTCGGGATTGACGCTGGAGGAGCTGCGGGGCAGGTCGTTCGTGAGGATTTTGAAGAACCGGCGGGGATAGAAGACGCCCCTTCGGGGCGGACCCTCACTCCCCCAACCCCCTCTCTCCCAGCCTCCCCCCCACCGGCCGGGAGAGAGGGGGCTAAAACGGGCTAAAACCAAGACTCTTCTTGCATCTTCTTTCAGACTAACCACTCCCTCTTCTCCCGGCGGACCGGGGGGGAGGCTGGGAGAAGAGGGCCGGGGTGATGAGGGCCAACGTCGCCGTAGCAATCCGTTTACTTTTACAGCGACTCCAGCACCTCCAGGTACTCCCCCACCCCCATCTCCCGCGCATTCGAAGGACTGGAGCCGTTTCCCACGGCCCGCTCCGCGATCCAGGGGTAGTCCTCCGGCGAGATCCCGAGCTCGCGAAAGGGTGGAATCTCCAGGTCCCGCACGAGGTCGTCGATCGCCTGGAGAACGCCTTCGGCTCCGGGGCGGCTGCCGGGCGGCAGGGCGGTTTCGAGGTAGGCGAGCTTGCGGGCACTCGCGGGTAAGTTGAAGCGGGTGACGGGCGCGAGGAGGACGGCGTTGGCGAGGCCGTGGGACACGTCCCAACGGCCGCCGAGAGTCTCCGAGAGGCAGTGGACGGCGGCCACGTCCGCGTTGCCGAAGGCGAGGCCGGCGAGGGTGGAGGCGCGCATCACGGCTTCCCGCGCCTCGGCGTCGCCCGCGATGTCCGCGGCGGCGCGGCGCAGGTAGCGGAGGAGAAGGGAGACGGCGGTCGTGGCCAGGGCGTCCGAGATCGGATTGGCCAGCCGGCAGGTGAAGGCCTCGACGGCATGGGTGAGGGCGTCGGCACCCGTCCAAGCCACGAGGTGGCCGGGCAGGGTGCGCAACAGCTCGCAGTCGACCAGCGCCCAGGAGGGATACATCGTCTCGCCCTTGACGCTGATCTTGGCCTGCCGTTTCTCATCGGTGAGGACGGAGACCCACGTCACCTCCGAGCCCGTGCCGCAGGTGGTGGGCACAGCGATGAAGGGCAGCGGCTCCTTCTCATAGCGGTTCCGCCCCTCGAACACCGCCACAGAGACGCCCTCCGGACTGGCCGCCCTCGGGTCCTCCAGGGCCTTCAAATCCCCGGGAACGCCGTTGGGAATCATCATGGCCGCGGCCTTGGCGGCATCGAGCACGCTGCCGCCGCCGATGCCGAGGACCAGTGCCACCCCCTCCTCCCGTCCCCAGCCGGCCAGGCGGTCGACCGTCGTGGTGCGCGGGTTGGGCTCCACGTCGTCGAAGGTGATGGCCTCGATGTCACGCTCGGCCAGGGCCTTCCAGATCCTCTCCGGCCAGCCGGTCTGCTCTATGCCGGAGTCGGTGACCATCAACACCCGGTCCGGGTGATAGCCGGCGACCACCTCGGGCAACCGGGCGAGGCAGCCGGGGCCATGACGACGCGGGTGGGCACGCGGAAGGGGCGCGGCTCGATCATGGCGGGGCATTGTAGACTGCATGGGACGCGGAAGTCGGACCGCAAAAGAGAGGCCGTGCCCCTCTCGATGAACTCTCCGGAAGAGGAGACCGCCCCATGGAATCCGTCGCCCCGGCCGTGATCGTCCGGCCCAGAGTCGAGACGGCCGCCGCTTTGCCCTGGTATCTCACCGCCATGCTGGCGGGCTCGACCAGCATCGTCGTCGGCCTGCTGTGGGACATCTCCTGGCACATGACGATCGGCCGGGACACCTTCTGGACGCCGGCCCACATGGCCATCTACCTGGGCGGCGTGGTGGCGGGGTTGGCCTGCGGCGTGCTCGCCCTCAAGACGACCTTCGCCGGCACTCCAGCGGAGCGCTCGGCGGCGGTCGGGTTCTGGGGGTTCCGGGCGCCGCTGGGGGCATGGGTGGCCATCTGGGGCACCTTTGCGATGCTCACCTCGGCGCCGTTCGACGACTGGTGGCACAACGCCTACGGGCTGGACGTGAGGATCCTCTCGCCCCCGCACAGCCTGCTGGGGGTCGGCATGATCACCATCCAGATCGGCACCCTGCTGATGGCGCTCGCCCTGCTGAACCGGGCGCCGGCCGGGCAAGGGCGGGCGCTCGGACTGGCCCATCTCTACGCCTCCGGCATCGTGTTGCTGATGACGGCGACGCTGATCACCGAATACAGCTACCCCAACTACCAGCACGGCGGCCTCTTCTACGAGATCGTCTGCGGTGTGTTCCCGTTCTCGCTGGTGTCCATCGCCCGCGCGTCGCGCCGGCGCTGGGCGGCCACCACCGCCTGCGCCTTCTACATGCTCCTCGGCTGCTCGCTGGTGTGGATCCTGCCGCTGTTCCCGGCGCACCCGAAGCTCGGGCCCATCAACACGCCGGTGGACCACATGGTGGCGCCGCTGTTTCCGCTGCTGCTCATCGTTCCGGCGCTGGCCATCGACTTGGTCCTGCAGCGCCGGGAGGAGAAGCGCGCCGGCTTGAAGGACGCCGTGCTGATCGCCTTGGCCTTCCTCGTCCTGTTCCTGGCCGTGCAGTGGTTCTTCTCGCAATTCATGCTCTCGTCCGGGGCGTACAACTGGTTCTTTGCCGGCGACCGGATCTGGGAATACACCTCCACCCCCGGCCCCTGGCGCCAGAAGTTCCTGCGGCTCGACAAGGACCCGATGACGTTCCGCGCGCTGGGGACCGCCCTGGCGCTGTCCGTAGTCTCCTCCGGCTTCGGTCTGTTGCGAGGCGTTGGGCTGTCCAAGGTGCAGCGTTGAAGGGTTGGCTGTCTCGCTCGCTCGCCGTGCTCGTGCTGCTGCTGGCGGCGGCGCCGGCCGGGGCGCACGTGGGCAGCCCGAACGTGTTCTATGACGGCACGGCCGGCCCCTATCCCTTGCGGGTCATCGTCCGGCCACCCCTGGTGATTCCGGGGCTGGCGGAGGTCACGGTCAAGCTCGGGGAGGCGAAGGCCAGCGCGGTGACCGTCCAGCCCATCCAGTGGAAAGCCGGACTGAGAGGCGCGCCGCCGCCGGACGTCGCGGTGCCGGTGCCCGGAGCCCCCGGAGTCTGGAGCGCGCAGCTCTGGCTGATGGTGGGCTCCTCCTACGGCGTGCGGGTGCACGTCCAGGGACCTGCCGGAACCGGCGAGGTCCTGGTGCCCGTCACGGCCGTACCGAGCCAGGTGCTGGGGATGAAGAAAGGAATGGGGGCGGTGCTCGCAGCCCTGGGGCTGTTCCTGTTCGCGGGAGCGGTGACCCTGGTGGTCGCCGGAGCGCGGGAGAGCTCGCTGCCGCCCGGCGAGGTCCCGGACGCGCGCCGAAGACGAAAGGCGCGGGTCATGGGCGGAGTGTTCGCGATTCTCCTGGCCCTCGCGCTGTGGCAGGGCAGAGTTTGGTGGAACAGCGTCGACGCCCAGGTGCGGAACAACCTCTACAAGCCGTTCCACATTCGCACCGCAGTGACTCTGGAAACGGGCCGGCCGGTATTGGATCTCGCCATTGCCGATGAGCGCAGGGACCAGTGGTCGCCCCTGATGCCGGATCACGGCAAGCTGATGCACCTCTTCCTGCTCCGCGAGCCGGGCCTCGACACCTTCGCCCACCTCCACCCCATGCAGCAGCAGGACGAGGGCGATTTCAAAGTCGCTCTGCCGCCCTTGCCGGCGGGCCGCTACCGCCTCTACGCCGACGTGGTCCACGAGAGCGGATTCCCCCAGACCCTGGTGGACACGGTGACAATTCCGGAAAGCGGTGTCGGATCCCAAGCCGCCACCTTGATCTCGCCGGACCCGGACGACTCCTGGCACGCCGCCGAGCCGCTGGCCGCGCGGACGTCGCCCGGACCGAAAATCGCGACGCTTGGCGACGGCGAAACCATGCTCTGGAACCAGGAGCCTCTGGTCGCCAACCGCGAGACGACCCTGCGTTTCGAGGCGCGCGACGCAGAGGGCCACCCGCTTCCCCTGAAGCCCTACATGGGCATGTTGAGCCACGCCGTCATCACCCGCGACGATGGCAAGGTCTTCATCCACCTCCACCCCATGGGCACCATCAGCATGGCGGCCCAGGAGAGCTTCGAAAAGAAGACAGGGATGGCCGAAGTGCCGGCGATGGATCACGCCTCGATGCCCGGAATGAACCAGGCCCCAAGCGTCCTCTCCTTCCCCTACGAGTTCCCGCAGCCCGGCCGGTACCGGCTCTGGGTGCAGGTGAAGAGTGGAGGACAGGTGCGGACGGGGGTGTTCGACGCGGAGGTGGGAAAGGCTGAAACGGCTCAGTAGACCTACCCCGGAGACCACTCCTGGGAGCGCTGGAGTCCAGCCGGCCAGCTAACTCTTCTTGAGCTTCAGCGGCGAGCGAAACGAATCCGGGCCGACGAGGCATCCGTCTCCGTCGGCGACTGCACCCGCCGGCCTGAAGTTCGCTCCTTCTCCTGAAGGTAGCGAACCAAAGCTTCCGGGTCGTTCCCATGCTCGCGAAGGAGATCTTCGCGGTGGCGATGCAGCTCTTCGATGATCGGGTCATGCATCTTGGCTCTCTCCTAAAAGTTCCTCTGGAGTGCAGACAAAGGGCATCTTGAAACCTGTCGCCTCTACCAAACCGGTGACGCGAGGCAGCAATTCCCCGTTGGCGTAATACAATGATATACTGCGTACGGCGCTTTGCCGCCGCTTTCGCGGAGGAGAATAGCTGAAGGAGCCGAGATGGCAGAAGCGTCGGCTCGATGAGATGGGCGTCGAATCCTCGCGCGGAGTTGAGTCTCAGCAGTAGAGTTTAGGAGAGAAATGAGAAAGTCTGTCTTTGTTCTAATGCCTTTTAGTGCCGAATTTGACGCTGCTTATAACATGTTTATTAAGCCGGGCCTTGAAGACATAGGTTTCAGCATAGCTCGCGCCGATGATCTGCTTAATCAAAGAAACATCATGCAGGATGTAGTTTCCAATATCGCAGAAGCAGACCTCATAGTCGCTGATCTAACTGGTTCGAATCCAAATGTCTTTTATGAATTGGGCATAGCGCATGCCCTTGAGAAGCCGACTATTCTTCTTACGCAGTCGGTTGAGGAGTTGCCTTTCGACTTGCGCTCATATCGGGTATTAGTCTATCAAACGCATTTCGCGAAGATTGAGAATGCCAGAAAAGATCTAGCTCAATTAGCGAAGAGCGCGTATGAGGGCACTGCTGTCTTTGGCAATCCTGTTACAGACTTCCGCGCCAAGGCACGAGGACCTCTAAGCGAATCAACGGAACAACCAATAAAATTTTCTTCTGGACCTGAAGACGATCGCGGCTTCATCGACCACTTTATTGATATGCAGGAAGGCTATGACGAAATCGCCAAACTTGTTGGGAGGTCGACGCGGGCGGTAGAGGAACTTACACCAAAGACACAAGAATTAGGGGACGGCATTACAAGAGCGCGAGAGACGGGGGGACAACTCGCTTCATCCCAGATTCGCTTTCTGTGCCAGAAGTATGCTTCCAGTCTAGAGGCGTACACCACCGAGTTGCAGCAGGTCAATGATCAATATGAAAAAGTAGCAGACCATATTCAAAATAGCCTGGAATTTGTGGTACGTAGCCAGCGGGAATCGCAAGTTGCTCCCGAGCAATTACAGACCTTTATTACTGTGCTGAAGTCAGCGCGAACAAGCATTGCCGACGCCAGAGATGCTTATATAGATGCGCGTGAAAAGATGGTTGTTATTCTAAACTTTGAGCGAAGTATTCGCCGGAGCGGAGTGGCGGCAATGTCAGAGCTAGATCGTTTAATATCAAATTTTTGGAAGACGATTGCGTCAATTGATAGGGCTATCGAAGCCGCCGGCGTAGAACCGGCCAACTAAACTTAAAACCAGGGACCAAGCTTTTCGCTTAGAGTTCCATAGTCTCTCGAAATCTGGGCCTCGGAAGGGATGGCCGCCTTTCCGTCGGAATCCCTGGCCGGATTCCCTCGGTCGACTATTGGCAGGATGTCGCCCAGACCGACTTCGCACGGAACATGCACTGCTGGATGGAGGAGGTGTATCAGCGCCACAGAGTTGGCGCGGCGTATGGGTACCTCGAAGGCTTATGTCAGCCAGTTGCTGGATGGCGGCAACTTCACCTGGTAGAAGAGGCTCTCATAGCTCATGAAACGGACCGGCATGGAGGGGTCGGGCCGGGACTGGAACTCCAGAAGGACGTACACGTCAACCGGCTCGTCTCCATCCTTGCGCCGAAACTTCCAGATGACGTCGCTCTCGCGGTTGTCGTGCTTGTCGGAGACGAAAGAAGCGTCGGCCAACTCGCCGGAATCGAAGTCGATACGCTCCACCCACCGTTCGGCCACGATCTCCCGCAGGAGATCCTGGATCATGCGCCGGTGGGCGAAGAAGAGGCGGTAACTGAGGTCGTGTTGTCCCACAATTTTTCTGGGCGGGACTCTACCATGAAGCCGGGTGGCCTGGCGTCAAGGCTTGACGGGCCAGAAAAATGGGCCCTCGTCTCCTCAGGAAGGCGCTCTTGCAGGACAGCCCGCCACAGTCTTCGCGCGGCGCCTTAAGCTGCGCACGGATTCCCAAATACATTGGGAAAATCATTTTCTCAATGTTCCAGGCGCCTAAAACAATGTTCCAGACGTTCGGAACAATGGGAAAACGGTTTTCTCAATGTTCCGGACGCCAAGAACATTGGGAAACTCGTTTTTTCTATTGTTCCCGACGGTTTTTCCAATGTTCCGGAGCGCTGGAACAATGAGAAAACGGCTCTTCCAAGGTCCCGCGGCTTTTTTCAGGGCTCCGGGCGTTTTCCCTCGCTGAAAGCCGTAATCCCAAGGAGAAAGCGGCTCCATCTCCCGAAAAAGGCGCTCTGCGGCTGAAAAAACGCCCCGGAGCCAGGAAAAACGCTGGGAGAGCGTACCGCGGTCGCCGCGGGCTGGTTCCGTGAGATACTTGAGCCTACCCTCGACGTTTTGGGGAGCCGAAGGTCAGCAAGGAGGGTCACGATGCTCGACCGGAAGTCTTTCCTGTGTATCCTCGGTACGGCCGCCGCGGTTCTCATGGCTCTCGGCCCGTTCCGTCCAGTATCCGCCCACACGCTGCCGCTGACCGACCGCCAGTTGGCGGCCGTCTCGACCGACGTCGTCGTCGCCGTGGTCGAGAGCTCCCGCAGCCGGTGGAGCGCCGGGGGCTCGCTCATCGTCACCGACTACTCCCTCCGCATCGAGGACCGCCTCAAGGGCGGCGTGCCCGCGCGCCTCACCCTCACCATCCTGGGCGGTACGGTGGGTGGCGAGACCCACGGCACCTGCCTCTCGACTCCGCTCGCCGAGGGCGCCCGGTACGTCCTGTTCCTGGACCGGCCCGAAGGCTCCGGCCTCTCGCCCGTGGCGGGAGGCTGGCAGGGGGTGTTCCAGGAGATCGCCGGCGCGGAGGGCAAGCGCTGGGTGGGCCGCGGCCGGAACCGGGCGGTCGTGGTCTCGCCCGGCACCGGCGAACCGGTGGAGCTCGCCGACTTCATCCGCTCCGTCCGCCGGCTCGTCGGCGAGACCCCGGCGAGCGACGGGTCGCCCGCCCCGGTCTGGCCGACGCGAAAGCTGCCCATGGCCGCTGACGGCGAGACCGCGCGCCAGGAACCCGGCGCCAAGTCCGTCGTGCGCTACTCTCCGGCCCCGCCCGTCGTTTTCAACACCCTCCTGACCGGCACGCCCTTCGAAGGCGTCGACCAGCAGGAGATGGAGAAATGGAACCGCTACGCCACGGGCCTCTTCCAGGTCCCGCCGGCGCCGGCGACGACCTGGTCCTTCGGCAACGGCATCTCCGAGATCGCCGGCTTTCCGGACGACGCGGATCTGCGGCGGGGCTCCGGCCGCGTCTGGAGCGAAAACGCCATCTCGCTCGCCTCCTGGCGCATCCAGGACGGCCACGTCGTCGAGACCGACATCGCCTTCAATCCTGCGCTGTCGTGGAGCCTGGACGATGCGGAGACCTCCGTGCCAGGCGGTCCTTGGCCGTTCCGGGATTACCTGCTCGGCGAGCTGGCCGGCTCCTGGGGCGACGAGGGGCCGTGGGATTTTTCCGATCTTTCCAACTTCCCTCCGATCGTGTCCCGGGACTCGGTGACGAATGTACGATTCCAGAATTACCAGCATGCGGTCCTCTTCGCCGAGGACGCCGAAGCCGTCCGCTCCGCCTATCCCGGCACCACGTTGCGCGACGGCCTGATCAGCAGCTACACCGTGGTCCCGAGCGAGTTCACCCCGTTCTACGAAGACGCCTTTCCGTCGGTTACGACGGCCCGTCCCGGCGGTCACTTCACGCTGGGCCCGGTGAAGATCGAGAACCCGGGGACCGTGACCCTGGTGAATCCGGTCGTGGAGGTCTATCTCGTGCCCCGGCGCTTCAGCCTCGACGGCGCGATCCTCCTGAAGCGTGCCACCTTCCGGCTGCGGCTCGCGCAGGGAGCGACCCAGGACCTGAATCCGGGAACGCTCACCGTGCCTCGCAAGATCGCCCCCGGCAACTATTACTTCGCCTTCGTCCTCCGCGATCCGAAGGACGCCTACCAGGCCAACAACACGGCCTGGGGCGTGAGGTTCACGGTGACGAAATAGGAAGGCTCCGCGGGCGGCCTGTGCCGTCGCCCGCCGATGCTCCTCGCATTCCATGGAGAAACGGAACTCCACTCCCTGCCATGAGGGATAAAGCCGAAGCACCGGAACGCCGGTTTGTCTCCGTCTGACGGAGTTGGAACACACCTACAGCGGGTTCGGCGGATTCGGCGGATAACGACCCTGACGCGCGTCCTGTGTGGACCGCCGGCTGGGTACCGTCTATTCAATTTTATTTGGAGGATTGGTCATGTGGAGATGGCATTGGACGACTTTGGTCGGGTTGTGGCTTTTCTGCGCGCTGTCGTCGCAAGCGCTGGGGCAGACGCTCTCTTTCCTGGATGAGAGCGGAGCCCCCGCTTCGATCTATGCGGAAGGCTCCCGCGTTACCGTGCAGGTCACGGATCCGGCGGCGAACGTGTCGCCGGGCAAGGATACGGTCCAGGTGAGGCTCTCCACGGCGCTCGGCGGCGACGTGGAGCTCATAACGCTCACCGAGACCGGAACGTCGACCGGGATCTTTCGCGGCGACGTCGCTCTTGCCCAGAAGGGGGGCGTTTTGCAGCCGGGCGTCCTCGAGACGGACACTCTCCGCGAGCCGCCGTACGGCCGCGACACGATCAGCGCCGACTACGACAGCGGTGCCGCGACCGGCACGGCCTCTCTCGCGGGATCGATCCTGAAGCTCCTGGACCGCTACGGCCGTCCGGCGACGCGCTTTGCCATGGGGGAGACGATCCTCATCCGGGCGATCATGCCGCTGCGGAACCAGTCCCCCGCGTTCCAGGAACAGGTCGCGTTCCATCTCACGGCAGGCAACGGGAGCGACGACGAGTGGGTCTATCTCACGGAGACCGGCTGGGACACGGGCGTGTTCGAAGGCTCGTTCCCCGCCACGGGGAACCCACCGCTCCAGAGGAACGGCGTCCTGGAGACGGCTCCGGGCCAGGTGGTCGAGGCGACGCTTCAGGACTTTGATCTGCCCACCTCCTTGCAGGCTGACGCCACCATGGCGGCGAGCAGCGTCGAGCTGACCGATGCACAGGGAAAGCTCGCCACGTTCTATCTGGAATCGACGCGGGCGTACGTGAGCGTCTTCGACACCGCCGCGAATCTCAATCCGTCGGTCCGGGATACGACGACGGTGCAGATGACGGCCGACCTCTCCGGCGATCAGGAGACGATCACGCTCCAGGAGACGGGGCCGAGCACCGGGATCTTCGCGGGCTCGATCCCCCTGCGGCACGGTGCGAGCTGGCTGGGCAACGGCACGCTGGAGACCATCGCGAGCAGCAGCGCCCCCTATCGCTTCGACACCATCCGCGCCATCCACACGGACGGCACCGGAAGCTCGACGGACGCGGTGGATACCATCGGATCGATCACGTCCTTCCGCGACGCCTACGGCAACGAGGTGACCTCCTACGCCGCGGGCGCGCGGGTCTATCTCCAGGTGGAGGACCACAACGCCGACAATCCCGGATTCTTCGACACGGTGAGCGCATTCTTGCAGTCGCCGGCTTTCGTGGACAGCGAAGGGATCACGCTGGTGGAGACCGGCAGGAACACGGGGATTTTCGGGGGATCGATTCCCACGGCGACGAGCGCCGGGGGATCGGGGGACGGCGTCCTCACCGTGCAGACGGGTGAGACGATCCTCGCCCGGCACGTGGACACCAACAACGTCCTGGCCTCGGGCGCGCAGGCGGCGATCCAATCCTTTGACATCCGTTTCATCGAGGCGACCGGCGAGCCGACCCAGGTGCTGGTGGAGGACGGCACGGCGCGGGTGCGGGTGATCGGACCGGCGGCCAACGCCAATCCCAACCTGGCGGAAACGGTCACCGTTCATCTGCAGACCCTCTACAGCCAGGACCAGGAGGATCTCACGCTGACCGAGACGGGGCCGGACACCGGCGTCTTCGAGGGCTCCATCCGCCTCAACTATGCGACCAACGGCACTCCGTACAATTTGATGTTGGACACCGGGAGAAACGGCAACGCGCCTTTCCAATCAGACGAGGTCACGGCGACGTTCGGCGATGCCGGCGCCACGGCGCACCTGGTCGGCTCGCGGGTCTGGTTCATCGACGACTACGGGCGGATCACCACGAGCTTCCCGGTGGGCGCCAACGTCGGCGTGCGGGTGGAAAAGCCGGCCCTGAACAATCCCGGACAATGGGATCAGATCTACAGCTTCGAGATCGACGTCCGGGACGGCAATGTCACGAATTTCTACTATTTGAATCTCAACGAGACGGGACCGGACACGGGAATCTTCGAGGGGACCATCCCCAGCTCGGCGGTCTACAGCGGCTACTTCGTGATCCGGGGAGCTCCAGGCCTGACGATGCAGGCGATCAGTTGGGGCGCCTTCTCGTCGGACCTGGCCACGGCGAGCGCCGTTTTCACCGGCGGCCAGGTGCTCTTCGTGGATGCCCAGGGCCAGGCGGCGAGCGTCTACATGGAAGGGACGCGGGCCTACGTGCGGGTGATCGATCACCAGCGAGCGGGCACCGTGGCGGTGGCGCTGACCTCGGAGGTCACGGGGGACCAGGAGACCTTGACGCTGGTGGAGACGAGCGCCGGCTCCGGGATTTTCGAAGGCTCGATCGGGTTTTTCAAGTCAGGAGCGGGATTGCCGGGCAACGGCGTGCTGGAGACCGGCGAGCAGAGCAGCCCCGTCCACGTGTTCGACACCCTCCACGCGAGCTACACGGATTCGGCCGGCGGCGCGAATTCCGCGACGGTCACGACGCTCGGCTACCGCGTCTGGTTCCTCGACGCCTACGGCAACGTGGTGACCTCGTATCCGCAAGGGTCGCGGGTGTACGTGCGGATCGAATGGCACAATTTCCTCAATCCAAACGCCGTCGAGAGCCTGTCCATCCGCCTGCAGTCCGCCACGGGCGATCTGGAGTACCTCCAGGCCACGGAGACCGGCAGGGACTCAGGGGTCTTCGAGGCGTCGATCCCGCTGGACAGCTCCGGCGCCGTGAGCACCGGCGACGGACGTCTGCAAGCTCCCTCCGGAGCCTGGATCAGCGCCGACCGCAACGCCTTCGTGCCCATGCCGGTGTTTGCCCAGGTCGCCTCCGCCAGCGTCCAGTTCATCGACGACGCCGGCCGCCCCACGGCCGAGGTCCTGGCGTACGGCACCGCGCGGGTGCGGCTCGTCTCGCCGGCTGACAATCGCAGCTCCACGGCCGTGGACATCGTGATCGTTCAGGTGAGCAGCCGCTACTCGCTCGACGTCGAAAGCGTGACGCTCACCGAAACAGGGCCGGACACCGGGGTCTTCGAAGGCTCGGTCCCACTGGTCTTTGCGCAGAGCAACGCCATCCCCTACGACGGACAGCTCGAAACGGCATACAGCGGCGACTATCCGCCGAAACCGGAGGAAGTCACGGTCGCGTTCGGCGGCTTCAGGAGCACCGCCACCGTGATCGGCTCGCGCGTCGTGTTCATCGACGACTTCGGGCGGGAGACCACCACCTTCCCGGTCGGCGCCAACGTCGGCGTGCGGCTGATCGAGCCGTCTTCGAACCATGCGCTGGTCATCGAAACGGTTTACAGCCTGGAGATCGGCGTCACGTACGACGCGGGCCTGGGCAGCACGGGAACGACTTTCCGCTACTTGGACCTGAACGAGACGGGAGTGGATACCGGAGTTTTCGAGGGGCGCCTGCCGAGCTCCGCGAGCGGCTCCGGCTGGAACGTGATCCCCGCCTCTCCGGGCCGGCTCCTCACGGCCACACACTTCAGCCAATACTCACCGGTGGTGGGCACGGCGCATGCGACCTTCACCGGCGGCCAGGTGAGATTCGTGGATGACCAGGGCCAGCCGGCGAGCGTCTACCTGGAAGGGACGCGGGCGTACCTGCGGGTGGAGGATCACCTGTCGGCCGGGCCGCGAAGCGTGCAGGTCACGGCGGAGATTTCCGGGGACCAGGAGACCGTGACGCTCCAGGAGACGAGCGCGGGATCGGGGATCTTCCTGGGCTCGATCGAGCTCAGCCTTTCGAACGTCGGTTCGCCGGGCAACGGCAAGCTCGAAACCGGCGAGAGTCTCGGCCCGCCGTTCCAGTACGAGACGATCCACGCGAGCTACACCGACTCGACCAGCGCCTCCTCCACGGCCACGGCCACGACGCTCGGCTACCGCGTCTGGTTCCTCGACGCCTCGGGCACGGTGGTGAATTCCTATCTCCAGGGCACCCGCGCCTACGTGCGGCTGGAGGATCACAACTACAACCATCCCAACTCGATCGACATCCTCTACGTGCAGTTGAATTCTTCTTCGGGAGATCAGGAATTCCTGCAGGTGACGGAGACCGGCATCGCCACCGGGATCTATGAAGGCACGATTCCGCTGGACGTCGGCGCCGTGGCCGTGGGCGACGGCCGCCTCCAGGCTCCCCCCGGCGGCGAGATCACCGCCGACCGCCAGGGCGCCTGGTTCCCCGCGCCCGTCCACGCCCACATCGACGCCGCGGCGGTGGAATTCATCGACGAGACGGGTGCTAAGACCGTGGAGATTCTGGAGAACGGCACGGCGCGCGTGCGGGTCCTCAGCCTCCAGGACAACCTCAACCCGGCCGCCGCCGATTCGATCGTGGTCCAGCTCCACAGCCGTTATGGGAACGATCAGGAAAACCTCACGTTGACCGAGACCGGGCCGGACACGGGTATCTTCGAAGGCGCGATCCGCCTCCTCTTCAACGCCCCTCCGGCCAACGGCAACGGCACTCTGGAAACCCGGCCTTCGCCGGGATACACGACGGACGAGATCACTGCGACCTACGGCATTTACAGCGCCACGGCTCACGACGTGCTGCAACAGTTGGCTTTCCTCAATCAGCGCGGGCAGGTGGTGAGCTCCTATCCGGTGCGGTCGCGGCTCAACGTCCGCGTGGTGGACGCGGTCGACAACAATCCGTCCCAGGTCGACTCCTTCGCAGTGACGTTGCAATCGCTCGGAATGGACGTCGAGAACGTCTGGGTGACGGAGACGGGTCCCGACACCGGCGTCTTCCTGGGGTCCATCTCCAGCACCGAGCAGCCCGGCGGCTACCCGTACGACGGCATCATCACGGCGCCGGCGGGGCAGCAACTGGCGATCCAATCGCAGACGGTGTACGGCTATGGTCCGGCGGTCCAGGCGACCATCACCAATTTCGTGGCGCCGCAGACCCAGGACGATTCGGCGGAAGTGGCGGCAGGCTCGCAGGTGGCGATCGACGTGCTCGCCAACGACGTCAGCACCAGCGGGCCGCTTTCGGTCGCTCAGTACACGCAGCCTGAGCACGGTTCGGTGACGATCGATTCGCAGGGTATTGCGACCGTTACGGCGGCCTCCGGTTACACCGGCTCCGATTTTTTCACCTATCTGGCGGTCGATCCGCAAGGAGGCGAGGCTTTGGGCTACGTCATCCTGACGATCACCCCGGCCAACCGGCCGCCGGTGGCCGTCGACGATACGGTCACGGTGGATGAAGACAGCTCCATCGACGTGCCGGTCCTTGCGAACGACAGCGATCCGGACGGCGACATCCTCTCGGTGGAATCGATCACCCAGCCTGCGCACGGCACGGCGATCCAGAACGGAAACAACGTGACCTACGTGCCGAATTCGGACTACCACGGTGCCGACTCCCTCACCTACGTAGTGGGAGACGGCCATCTCACCGCCACCGCCACAGTATCGATCACCGTCGGGTCGGTCAACGACGCTCCCGTGGCGATCGATGACTCCGCGACGGTGGCTGAGGATGGCACCGTCAACATCGCGGTCCTCGCGAACGATACGGACGTGGACGGCGATACGCTGTCAGTCGCTTCGGTCACGCAGGGCGCTCACGGCGCGGTCGTAATCAATCCGGATAAGACGGTAAAGTACACACCGGCTGCGAACTACAACGGCTCGGATTCGTTCACCTACACGGTATCGGATGGCAACGGTGGAACGGCAACGGGGACGGTTACGATCACGGTCACGCCTGTCAATGACGTTCCTGTCGCCAACGCCGATTCGGCCACCGTTACCGAGGACGGTACGGTCAACGTCTCGGTCCTCGGGAACGATACCGATCCGGACGGCGATACCCTCTCCGTGGCTTCGGTCACTCAAGGCGCTCACGGCGCGGTCGTGATCAATCCGGACAAGACGGTGAAGTACACGCCGGTCGCAAACTACAACGGCTCGGACTCGTTCACCTACACGGTCTCGGATGGCAACGGTGGGACGGCAACGGCGACCGTGACCGTAACAGTTACCGCAGTCAATGACGCTCCCGTCGCCAACGCCGATTCGGCGACCGTTGCCGAGGACGGTACGGTCAACGTCTCGGTCCTCGGGAACGATACCGATCCGGACGGCGATACCCTCTCCGTGGCTTCGGTTACTCAAGGCGCTCACGGCGCGGTCGTGATCAATCCTGACAAGACGGTGAAGTACACACCGGCCGCGAACTACAACGGCTCGGACTCGTTCACCTACACGGTCTCGGACGGCAACGGTGGAACGGCGACGGCGACCGTGACCGTAACAGTTACCGCAGTCAATGACGCTCCCGTCGCCAACGCCGATTCAGCGATCGTGGCCGAGGATGGCACGGTCAACGTCGTTGTCCTCGGGAATGACACAGACGTGGACGGCGATACGTTGTCAGTTTCTTCGGTCACGCAGGGCGCTCACGGCGCGGTCGTAATCAATCCGGATAAGACGGTAAAGTACACACCGGCTGCGAACTACAACGGCTCGGA
>JBAPYB010000466.1:0-2064 GCA_049284515.1 Thermoanaerobaculia bacterium
GTTCTGGGGCGTGTGGACGCCGCGGCTCCGGGCCCGGCCGGCCGCGTGGCCGCGCTCCGCCGCTTCTTCGCGCTGGCCTTGCGGCGACTGCTGGCATGAGCTTCGGCGACGAATTCCTTCGCCATCCCGACCTCTTTCCAGGGCGGCGGAGCGGCGAGCCGTGGGGAGACGGGCGCCTGACCCTCGACGTGCCGGGCGGTCCCTACCGTTTTTCCGGCCTTGCCGCAGCGCAGCGGGAGGCCTTGCTCCGCCGCTTCGGGGATCTATGCCGGCAGGGAGAGGACGAGACAGGGACCGCCACCGCCGTCTTCCGGGCTCCGGCCTCGGACTTCCTGGACATCGACACCCGCGGCTGGGAGTACACCCTGGACCTCGACCACGCCGAGCGCTCCGTGCGCGTCGCCGGCCTGCGCCTGATGGCGCGCCTCGACTGGGTTCCCGGTCTCACCGGTGGCCTTTGGACCCCGGAGGCGGCGGGGGAGGCGTGCGTCTCGGTGCTCGAAAACTACCTCCGTCTCCTCGCCGCCTACTGCCTGCCGGCCGCGGGAGGCGCCATGCTCCACAGCGCCGGGATCACTGATGGCGCCGCGGCCTGGCTCCTGCTCGGCCCCTCGGGCGCCGGCAAGACCACCGCCTCCCGTCTCTGCCTCGCGGCCGGGGCCGAGGTCCTCTCGGACGACCTGAACGCCGTGGTCGCAGGCAACGTCGGTAGCTGGTCACCCGCCGCACCAGGAGATCGGTCGGATCGGACGGATCCGTCGGATCGGTCCGATGTGGAGCGACCGAACCTCGTGGCGCAGCTCCCTTTCACCGGCGACCTCGGCGAGCAGCAGGGAGGGCCCGGCCGCTATCCGCTCCGCGGCGTGTTGCGGCTGCGCCAGGGCCCGGGCGCGAAGCTCGTCCCTATGTCGCCGGCGTCGGCCCTGGCCGCGCTCACCGCCGCCGCCCCGTACGTCAACCGCGACCCGTTCCGGCGCGAGGCCCTGCTCGCCGTGTTGGAGCGGCTGGCCCGGTCGGTGCCCGCCTGGGAGCTGACGTTCTCGCTCGGGGCCGATCTCTGGTCTATACTGCAAACACTTTCCCAATGACGGATATCACTGCATCGACCGTCCTGCGCCGGCGGCCGGACGTGCGCTACCGCCGGATCGAAGGCGAGGCCGTGGTGCTGCGACAGTCGGCGGCCGAGGTGCTGGTGCTCAACGAGGTCGGCGCCGCGGTGCTCGACCTCGCCGATGGCCGGCGGCCGGTGTGCGAGTGGATCGATACCCTCGCCCGCGAGTACGGCGCCGACCGCGAGGTCGATCGCGAAACAGTGGCGCGGGACGTCCTGGAGTTCGCCGGCGAAGCCGCGGAAGCGGGGCTGCTGGAGCCGGTGCCGCAGGAGCAGGAGCAGGAGAAAGACGGCGCATGAGCCTGGCGCGCCTCATGGCCACGGCCTGGCGGCAGAACCTCCTGGTCTCCGTGCTGGTGGAGCTGACCTACCGCTGCAACCTCGACTGCTTCTTCTGCTACAACGACCTGGGCCTCAAGGGAGAGCCGCTCAGCCGGGAGCAGTACTTCCGGTTCTTCGACGAGCTGCGCGATCTCGAGGTGATGCACCTCACCCTCTCCGGCGGCGAGCCGCTGGCCCATCCGGACTTCCTCCTCCTGGGCTCCCGGGCCCGGGAGCTGGGCTTCGTGGTGCGCATCAAGTCCAACGGCCACGCCCTGCACGGCGAGCTGGCCCGCCGCATCCGCGACGAGGTCGATCCCTTCCTCGTCGAGGTCAGCCTGCACGGCGCCACCGCCGCCACCCACGACCGGCAGACGCGCGTGCCGGGCAGCTTCGAGCGCCTGCTGGCCAACCTCGCCGGGCTGCGGACCGCAGGGCTGCGGGTGAAGCTCAATTCGACGCTGACCGCCTGGAACGAGGGCGAGATCGAGGACATGTTCACCCTCGCCGACGCCCTCGGCCTGCCCCTCCAGGTCGACCCCGAGGTGACGCCGCGCGACGACGGCAGCCGCGAGCCGTTGCAGGTGTCCCCCTCGCGCGACGGCCTGCTGCGGCTCTTCCGCGTCCAGACC
>JBAPYB010000467.1:0-8941 GCA_049284515.1 Thermoanaerobaculia bacterium
CGCCGGAGAGGACGAGCGCCCTGGCGCCGGCCGCAGGCGCCTCCTCCACCGCCGCGCGCAGGGCGGCGATCAGCTCCGGGGACAGCGCGTTGGCCGGCGGCCGGTCGAGACGCAGTTCACGAACGTCGCCGTGATCGAGAGTCTTGATCATGATCGATGTCTCCTATAGCGAATCCTACATCTTGTCGCCGCTGGTCAGCCAGGAGCCGTGGGATGGTAAAATGACGGGACGACTTGGGGAGACGAATTGGACGACGTCAAACGCAAAGAAGTGCGCAAGATCCTGGTAGCGCTCGAAGCGGAGAAAGAGCAGGACCGTTTTCGCGAGCGCGAGGCCGTGCTGGAAAAGAACCGCCAGATCTATCGCTTTCAGGAGATCAAGAAGACGGTCCTGCTCCCCACCCTGCGGGAGCTCATGATCGATCTCGATCACAAGGGCCATCTCACGAAGCTGCAGGAGCCGACGCCCGAAAAGGTGCGGATGGACGTGCAGGTGCAGACCAAGACCCCCAAGCGCGGCGCCATCGAGTTCTCGCTGGACAAAGCCGAGCCCAGCACCATCAACGTTCACTACGGCTGGGTTGCCAAGGAAGCCCGCTTCGACCAGGAGAGCTTCCCCATGGACTCCGTGGTCTCCCGTTTCGTCATCGACCGCGTGCTGCACCTGCTGCGCGGGCTGATCTGAAGATCGCCGACCGGCGCCCCGGTAATGGCTGAATCCGTCCCCCGTACCCGTCGGCCGGACCCCCGCACCGGCCTGCGGCAGGGGGTGGGCCTGGCCGCGGCAGCGGCCCTGATGATCGGCAACACGGTCGGCGTGGGGATCTTCCTCACGCCGGTGGGCATGGCCCGCGGCCTCGCTTCGCCGGCCCTCATCCTCCTGGTATGGCTCTTCTGGGGCGGCACGGCGCTGTGCGGTGCCCTCTGCTTCGGCGAGCTCGCCGCCCGCTTTCCCGAAGCGGGTGGCAGCTACGTCTACCTGCGTGAAGCCTGGGGGCCGGCCGTGCCGTTTCTCTACGGCTGGATGTCCCTGCTCGTGATGGACCCCGGCCTGACCGCCGCGCTGGCGACCGGCCTGGGAGCCTACGCGCAGGCCGTAATTCCAGGGCTCCCTCTCAAGGCCGTGGCCTTCGGGGCGATCGGGGTGGCGGCTGTCGCGAACTTCGCCGGTGTGCGTCTGGCAGCCGGAATCGGCCACGCTCTGGCGGTGGCCAAAGTCGCGCTCCTCCTCCTCCTCGTGATCTGGGGCTTCCTGTCGGGAGCCGGCGACGCCGGGCACTTCCACCCCTTGGTGGCCCGGCACGCCGGCGCTCCGCCCCTGCTGCCGGCGCTGGCCGGTGCGGTGATGGCGGCGTTCTTCTCCTTCGGCGGCTGGTGGGACCTGAGCCGCCTGGCGGGCGAGATCCGGGAGCCGCAGCGCACCCTGCCCAAAGCGCTCGTGATCGGCGTGGGGGCGGTGACGTTGCTCTACATCGCGGTGAGCGCCGTCTTCTTCTACCTCGTCCCCCTCGGGGCGGCCGGGACGAGCGAGGCCTTCGCGGCGCAGGCGGGCGCGGCCCTCTTCGGCGGCGAGGGCGGGCGCGTGCTCTCCGCCATCGTGGCCCTCTCCGTTCTGGGCAGCCTCTTCGCCTTCATGACCCTGGCCCCGCGCGTCTACTACGCCATGGCCCGCGACGGCGTGATGCCGTCGTTCGTGGCCCGGCTCGATCCGCGAACGGGAGCGCCCACACGCGCCGTCGCCATCCAGGCCGGGCTGGCCGCGTTGCTCGTCGCCGTCGGCACGTTCGACACCATCGTGGCCTATTTCGTCTTCATCACCGTCGTGTTCCTCGGCCTGACCGCGGCCGGGCTCTTCCGCATCCGGCGGCGCTCGCCGCCCGCCAGCTACATGACTCCTCTCTATCCCGTGACGCCGATCCTTTTTCTCGTCAGCGTCCTGCTGGTGCTCGTCCTCCTTGCAGCGGGACGGCCGCGCGAGGCGGCCCTCGGGGCGGCCGTCGTCGCCCTGGGAATTCCCGCGTACTTCGTCTATCGGAGGAGAACGAACGCCCGATGAAGACCCTGCACGTCACCACCCGGGAGGAATGGCGCGCCTGGCTCGCCGCGCACCACGAGACGGAGACCGAGATCTGGGTCATCTATTACAAGCAACACACAGGCCGGCCCCGCATCTCCTACGACGCATTGGTGGAGGAGGCCCTCTGCTTCGGCTGGGTCGACAGCCTCGTCCGGCGGCTCGACGACGACCGTTATGCACAGAAGGTCACGCCGCGAAAAAACACTTCCAAATGGTCCGCGCCGAACCTGCGCCGCTTCGCCGACCTGGTGAAAAGCGGCCGCATGACCGCCGCGGGCCTCGCCAAGGGTCCGCCGCCGGGGGTGACCACGGCGAGGAAACCCGTAGCCCCTCCCTCGTCCGCGGCCGACGAGGTGCCCGGCTACATCCAGCAGCGCCTCCAGAAGAGCCCGAAAGCCTGGAGCTTCTTCCAGGGCCTCGCCCCCTCCTACCGCCGCCTCTACGTCAAATGGATCGACACCGCGAAACGCGAGGAGACCCGGCAGAAGCGGCTCGACGAGGCGATCGGGCTGCTGGAGGAAGGGAAGAAGCTGGGGCTGAAGTAGGGAGGCGTAAGTCTACTAATCGCCGGGCAGAGCGGCGATTGACCAGGCTTATTGTCCAGGGCTATGCTCAACTGTCATGGATCCGGCACTCCTCGCGACGCTTCGCGTCCACAATCCCTGGCTGGACCGTCCAGGGGACCAGCGAGACCTGCTCGCCGCCTCGCTGCCTGAACCGTTCGTCGCACGCCGCCGTCGGCTCGAGCTGCGCCCGGGTCGAGCGGAGCTGGTCGTGGGGCCGCGGCAAGCAGGAAAGTCGACGTGGATTCGGGAGGTTCTGACTCACTTCGAGGCCCCGGTTCTCATCCTTCATGCGGAGGAACCCCGGATTCGCGAGCTCGCCCAGTCGCCCGCGCTCGCTTTGGATGCCCTGGCTGAGGTCCTGAGCCCTGAGACGCTCCTTCTGTTCGAGGAGATCCAGCACCTCGCGGAGGCGCCGCTTTTCATCAAGGGTCTCGTCGACCTCGAAAGGACGCGCCGCATCGTGGCGACCGGCAGCTCGTCGTTCGCGTTCAGTGCGCGGACGCGGGAGTCTTTGGCTGGAAGGGCACGACGGACCCAGCTTCTGCCCTTCTCTCTCCAGGAAGTCGCAACCCTCGTTCCCGAGGGTCTCGCGCCCGCCATCCGCGACCTGCAGCTCCGCGATTTGTGGGAAAAGCTCGTCGTCATGGGCGGTTATCCGGAACCCTGGTTCGATCCTGATCCAACGACGGCTCTGCACTACCTGGTGGAAGCCTTCGTCCTCAAGGACACTTCCGATCTCCACAAGATTGAGCGCCCCTCGGTGTTTCGGAAGCTGCTGGAGTTGGCGGCGGCGGACATCGGCAACCTGGTGAGCCTCACGGACTGGGCGGGGCTGGCTCAGGCGTCTCGTAGCACCGTGGGGCGGTACCTCGAAATCGCGGAGGAGGCCCACGTGCTCCAGCTGGTGCCGCCGTTCGCAGGAGGCCGGCGCTCCGAGATCACCGGCACCCCCAAAGTCTTCTTCCTCGACAACGGCCTGCGCAACGCGGTCTTCGGCGGCTTCCAGGCGAGTAGCGGAAGGGCCGATCGTGGGGCTCTCTGGGAGAATGCGATCTTCAACGAGCTGGCCAAACGTCTGGACCTTCTCGACGAGATTCGATTCTGGCGCGCGAAGAGCGGTACCGAGGTCGACTTCGTGGTACGGCGCGGGGAACGCATGGTGGCGCTCGAAGTCAAAGCGGCGGAGCTCATCCGCCCGGCGGTGTCCCGGGGAACGCACAGCTTCCTCGAAGCCTACCGGCCAAACTGTCTGGGCGTGGTCAACGCCTCCCTGCGGCTCGATACCGTCGAGAACGGCGTTCCCGTTCGCTTCGTGCGCCCCTGGGAGATCGATCTGGTTCTCGACGAGCTCGAGCGCTGAAAATACGCCCATGCGTTACCGAGCGTCTCAGCCGCTTCGGCGACGCGCCCCTATGCCTTGAGCCGCTCCGCAAAATTCTTGCGCAGCTTGGCGACCTTGGGGGCCGCCGTGAACTGGATATATGGCTGCATGGGATGGCGGGCCGCGTAGTCCTGGTGATACGCCTCGGCTTCGTAGAAGGCCTCCAGGGGGGCCACCTCGGTGACGATCGGAGCGTCATAGGCGCCCGCCGCGTTGAGCTGCCGGATGTAGGCCTCGGCCACCCGCTTCTGCTCGTCGTCCGCGTAGAAGATCGCGGAGCGGTACTGCCGGCCCTGGTCCGCGCCCTGGCGATTGAGCTGAGTGGGATCGTGGGCCACCGAGAAGAACACCTTCAGCAACTGGCCGTAGCTGACGCGAGCCGGGTCGAAGCGCACCTGGATGGCCTCCGCATGGCCGGTCATCCCGGAGCAGACCGTGTCGTAGTCCGCCGTCTGGGCCGTGCCGCCCGAGTACCCGGACGAGACCTCCAGCACGCCCTCGATCTCCTTGAGCACGGCCTCGACGCACCAGAAGCACCCCCCGGCCAGCACCGCCAACTGCGGCGCCGCCCCCGGGCTCGCGGCGACATCGACCGCGGGATCGGGGAACTCGTGCGGCGCCAACTTACGGCCCTTGGGAATCTCGCAGCTCAGGTCATCCATCTCGTCTCTCCTCGGAGGGCTTCTAATCTACCACCAGGAACCGCGACCCCAAAAGCGCAAACACCACCGCGAACCCCACCAGCACCGCCGCGGGCACCAGCACGGCCTCGGCTCCGTGGCCGAAGGAGATCAGGGCGTGGAAGCCGTCCATGGCCCACGGCGTGGGCAGGACGTGCGAGGCCTTCCAGAGCCAGCGCGGCGTCACTTCGCTCGGCCACCAGCAGCCCCCCAGGGCGGCGAGGATCATGCTCGCGATCCAGCCGACCGCCGCGGCCTGCTCGGGGGTCGAGAGGATCGCTCCCAACAGAGTCGACAGCGCCGCCACGGCGAGCAGGTAGGCGCCGAGAAGCAGGGCCAGGCCGCCGGGCGACGAGCCCCAGGAAACATGGAAAAGGTAGCGCCCGGCGATCAGCAGGAGGACGGCCTGGGCTGCGGCGATGAGCAGCCGGCCGGCGAGCTTGCCGAGGTACATCGTGCTCCGCGAGAGGGGCAGCATCGCCTGCCGGCGGATCATCCCTTGCCGTTTCTCCAGGGTGAGGAACACGGCGCCATAGATCAGCGTCATCATCAGCACGGTCATGGTGAGCGTCCCGGGAACGCTCTGGGCGAAGCCGTGGGGCACCGGGTGGCCGCCGCCGGCCGTCGAGACGGCGACGCTCACCAGCGGTGGGCGTGCGGCGAGCGCTGTGAAGGCCTGCGGCTGCGCTTGCGGACCGAGCTCGGCGAGGCGGCCGATGATGCGTACGATTGCGCGCACACTGTTCGCCTCCGCCGCCAGGCTGAATTCTTCGCTCGCCTTGCTCGCCTTCTCCAGCCGGAGGACCTGCTGGCGACCGGCCAGCACGTTGGCGGTAAACCCCTGCGGAATGATCAGCGTGCGCGGCGGAGCCTCCTTGCCGCCGGCACCGCCGGGTTTGACCTCGGTCAGCTCGAGCCGTTCTCCCGCCAGCTCTTTCACCAGGGCCCGCGCCAACCAGCCGCCGTCCCGATCCTCAATCCCCAGGCTCGCCTTCGCAGGACCTCCACCGCTGTTCACCGCACCGAAAATCCACATCATTGCGAGCGGCAGCATGAGCATCCACACAAAGGCAGCGCGGTCGCGGGCCGCCAGCCGGAGGTCGTTGAGGCCGAGAAGGACGATCTGGCGCCAGCGGCTCACGCAAGATCTCCGCGCAGGAGACGGCGCCGCCAGAGAGGCGCCGAAACCGCCAGCAGCAGCAGCCCCGCTCCAGCCAGAACCGCAATGTTGGGGAGCAACGCCCGGAGCCCCGCGTTTTCCGCGATCAGCTTCTGATATCCCGAGCTCGCCCAATAGATCAGCGAAAAGGGAGAGACCGCCCGCAGCGCCGCCGGCAGACTGTTGAGCGGCAGGAAGGCGCCGCCCGCGAAGGCCATCACCAGCGAGGCCAGGTTGGCGAGCGTGGCCCCCTGCTTCTCGCCCCGCGCCAGGCCGAAGAGGAAGGACGAAAAGCCGGTCGTGGCCACCACCAGGGCGAGGGACAGCAGCAGGTAGCCCGCGAGGCTGACGTGGCGCGGCGCCACGGCGATACCGACGAGGGTCAACGTGACGAGAGAGATCGCGGCGACGGCCGCCGTCGCCACGGTCTTGCCGGCCAGCACCTGCCCCACCGTCACCGGCCCCGCGAGCTGGCGCTTCAGGGTCTTGAGCCTCGCCTCCACCAGAAGGTCGCGCATCGACTGGTCCGCGAGGTTGAAGAGGGCGTAGACCGAGACGCCGGGCAGGACGAGCAGGAAGAGCGACGTCGTGGGAGACGGGCCGGCCGGCGGCTTCGGGCCTCCGGGCTCAGGGCGGGCCGCGGTTTCGAGAGTGATCACGGGCGGCAGCACGTAGGGCCGGGCCCGCGTCACCACCTGGTTGACGAGGACGGCGACCTCGGCGACTTTCGGGTCCGAAGGTCCTCCCTTCGGAGTCGTCCGCATCTGATCGAGCGGCCCGCGCAGCAGGCGGGAGGCGGCGGAGAGCCCGTCGGCGAGCACCGTGGTCACCTGCTCGGCGACCTCCGGCAGGATTGACTGGGCCGGGCTCTTCACCAGCTCGAGCTTCGCCGGGCGGCCGGCGAGCACGTCGCCGGAAAGCCCGGCAGGCAGGCGCAGGAGCGCCGTCGCGTCCTCGCGTTCGAGGACCGCGGCAGGATCGGCGACGGCGCCCGGGCCCTTTTCCAGTTTTTTCACCTCGAAATACTTCTGCGCGTCCCCCTGCTGGAAGGCCGCGACCAACAATTGACTGACGAGACTCTCGTCGCGGTCCTCGATCAGCAGGCGGACCTTGGGCACCGTGTTGCCGCTGCCGCCGAAGGTGAGAACCAGGAGCCCGGCGAAGATCAGGGGGAAAGCGAGAAGCAGAAGAGTCGACAGTGGCGACCGGACGCGCCGCCGCAGGTCCTTGCCCACCATGGCGAGGAGGAGGCGCATCAGTCTCGCAGCTCCCGGCCGGTCAGCTTGAGGAAAAGGGCGTTGAGGCTCGGCGGCTCGATGGCCACGCGGTCGATCGCCAGGTTCTTGCCGTAGATCGTCCCGAGCAGCCCGGCGGCGCCTTGTCCTCCGGCCGTGAAGGAGATCCGCCCGGCCGCGGCGGAGATCACCCGCACCTCCGGCAGATCCACCAGGGCGGTGCGTGCCGCATCCTCCGTGAACCGGCCCCAGAGGGTGACGACCTCCTCCTCGCCGAGCCGCGCTTTCAGCTCTTCGAGCGTCCCTTCGGCAAGGAGCCGCCCATGATCGACGATGCCGATGCGATCGCACAGGCGCTCGGCCTCTTCGAGGTAGTGCGAGGTGTAGATCACCGCCGTGCCGGCGTCCGCCGCGGCCCGCACGACTTCCAGGATGCTGGCCCGGGCCTGCGGATCGATCCCCACCGTCACCTCGTCGAGCAGCAGGGCGCGGGGCGAATGGACCAGCCCGAGGGCGAGATTGAGGCGCCGCTTCATGCCGCCGGAATAGGTCTTGACGGCGTCGCGCGCCCGGCCGCTCAAGCCCACCCGGGCCAGGGCCTCCTCCACCGCCTGGGCGAGCCCCTTGCCGGAGAGGCCGTAGAGACTCCCCCAGAAGCGGACGTTCTCCGCGGCCGACAGCTCCTCGTAGAGGGCGACCTCCTGAGGCACGATTCCGAGCCGGCGCTTGCAGCCGATGGGATCGCTCGCGAGGTCGACGCCCTCGAACGTGATGCGGCCCGAATCCGGCGCCAGCAGGCCGCTCAGCATCGACAGGGTCGTCGTCTTGCCGGCGCCGTTCGGCCCCAGGAGCCCGTAGATCTCTCCTCCATCCACGCCGAAGGAGAGGCCGTCGACGGCGGTCTTGTCACCGAACTTCTTGGTCAGGGTTTCAACGCGGATCAAGAGCCCGTCCTTTCCGCTAGGAACGTCGCGGCATTATCTACGCCGCAGTGCGGAAAAGGTTGCGCACCCCCACATTGGGATCGGCCGATCAGTCGAGCGACACGGCACCGCGGGGGGTCTCCAGGCGCGCCGTGAGGCCGGTCTGGGTGCTCTGCCGGACCACGGCGGCGATGCCGAGGCAGGCAAGCTCCGCGGTGAGCGCCTTGGGCTTGGGGTGGCGGAAGGTCAGGGCGAGGAGGCGGGCGCCGGCGGGCGCATCCGCCGACGGGTGAGCCGTAGCGCCCCAATCGATGAAGAAAGGGATCAATCCGCCGAAATCGCTCTGCACGGCGACGGTCCGCCAGGCCAGCTCCCGCCCGTCCGGACGCTTCCGCGAGCCGGGGAGCACGGGGCTGTGGGCGACTTTCTCGGCGTCGAGCCGCGAGATCGTGGCTTCGAGGTCGGTGCTGGCCGCGGCCCAGGTGATCAGCCGTGGCGCCGTGAGCTTCTTCAGGCCGGCGACCATCTCGTTGTCGGCTCCGGCCTGCGCCGGATCGGGAGCGATGATCTCCAGGTAGTGCCGGCCGCCGAGCGAGACGAGGGCGTTCCGGGTGCCGCGGCCGGGATGGCTGCCGCCCGCCATGGGCCGGATCCCCGTCTTCTCCTCGAACCACTTCATCCCGGCCTCCAGGTCCGGCACGCCGAGCAGCAGATGATCGACGGCCTCGTCGCTCCCAAGACCCTCATCACCCCGGCCCTCTTCTCCCGCCCCCTCCCAACCCCCCTCACCGGGAGAAGAGGGAGAACAGCCAGACCGCCCAGCCGGGTTCCCCTCTCCCGGGGAGGGTATAGGCGCTGACTTTGCTTCGTGTAGGGGCGGGTCTGGCGGGTCGGAAGGGGGCGCGACCCGCCCTGCAGCG
>JBAPYB010000468.1:0-7151 GCA_049284515.1 Thermoanaerobaculia bacterium
GGCAGGACCGGTGCGGCGCTGCCTGGACGCGGCGCTCACCGAGCTGCGCACCGCGGCCCTGACGGCCGATCCCAACCTCGAGCGGCCGTTCGAGAAGACGCGGGACCAGATCCTCCACGCGCTCGACGTGTTCGGCGAGAAGGCGATGGCCGCCGCGGCGCGCAAGAACGAGGTGGTCGACCGCCGCACCCAGCAGCTCCGCGAGGCCTGTCTGCCGCTGGGCAAGCCGCAGGAGCGGATCCTTTCGACCGCCCACTTTCCAGGGAAGTACGGTCCAGGCTTTGCCGAGAGCCTGTGGGAGCAGATGGAGCTCGACTCCGCCCATCTGCAGGTGATCGTGCCATGAAGCTCGACGTGTTGGCGGTCGGCGCCCATCCGGACGACGTGGAGCTGGGCTGCGGCGGCACGGTCGCGCTGCTGGCGGGCCAGGGACGGAAGGTGGGCATCCTCCACCTCACCCGCGGCGAGCGGGGCACCCGGGGCACGGCAAAGGAGCGGCGGTCGGAGGCCGAGGAGGCTGCGGCGGCGCTGGGCGCGGCGGCCCTGGACTTCCTCGACTGCGGCGACGGCGGCCTGCGCACCGGCCCGGTCGAGGAGGACTCGCTGATCGCCAAGCTTCGCGAGTGGCGGCCCAACCTGGTGCTGGCGCCCTCGCCCCACGACCGCCACCCGGACCATACCCGCGGCCACCAGCTCGTGGAGGCCGCCTGCTTCTACGCCGGCCTGCGCCACCGGGGCGAGGGCGCGCCCTTCCGGCCGGCCGCCATGTTCGCCTACATGCAGCACGACCTGTTCGTGCCGAGCTTCATCGTCGACGTCACCCTGGCCTGGGAGGCGAAGCTCGCCTCGCTGCGGGCCTATCGCAGCCAGCTTCACCAGCCGGAAGACAAGGACGAGGACAAAGGCCCCGCGACCAAGGTGGCCTCGCCGGAGTTCCGCCTGTCGGTGGACGGGCGGGCGCGGCACTTCGGGCAGTTGATCGGCGCCGCCTTCGGCGAGCCGTTCTGGAGCCGCGGGCCGCTGGCCGTGGGGGATCCGCTCGCCGTCCTGCCGGGAGGGGTGCGGTGAGAATCGGCATCAGTTGCTATCCCACCTACGGCGGATCGGGCATCGTGGCGACGGAGCTCGCCATGGCGCTCGCCGAGCGCGGAGACGAGGTCCACGTCATCAGCTACGCCCTCCCCTCCCGGCTGACGTTCATCAACTCGCGCATCTTCTTTCACGAGGTGGTGACTCCCACCTACCCGCTGTTCGAGAACTTCCCCCCCTACTCGCTCGCCCTCACCACCAAGATGGTGGAGGTGGCCCGCCACGCGCCGCTCGACGTGCTGCACGTCCACTACGCCATTCCCAACGCCGTGTCGGCCGTGCTCGCCCGGGAGATCATGGCGCCGGCGCCGCTGCCGGTGGTGACGACGCTGCACGGCACCGACGTCACCCTGGTGGGCAACGACCCCAACTACCTGGAGACCACCCGCTGGGGCGTCAACCGCAGCGACGCCGTCACCGCCGTCTCCGAATCGCTGCGCCGCACCACGATCGAGCAGCTCGGGACGCGCAACGAGATCCACGTCATTCCCAACTTCATCGATCCGGCCCGCTTCGAGGCCGCGCGCAAGACGCCCGGGGCGTGCCGCTGGTCCCGGCCGGGGGAGCGGCTGCTGGTGCACATCTCCAACTTCCGTCCCGTCAAGCGGGTGCTGGACGTGATCGCCATCTTCGAGCGGGTGCAGAAAGAGGTCCCCTCGCGTCTGCTGATGGTGGGCGACGGGCCGGACCGCGGCAAGGTCGAGCAATATTGCCGCGAGCACCACATCTGCGGCTCCATCACCTTCATCGGCAGCCTCCCTCTCGTCGAGGACATGCTGGTGGGAGCCGACCTCTTCCTCCTCCCTTCCGAGTCCGAGTCGTTCGGCCTCGCGGCCCTCGAGGCGATGTCGTGCGAGGTGCCGGTGATCGCCTCCAACGCCGGCGGCCTGCCCGAGGTGGTGGACGACGGCGTCACCGGTTTCCTCCGGCCGGTGGGGGATGTGGCGGGGATGGCCGCGGCGGCCCTGCGCCTGCTGGGCGACGAAGACCTGCGGCGGCGCTTCGGCGAGGAGGGGCGGCGCCAGGCCGTGGAGCGCTTCAGCCAGGACGCAGTCGTGGCCCGCTACCGGTCCCTCTACCAAAAGGTGACCGGCCTCCCCTGAGCGGGGATTCCATGGCCGCGTACCCTGCCCCAGCCGGAGAATCCAGGGCCGAGATCCGGGAGAAGGGCTCGCGCTTTCTGGCGGTCGTCGGCCCGGCGGCGGACGAGGCGGCGGCGAAGGGGTTCCTCGAAGCGTTGGCCCGGCGGCATCCCGACGCCACCCATCATTGCTGGGCCTGGCGGCTGGGGAATCCGCCCCGGGAGCGCAGCGCCGACGCCGGCGAGCCGGCGGGCACCGCCGGGGTGCCCATTCTCCAAGTGCTGCGCGGCGCCGGCTTGTCGGACGTCGTGGCCGTCGTCGTCCGCTGGTTCGGCGGCACCAAGCTGGGCAAGGGGGGCTTGGCGCGGGCCTACGCCGCGGCGGCGCGGGAGGCGATGGCGGGATTGTCTGTAGTGTCGCGGGTGCCGGTCTCCCGGCTCGTCGTCGAGGTGCCGTATGAGAGGGTGGGGGCGGTGAAGCGCCTGATCCGGCCGCCCGAGGTCGAGCTGGAGCGCGAGGAGTATGGTGCGGCGGCGCGGCTCGAGCTGGCCGTCCACGAGGAGCGGCTGGAGGAGCTGCGGGAGTCGCTGGCCGAGCTCGGGGCCGGGACGATCCTGGAAGCCGAAAAAGCAAGCAACTTCTAAGAGCCTGAGGGCTCGCCGGCCAGCTTTTTTCCGGAGGACGCGGACCTGTATACTCTGTGGCCAGAGGTCTGGCCGGTCCATCCGTTTGAAAGGAGAGCTGCCACGATGAGTGATCCCAACGTTCCTCCGCCGCCGTCCTACACTCCGCCTCCGCCACCTCCCGGGGCGACGCCCCCCGGGGGCGTCAGCCAGAACCGTGGGATCATGCTCGTCCTCGCCTACCTCGGGCTGCTTGCCATCATTCCCCTCGTGGTCGAGAAAAACGATCCGGAAGTTCAGTGGCACGCGAAGCACGGCCTGGTGCTGACCGTGCTCGATTTCGTCGTCTGCATCGTTGTGTTCATCATCCTGGCCATCGTCGGCCATATCCCCGTTCTGGGGTGCTTTACATGGCTTCTGTGGCCTCTCCTGTTGCTCGGGATCCTCGTGCTCCACGTCATCTGTATCGTAAAGGCCACCAAGGGCGAGCGATTCATCATCCCCGGCGTCAGCGAGTACGCCAACCGCTTCTGATCATCCCAGAGGGAGGAGGATTCCCCTTCTCCCTCGCCCGGTTCCGGGTGACCCTCGCCCGGAGCAGCCGAAAGGGAGAGATTTTCCTGAAGGCATTCTCTGAAAGGAGATGTCCGAGCCATGAGCGAACCCTCCGAGCCGCCGGTTCCACCGTCCCCTCTGCCGCCAGCCTACGCGCCGGCTCCGCCTTCCGGCCCGCCTCCAGGGACGGCCACCGTCCGGATCAGCGACTGGTTCAACCAGGCCTGGGCTCTCATCAAACCCTATTGGCTCGAGTACGTGTTGGCGATCCTGCTGGCACACCTCGTCATCTTCGTCTCAGAGCTGCTGTGCTTCTTGCCCATCCTGCTGGTGATCGGTCCGATGATGGGCGGTATCTTCATCTATCTGGCCAAGAGAATCGTTGGGGTGCCGGCCCAAGTGCCCGATATCTTCAAAGGTTTCCAACGGTTCAAGGACACGACGATCCTCGGATTGGCCCTCTTCCTCGTGCCTCTGATCTTCACTGCCATCCTTTTCACGCCGACCGTCCTGGGAGCGCTGGGCGCTGGGAGCGGCGGCCGGATGGGTCAGGCGTTCGCGAACGTGACCGGCTGTTTGGGCTGCATGACGGTGCCGCTGAGCATCATCGTCCTGCTGGTCTATCCTGTCCTTGCAGGGACCTATCTGGTGTTTGCCCTGCCGCTGGTGATGTTCAAGCAGATGGACGCGATCACGGCCATCAAGCGGAGCATCGAGATCGTGAAGCCTCAGACCGCCAACTTTCTGATGCTCCTCCTGGCCAATATGGTGCTGCTCCTGGCGGCCAACTTCGTCGGCGGCGTCCTACTTTGTGTCGGGGCCCTGATTCTCTCGCCGCTCGCGGTGTCGATCGTGGGCACCATGCAGCTCCTGGCTTTCGGTGACTTCGTCGGGCTCACCCGCGAAGACCTCGCGCCGTATGCCGATTAGGATCTGGGACCCCGGGCTGGTGCGCTCGGGGTCCCGCTGGGTTCTGTCGGGCCTCGCGGGGCTGGCCGGGCTCGCCGTCCTCCACGTCTGGACGCCAGCCGGCGACGCGGCGAGCTCCATCTGCCTGCTTCGCCGCTTCTTCCATCTGCCCTGCCCGGGTTGCGGCATGACCCGGGCCTTCGCCGCGCTCGCCAAAGGGGATTGGTCGGCGACGGTGGCCCTCCACCCCCTGGCCCCTGTCCTCGCGGCCGAGCTGGTCCTCGTCTGGGCGGCCTGGGGGGTGGCGCTCTGTTCCCCCCCGGCGCTCCGGTGGGTGCGGCTGGTGAAGGTCGACGCTCTGCTGCTGGCCAACCTGGGTGCGCTCCTCGCCCTGTGGCTGGGACGGGTAGCGACCGGGACTCTGCCCTGGTGAGGCCCGGCACGCCTACTTGGGCGTTCAGTCGCTGACCTTCTCCATCCAGTCCACGGTCTTGCCATCGAGCCGTTCTTGAATGGCGATATGCGTCATGGCGGTGGTTGCCGTAGCGCCGTGCCAATGCTTCTCACCTGGCGGGAACCAGATCACGTCACCGGGCCGGATTTCCTCGATCGGGCCTCCCCAGCGCTGCGCGAGGCCGCAGCCAGCCGTCACGACCAGGGTCTGGCCTAGCGGGTGCGTGTGCCATGCCGTCCGGGCGCTGGGCTCGAACGTGACGCTGGCACCGACCACGCGTGCCGGACCGGGTGCCTGGAACAGAGGGTCGATGCGTACGGTGCCGGTGAAGTATTCGGCCGGTCCTTTGCCGGAGGGTTGCGAGCCGACTCTCTTGATGTCCAATTCAGTTTCCTCCCTTTGAATGTCTCTGAATGCCTCGTGCAGTCCGGCGCGGCGAGTTGCGCCCCGTCATTCTGAGCCCATGATAGCGGTCACTGCGCTCTGACTGCGCTAAGCTGGAAACGATGGGCGCGACGCGCAGCCGCCCGCTGAAAATCGGGATTCTCCTCCTCGCCACCTGCGCCTCCTGGCCCTGGACTTCGCCCGGCCGCCTCGCGACCAGCTCGCCCTCTGGCTGGGCCGGGTGGCGACCGGGACGTTGCCGTGGTGACCCTCGCTCCCTAGTCCAGGTCTCGTGAGCTGAAAGCGGGTATCATCCTCCCGGCGGACCCAGGCGTCCAGAGTCCGACTACTTAGGATGGAGGAAAAAAGCCGATGAAAAGGAAACTCACGATGTTCCTCGGTGTCGTCGCTCTCGCGGTCGCCGGCAGTCTGAGCACTCCCACGGTGAGCCAGGGCTACATCTGTCAGCCGCCCGGAGTCCCGCTTTGCCAGAAGGCGTCGCAGTGCGATACCTTCTGCGGCCCGCAGTTCGCCGTCTGCTACCACGGCTGCTGCCTCTGCTCGGGCTAGTCGAAATCCTCGCCGCGCCGGGGCGGACGGCTGGGCGGTCTGGGGGCTGATGCTCGTCTCCGTCGCCCGTGGCGTCTGGCGGCTCGGCTCGACTCGACGGTCTGCTCCTGGGCAATCTGGCGGCGCTCGTCGCCCTCTGGCTGGGCCGGGTGGCGACCGGGACGCTTCCCTGGTGAGCTAAGCTGGAGACATGGACCCGGTACGCCGTCACCGGCTGAAGATCTGGCTCGTCATCCTCGCCGCCTGTCTCCTCCTGGCCTGCGACTTCGCCCGGCCGCCGCGCGACCAGCTCTCCGGCCGCGCGCTGCTCGGCGCCATTCATCTATACCAGGCGACGCTCTCGCCGCACATGGGCGAGCTTGGCATCCACTGCCGGTTCACGCCCACCTGCAGCCGCTATGGGGAAGGGGCGATCCGCAAGTACGGGGCCTGGAAGGGGAGCTGGCTGGCGGCCTGGCGGGTGCTGCGCTGCGGTCCCTGGACTCCGGCTGGAACCGTCGATCCGCCCTGAGCGGTTGACTTTCCATGGACCGCGGCCCATGCTGCCGCGCGAAACGGAGAGGACCATGGACCCGGACAAGATCGACTATCCCGCCATCCTCCAGGAGGCGTTTCGGGACGCGGTGCGCCGGATCCTGGGGCAGGTGGCCGAGCACGGGCTGCCGGGCGAGCACCACTTCTACGTCGGGTTCCGCACCGGGTTCCCGGGCGTCGAGATGCCGCGCTTCCTGCGCGATCAACACCCCGAAGAGATCACGATCATCCTTCAGAACCAGTTCTGGGGGCTGGAGGTCGACGCGCAAGCCTTCTCCGTGCTGCTGAGCTTCGGCGGCTCGCGCCAGCGACTGAGGGTCCCCTTCGCCGCCCTGACCACCTTCACCGATCCGGCGGCCGAATTCGGCCTGCGTTTCCAGGAGGCCGGCGCTCCGGCCGAAACGGCGCCGGCGCCGGAGCCTGCGGCGCCGTCCAGGCCGACGGCGGTGCCGGCCCCGCAGCCGCCGGTGCGCGAAGGCGAGGTCATCCGCTTCGATCCCTCCCGCCGGCGCTGAAGGGCGCGTCGAAATTCCGCAGAGCCCGCCGCCGTTGTATGGCTGGGAGATTCCGACCATGCGAGATTTGAAGACCCAGATCTTTCTTGCCTGCCTTTGCGCCGCCGCCCTCGTCAGCTTCGCCTGCGGTCGCAGCCAGGAGCACAGCGCACAGCCTGCTCCGGCCTCACAGACGGCCCAGGCTCCGGCAGCTCCCGCAGTGCCCGCGGCCACGCCTCAGCCCCCCGTCAGCGAGCTGAGGCCCGTGCCGCAATCGGTGCAGATCCATCCGGAGACGCCGCCTCCTCCGGCCGCCGTGGCACCTGACCAGCACAAGCAGTTGGATTCCCGCGAGCGGGCGCTGGCGGAGCGGGAGTCGAAGATCGCGGCCCGCGAGCGCCGTCTACGGGAGCGCGAGCAGCAGGCCCGCGCCGCCGCGGCTCAAGCGGCCCAGCCG
>JBAPYB010000469.1:0-3701 GCA_049284515.1 Thermoanaerobaculia bacterium
CCCGCCCATGGGCCGCTGGGGCCGGCCGCGGCTTGGGCCCCTCAAGCCCCGGCTCGGGGAGATCGCCGGCTCGCCCGTGCCGGCGACCTCGGTCACTCCCCAGCCCCCCGTGTTGCCGGCGTCCGTCCGTCCACCGGGCTCTCCCGTGCTCTACGACTGGGGGCGGGAGGTGACCGGCTACCTCTCCCTGGAGCAGGCGCCCGCAACGGAGCTGGAGAAGGCACTCCTGTTCACGGGCGACTCGCCGCCCGATCCGCTGCGCTCCGACCCCGCCTCCATCCTCATCGTGCCCGGCCGGCACCAGTGGCTGGACGCCCGCCCGCGCCGCTTCCGCTACGCCCTGATCCTGGGGCTGGAGCGGCCGGCCGCCATGGCAATATTGCCGGTATCGCCGGTGCCCGGGGCCGCCGTGCCGCCGCTGCCGCGGGGGGAACAAAGGGGTGTGCTGGGGATCGTGCCGCCGCCGCTACGAACGCCGGTGGAGGACGAAGTCTGGGGCAAACTCCAGCGCCTCTCGGGCGTCGCTGGGCGGAAAGAACTCTAGCGCCCGCTTCGCCTCGGCGGCGTACTCCTCGGCCATGGCGGCGACCTCTTCGAGGGTGCCCTCGGCGCGCACCAGGTCGAGGACCTGCTGCGCCGAGACGCGGCTGAAGCTGCGGTCCTCCAGCACCTGCTCCACCAGCCGCCGCTGCGCCGGCTCCACCCGCGGCAGGAGAAGGATGAGGGGGAGCGTGAGCTTGCCCTCCTTGAGGTCCGAGAGCACGGCCTTGCCGAGGTCGCTCTCGCGGGCCGTGAAGTCGAGCAGGTCGTCCACGAGCTGGAAGCAGATCCCCAGGGCCCGGCCGTAGCGCGCCAGCACCTGCCCGGCTTCCGGGCGCTGGGGCGGGATGAGGCTGGGAATCGAGCAGGCGGCGGCGAAGAGGTGCGCGGTCTTGCGGTCGATGATCTCGAAGTACTCCTCGATCGTCAGGTCCGGCGCGCCCAGGCGCTGGTAGGCCAGCAGCTCGCCCTCGGTCATCTTGAGCGTCGCCTGGCAGAGCCGCTGGATGACCTCGATCTGGCCGTGCGAAAGCGCCATCTGCATGGCCTTGGTGTAGATCCAGTCGCCCAGCAGCACCGTCAGGTTGTTCCCCCAGAGGTGGTTGAGCGTCGGCTGGCCGCGGCGCAGAGTGGCGTGGTCGATGATGTCGTCGTGGATCAGCGTCGCCGTGTGGATGAGCTCCACCACCGCGGCGTAGGTCACCGCCTCGTCGCCACGATCCCCCAGATCATGACCGAGCAGGCGGGCGGCGAGCAGCAGCAGGGCGGGGCGCACCCGCTTGCCGCCGCCGTGCGAGATGTACTCCCCGGTCATGTGGATGAAGGGGACGTCCGAGTCGAGGTGATGGCGGAAGACCGCCTCGGTGGCCAACAGCTTGTCCGCCACCAGATCGATGAAACGGGTCGCGAGCGCGGAGCGGCTGCCGGCCGTCGCGACCTCGGTGGGGTGAAGACTGGCGAGGGGCTGGTCGGGGGGCAACGGCTCGGTCCTTCTCTTGAGGGGATTCAAAGGCCGCGCACCGGGTCGAAAGGGACCACCTGCTCCAGCCGTCCATCGCGGAAGCGGTAGACCTTGCCGCTCTCGAAGTACCACCACGAAGACTCCAGATAACCGGGGTACTGGACGTTGCGCACGCGGTCGGGCTTGCCCATCTCCTCGTACACCCGGCGCTGATCGTCCGTTTTGATCGAGGCCAGCAGCTCGCGAAGGTGGTCGATGAACTGGCGATTCTCCACCGTCACCGCCACCACCGCCGGGCTGCCCGCGAGCACCCGGCGGGTGACGTCCTGGCGGGCCAGCTCCTCCAGCCTCTCGCCCGTCTTAACCCGCACCGGCACGCCCACGACGACCTCGAAGTGGTTGAAGTAGCTGTCCCACGGCCAGGTGATCGTGTACTGGCCCGCGGCGTCCGTCGTCGCCGTCACCTTGCGCACGTCCTTGTCCGCCGTCCGGCGCAGCTCGCGGATGCTGAAGTAGGTGCGGCTGCCCTCGAACACCACGCGCACGCCCGAGAGCGGCTGCCCCTGGGCGTCGAGGACGACGCCCGTGACCTGGATGCGCTGGCCGTCCTCGTAGCGCACCGCCCAGGCGGGAGCCGCCGCGGCCAGCAGGCACGCCAAGCCGGCCAGAACCAGGAACCTTCGGGAGATCGGCGATCGGGCAGCTCTCATCGGGACCATCTCACTGGGAGCCTCACTGGGAGCGATAATTGGAAAACGTCAGGGGAACGTCGAGGTCGAGCTCCTTGAGCATCGCGATGACCGCCTGCAGATCGTCGCGGTTCTTGCCGGAGACGCGCACGGTGTCCCCCTGGATGGCGCCCTGCACCTTGAGCTTCCGGGTCTTGATCTCGGCGACGATCTTCTTCGCCGTCTCGATGGGGATGCCCTGCTGGAGGGTGATCTTCTGCCGGGCGCGGCTGCCGCTCGCCGGCTCGACCTTGCCGTAGCGCAGCGACTTCAGGTGAATGCCGCGCTTGACCAGCTTCGACTTGAGCACGTCGAGCGCCTGATGGAGGGTGTAGTTGTCCGCCGTCTCCAGCACGATCTCCTCGCCGTCGAGGCGCAGCTCCGACGCCGCCTTTTTGAGGTCGTAGCGGTTGGCGATCTCCTTCTCCGCCTGCTGCACGGCGTTGCGGACCTCCTGGAGGTCCACGGTGGAGACGATGTCGAAGGAGTTCTCGGCGGCGGCCATGGCGGTCGGTTTCTACGCAGGACGATCCGGTCGTGTCCCGGCTGGAGGGCATTATACGAAAAGGCGCTCCCTACTGCTCCTCCCACTTGATTCCGTTGGGAGGAGTGAAGCGCCCCTGGCGGGGGAGGTCCTCGTAGCCGGCGATCTCGAAGCGGGTGAGGTTCCCCTCCCGGTCGTGGTAGGCGATGCCGGTCACCCGCTTGGTGGCGGGGTCGACCGTCAGCGTGGCGTCCGTCAGCGCCGAGGTCTTAGCTTTGTCCTTGCTGTCCTTGGGCGTGAGGGCGATCTCCACCCGGCCGCCCTCCACGGCCTTCCCCGTGGCGCGGTAGCGGTCCTTGAGCTCGTCCACCCCGAGGAGGAGCAGGTCGAGCCCGGGCTCCTTCTTGCGGTCCACGCGGTAGCGGCGGCCGGTCTTGTCCTCCTCGTTCCAGGCATAGAGCACGCCGCCGCAGATGAGGAAGCTCTTGGGATAGGGCGCCGTGTAGTCCCACCGCAGGCAGTCGGGCAGGGCCAGGGCCAGCTTGCCGTTCTCCTTCTCGCCCGAGGTGAAGCCGGCGGGAATGTACGTCTGCACGAAGCTCGCCCCCGTGGGCCCCGCCTCCACCAGGCTCTGCCGCACCGTCTTCAACGACACCCACGGATCGACCTCCTGGCCTGCCGGGGCCGTCTGGGCGAAGCCGCGGCCCGCCAAGGCGAGGACGGAGAGGAGAAGGATCGGGGCTCGTTTCATCGTCGGGTCTCCCATGGCTGTGGATTCAAACAGGGGGTGGGGGAGAAAGCTTCCCCTGGGAGCGCCGGCGAAAAAGAACCCTCATCACCCCGGCCCTCTTCTCCCAGCCTCCCCCCCGCCGGCCGGGAGAAGAGGGGGACTTGGCGACATAGGTTTGGGGTTGATCCGCCGGCATCTCCGATTCGCCTTACTCTGCCTCAGAGCTCGGAGTCTTTCTTGCTTTTCTCCCTCTTCTCC
>JBAPYB010000470.1:0-30043 GCA_049284515.1 Thermoanaerobaculia bacterium
GAGGGGGTCGGGAGAAGAGGGCCGGGGTGATGAGGGTCTTGGGCGGGGGCTGGAAACAACAACCGCGACGTTGCCTCTTTGGGTTCGGGAGGCGGGCGTCACCGTCCTCTCTACCACCACCGGTTACGGCGACGGTAGAGGAGGGTGACCCGTCCCTCGGGTGCCGCGACCCCTGGGGCGAGCTGTGCGACCCGAGGATCAAGCTGTGCGACCCGTCCCTCGGGTGTCGCGACCCGAGGGTCGGGCTGCGCGACCCCTGGTCAAGTCACGTGACCCAAGGGTCAAGAGTCCCGACCCTTGGGTCAGGCGGCGCGACCCGTGGGTCAAGAGGCCCGACCCTCGGGGTGGACGGGCGGTGGATCCAGTCGCGGGACTCGGCGGCCAGGCTGCGCGACCCGTAGTCTGGCGATTGCTTCCCGCGCGAGGAGACCTCCTGTCTCCATATCATCCCAGACCAGGAATCTCGGGGCAGTCGGATCATCGCCATTGTACTCTCCCTGCGCTCCCGAGCTCCGCCCGTCCGCCTTTGCCTCCCGCGGCGATTCCCGATTGCAGGAACCTTGCTTCCGGCGCATCGCTGGAAGCCGCGCCCTGGTCGTCGCAGACCGCAAACGGCTCGGGACATAAAAATTTGTATCATCTCCCCCTTGACATCGGTGTCACCATCTGTATAATCCTCCTCGTTCGGTGGGATTCGACAGTCCGAAGACAGTTTCCGGAGCCACTGGAGGCTCCGGACGCTCAGGAAGGAGAGGTGAAATGAACACGGCGGTCACCGTTCGCGGCCCACCTCGCTGTGGGCAGGAGCAGACAGTCGCAGCGGTTGGACCCCTCGGCTTCATCGTGAGGCCGGGGAAAGAAACTGAAACCCCAAGGTTTACGAAAGGAGAAAGAAAATGGCCACTATCAATTCGCTCGCCGACATCCTTCTGGACTTCAAGAACGTCCTGACGGCCTCCCAGGACAACCCCGAGGTGCTGAAGATCACGCAGGAAATGATCGCCAGCCTGGAGAAGCTGGTCGGCTCGATCACGGACCTCAACGCCCGCAAGAATTCGACCATCGGTCTCAAGCAGCAGCTCACGCAGGAGATGGAGGCGGCCGTCAAGGAAGGGAGGGAGCTGGCGCGGCGCCTACGCGGCGCGGCCAAGGCGACGCTCGGGACCAAGAACGAGCGCCTCGTGCAGTTCAAGACGGCGCCCCTGCGCGACCGTAAGGGCCGGCGCTCCAAGAGCAAGGGCAAGGGCACCAAGACGCCGGTGGCGACTCCGCCGGCCGCCGAGCCCGCACCGGCGGGCCAGCACGAGACGAAGGCTCAGGCGTAGTTTCAGGTCGTAGGTTGTAGCTCTTCGCGGGGCGTGCCGGGCCGGCACGCCCCGTTTTCCCCGCCCAAGACCCCATAGGCGCTAACTTAACGTGTCTCAGAGTTTCCCCACCCGAAGACCCTCACCCCTGCACCTCTCCCGACCACCCCATCCCCCCTCCCCGGGAGAGGGGTACCCCTGGGGCGTTCCTGCCTTGCTCCCTCTTCTCCCGGTGAGGGGGTCGAGGGGGTCGGGAGAAGAGGGCCGGGGTGTACATCGGCTACTACTCCGGCGAGAGCTCGACCGCGGCCAATTGGCCGCAGCTCGTTGTGACCTACCAGTAATTCCCCCACCCTTTCAGGTAGGCCGGCCTCCTCTCTAGAGAGGAGGCCGTATCCTCCCTAGAGAGGAGGCCGCGGCCCTCAAAATTCATCGCTAGAGACGATACCCAAGGCCGTCGCCGGCCTGTATCCTGGGGTTGACCTTCGACAGCAAGCCGGCACCGGAAGCGCCGCCGACGCGACGCCGGACGCAGTCGAGGGAGAGCCCGAAAACGAAGGATCTCTTTGAGGAGGAAAAGTCATGAAACGCGCATTGATCATGAGGACAACGAAGCTGAGCGCGATCGCTCTGGCCGCCCTTGGGGCTTTACTTGCAACTCCGGCGCACGCCGTGACGTCGATCACCGCGTGCCCCTACACCATCACGGCGCCGGGCGACTACCGGCTTGACGCCGACCTGTCGTGTACGGGTGACGCGATCACGATTCAGGCGAGCCATGTCCACCTGAGCTTGAACACCCACCAACTCACCGGATCCTTGAGCAGCGACAGAGGCATTGTCGTATACTCCGCCACGAGCCGGTTGACCGATGTGGAGATCAAGGGACCCGGCGTGCTCTCAGCCTTCGGAGAGGCTGTTGAGCTCGACAATGCCGACAATAGTAAGGTGGAGAGTGTCACCGCGTCCTTTTGTGTGGTCGGCATCGCAACTGGGGCGGTGAGCGGCACGACGGTCACGAATGTCCGCTTGAACAAGAACGTGCTGGCACTAGCCTTCGGTGTCGGTGTGGCCCTTGGCAATTCTACCAACGGACAAGTTCAAGAGAACGTGATGAACGGCTTCGTCTTTCTCGCCGGCAGCGCCGCCGGAATCGCGGTTACGGGCGGCAGCGGAAACGTCATCGAGAACAACACCACCCTGGGGTACATCGACGGCATTTCGGTTGGAGTCGGAGGCGTTGGCTCCGCATCCTCCGGCAATCACATCCACGACAACGTAAGCTCAGGCAACGTCGCCAGCGGCATCCACATCGCTACCGGCTCCGGCAACAATGTCGTCGAACACAACACCGCCCTGGGCAACACCGCCTTCAACTCCGCTGGCATCGACCTGCTGGATGACAACCCGACGTGTGGCACCAACAGGTGGCATGACAATATCTTTATTACCGCCACCCCGCCTTGTGCCGGCCAATAGCCCTGAAGACCACGGCGACGGCGGGCCACGAGGCGAGCGAGCTCCACCCTGACGCTGCCACCCCTCCGAGAGGCCGGCGTCCCCGCCGGCCTCCATGTCCAGGGGGCGGATTTCCCCACCCCTTACCACCTTTTCAGGTAGGCCCTCCTCCTCTCTAGAGAGGAGGAGGAGCCCCCAAAAGATCCTCCCTAGAGACGATACCAATCGCGGCTGAAGCTCAGTAGGCTGGAGACTGAAACTGACGCGAAACGAGCGCACCCCTTGCGCTCCGCGTGGCGACCTGCCCGCCTCGCCGGCTTCAGAAAGGAAAAAACATGTTGAGAAACCAGCCATCTCGCCATCTTCCGTCCCTGCTGGGGCTCATGCTCGCCCTGCTGTTGCTCGGGCTTGCGGCCGCGGCGCCCGCCGCCGCCCAGCCCTTCAAGGACACCGGGACCTACAAGATCTCGCAGGTCTTCGACGTCCACACCCGTTCCGCCATCGCGGCCACCGGCGCCGACGTCATCGAGGTCGGCCACGACTACGTCCTCGTCGAGGCCACGCCCGACGAGGCCATGGCCCTGCGCCGGCTCCATTTGCGGCTCGTGCGCTTCGCGACGCCCGAGGAATTCCTCAAGGCGTTTCCGCCCGCCGACTCGGCGTACCACGACTACAACGAAATGGTGACCGAGCTGCAGCAGGTCCAGTTCGACCACCCCACCCTTTTCTCGCTGTTCAGCATCGGCACCTCCTACGAGGGGCGCACCGTGTGGGCCGGCAAGGTCTCCAACAACGTCGCCGTCGACCAAGACGAGCCCGAGGTGCTCCTCACCCATCATCAGCACGCCCGCGAGCACCTGACCGTCGAGATGGCGCTCTACACCCTCCACCAGCTCATCGACGGGTACGGCGTCGATCCGCGGATCACCAACATCATGAACAGCCGCGAAATCTGGATGGTCTTCGACATGAATCCGGACGGCGGCGAGTTCGACATCGCGACCGGCACCTACGCCTCCTGGCGCAAGAACCGCCAGCCGAACGTAGGCTCGAGCGGCACCGACCTCAATCGCAACTTTGGCTATGACTGGGGCTGCTGCGGCGGCAGCAGCGGCACGCCGAGCAGCGAGACCTACCGCGGCGCCTCCGGCTTCTCGGCCCCCGAGACCGCGGTGGTGCGGGACTTCGTCAACAGCCGGGTGATCGGCGGCAAGCAGCAGATCACCACTCACATCGACTTCCACACCTACGCCGAGCTGGTGATGTGGCCCTACGGCTATACCTACACCGACGTGCCGGCGGACATGAACCCGGACGACCACAACGTCTTCGTGGCGATGGGCCAGGCCATGGCCGCCAGCAACGGCTACACGCCGCAGCAGATGAGCGACCTTTACATCACCGATGGCACGATCTGCGACTGGCTCTACGGCGTCCACCGCATCTTCAGCTTTACTTTCGAGATGTATCCGGTGACCTCCGCGCAGGGCGGCTTCTATCCTCCGGACGAAGTGATCCCGGCGCAGACCTCCCGCAACCGCGAGGCAGTCCTCTACCTGCTCGAAAACTCGGGCTGCCCGTATGCAACGGTGGGCCTGGAGGCGCAATATTGCGGCGCGGTCGTCACCGCCACCACGCTGAGCTCCGCGCCCAATCCTTCGACGGCCGGGCAATCGGTCACGTTTACCGCCACCGTGACCTCCGGCTCCGGCGTGCCCGTGGGCACCGTCACCTTCAAGGAAGGAACCACCACCCTGGCCTCCGGCGTCACCGTTGACGGCACCGGCAACGCCTCGTTCAGCACCTCGACGCTGGCCGGGGGCAGCCATACCGTCACCGCCAACTTCACCGGCGCCAGCGGCTGGGCGCACAGCAGCGGCAACGACAGCGCCGCGCCGCAGGTCGTCAATGCGGCCTCCACGACCACCACGGTGAGCTCCGCGCCCAACCCCTCCAATTTCGGTCAATCGGTCACGTTTACGGCGACCGTGACCTCCGGCTCCGGCGTGCCCGCCGGCACCGTCACCTTCACCGAAGGGGCCAACACCCTGGCTTCCAACGTCACCGTCGACGGCGCCGGCCACGCCGCATTCAGCACCACGACGCTCGCCGTGGGCAGCCATACCATTACCGCCACCTTCACCGGCGCCACCGGCTGGCCGAACAGCAGTGGCGACGACAGCGCCGCGCCGCAGGTCGTCAATACGGCCCCGCCCACCCAGGTCACCTTCACCTCCGTCGCCGCCCAGGACGGCTGGGTGCTGGAATCGAGCGAGACCTCCAACGCCGGCGGTTCGATCAATGCCACGGACACCACCACCAGCGCGTTGCGGGTGGGTGACGACAACAAAAACAAGCAGTACAAGTCCGTGGTTTCCTTCGACACTTCGTCGATCCCTGACGGCGCCACCATCCTTTCGGTGACCCTGCGCCTGCGCCGCGGCACGGTCTCCGGCACCAACCCCTTCACCACTCACGGCACCTGCTGGGTCGACGTCCAGTCGGGCAGCGGCTTCTCGGGCTCGACGACGCTCCAGACGGGCGACTTCCAGGCCGCGGCGACCGCCGTCCAGTCGGCGAGCCTCACCAACGCCGCCAACAATGGTGACTGGTCGACCGGCAGCCTCAACGCCGCGGGTCTTGCAGCCATCAACAAGACGGGGACGACGCAGCTCCGCGTCTACTTCAACCTCGACGACAACAACGACAGCGGCAACGATTACATCGGTTACTACTCGGGCGACAACTCGACTTCGGCCAACCGGCCGCAGCTCGTAGTGACCTGGCAGTAAACCACCCCATCCCGCCCGAGGGACCGCAAGGCCTCGGGCGGGATAGGCGCTAACTTATCTGAGAGGTCCCCCCGCCCAAGACCCTCACCCCTGCCCCTCTCCCGACCCCCCCATCCGCCGCCCCGGGAGAGGGGTGCCGGGCTGGGGCGTTCTTGCTGTTCTCCCTCTTCTCCCGGTGAGGGGGCGGACCCATAGGCGCTGCCTTGCTGCCTCAGAGGGTGTCTCGAAAGTCCATGAGAAGCGTTCGACGCCGCTGCGGCAAGGCGACGGGGACCGGACCGGTGGCCGCACCGCCGTGGCCCTCATCACCCCGGCCCTCTTCTCCCAGCCTCCCCCCCGTCCGCCGGGAGAAGAGGGAGAACAGCCAAGAGCCATTCCGCCTTTGTCGGACTTCCGGCTCCCCTCTCTCCCGTCAGCCGGGGGGGAGGCTGGGAGAGAGGGGCTGGGGGAGTGAGGGCCTCGAAGCGGCGGACAGGGGTCCGTCCACCAAGCCGGTCGGCGTCACGATTCTCACTTTCGAGACACCTATTCAGAGCGCCCTTTGACCGCATCACCGAGCGGCGGAAACGTGGTCTTCAAGCGCGCGCAGACCGCCTCCCAATCTATGACGGTCTGTTGCGACCTCGCCAGTGGATTCCTCGTCCGGATAGAGCCGGGCGGCATACTGCATCGAGAAAGCCGTCACGTCGAGCTGATCCTGTTCGCTCCAGGTATCGCTCGCCTCAACGATCGCGACATCGGATTGAGCTAAATCGTCCAGGATGAGAGCTGCAAGGCGCAGCCTCTCGGTCAGTGGCAAGGCCCGAACGGCCTGGGTATAGAGCTCACGTGCGGTGCTTGCGGCCATTCGTCAGTCTCCTCTCACTCAGTCTACTCCACTGTCGCCATGATTCTACCGCAGGGCGGCGTCAGTTACCAGATCCGAACATGGAGAGCCCCCGCCTCCTGCCTGTGGCCAATTTGGCTTCGCCCTGGTGGTCCTCAACGTGGCCCCGACGATCGTCAGCGTCGGCAACAACGGTCCGGTGGCCGTGGGCCATCCCGCCACCGTCCGGCGACAACGGGACCGCGGCCAACCGTCCGCAACTCGTAGTGACGTATCAATAATTCCTCTCGCTACGAAAGACAGCCTACCCCTTTTCCTACCCTTTCCCCACCCTTTCAGGCAGGCCGGCCTCCTCTCTTGAGAGGAGGCCGCGGCCCTCAAAATTCATCGCTAGAGAGGATATCAAAAGCCGTAGCGGGCTTGTATCCTGGGGTTGTCATTCGAAAGCAAGCCGGCGCCGGAAGAAGCTTCCACGCGGAAGCGGCGACGCCGGCCGTAGTCGAGGACGCTTATTTGGAAAGGAAAAAATCATGAAACGCGTATTGATCTCATTCGTCCTGGTTTCCGCCGTCCTGGTGCTCGCCGGGTGTAACGGCACGGTTTCCCAGATCGGCGTTCCCGCGGCCTCGCCGTGGAACGCCTTCACGACTCACGTCCTCAGCCCCCACGACGACCTCACGGTGGTGACCACGGGTAACGACATCGGAGCGTCGCTCCAGCCGACCGGAAGCGTCGCGGTCTGTAATTCCACCCAAGGTCAATTCTTCGCTGTCTGCCCGAACAGTCTCACTTGCGGTCTGGCGGAGTGTATGGCGCAAGCGCCCACCGGCGCGACCGACGTGAGCTTCCAGGAGCAGCAGTTCGGGTACCTCTTGCAGATGGCGCTCACTCGCCCTGGCTTCACCGCCGGCGGCGTCGAGGTGGACAGCGTGGCGGCGGGGACCGTGGGCGCGATCTCCCTGACCCTCGATGCCGGCTCGGGCCTCAGCGTGGGCGCTGGCTTCAGCGCTGGCTTGATTCCGGCGCCGCAGGCCGATCCGAATCTGGAAGTCTTGGACCACTTTGGAGCCGTTGCCATGGATCCCGCCTGGCCCGACTTCGGCCCGGGCTATGTCTGCACCGACGGCACCACCACGAGTTGCAACCCTAATGACCCCACCCCGGCCAACCTCGCCGCCGCATGCCAAACCAATGCCGGACCTTTCGGAAGCGACGTGCTGGCCTTCCGCACCAACGCGGCCCCCGGCTCCTATTCCCTGACCTGCGGCACCGTCCCTGTCAACCTGAGCATCAATCCGCCGTTCGCAACCTTGGGCGATTGCATCAGCACCCTCAAGGCGCAGCGCTGCGGCGGGCTCAAGGGCCAGGCCAAGGCCGCCTGCAACCACGCCCAGATCGGCGTCTGCGACGCCACGTTTAACGTGCCCAGCGCCCACAACCCCGGATAGCTCCTGCCCCAGGAAGAGCTGAAGCAAGCACCTCAGGGACAGCAAGGACAACAAGGACAACAAGGACGGCAGGGACGGGGCTCACTCGTCCTTGTTGTCCTCGAGGTCCTTGTTGTCCTTGTCGTCCGTCGTCAGACACCACAGTTGCAAGAATAGAAAGAAACCTTCCTACCCCACCGACCGGGGAAAAGCTGCATCTCGGGGTAGGGCCCGCCTCCTCCCTAGAGAGGAGGCCGCCTCCTCTCTAGAGAGGAGGAAAAACCCTTCAAATATCCTCTCTAGAGAGGATGGACAAACCGCAGGAGCGCCCTTAATCTCATCGGCAGTCCAGGCCAGATGATCGCTGAACGGTTGACGATTGATTCGATCGATCCCTGGAGCTTGGAAATGAGAACCGGAGGCGCAATGTCGCGATCCAACAGCCAAAACTCGTTCAAATCACTGCTCATCGGGTGGGCCGCCGTTCTGCTGGCCGTGCTCCTCGCACCCTCGCTCAGGGCGTCGGAGGCGGCAACGACCTACAGCGCGGGTGACGTGGTGTGCGACCAGAGCGGTGAGGGCGCCGCAGCCGAGCGCCTGCGTTTCTTTGCAACGGCGGACTGGGGCGCCGTGGCCAGCCATCGTGAGCGCATGGTGGAATATTGCGCGAGCGGGAGCGCCTCCTCTCCACCCTCTCCTTCAATGCGCTGCACGCCGGACCTGCGCATCTGCCAGGCACGGAATGTCCGGCTCGAAGTCCCGCCTTCCGAAAACAAGGGTGCCGCCGTCGCCGTGTCCACGGAGTGCAAGGTGAGCGACGGCTATCCGCGGTCCGGGCGGTTCCTCGGCGGCATTTCGGATTGGGGGCCGGAGCTGCGCGAGCTGCAAGTTGCGCAAGACGGCCGGCCCTGCGACGTGACGATCCATGAGCCGACGCTGCTCATCAAGCCGGACAGCGGAGCCAACATCTACCACGGCCTCTGCGATCACGTAAACCTTTTCCTGTCGGCGTGGATCGCCGGCTGGCAGGACGCCGCGGACCTGCAGATCGTCACCTGGGAGCCGGCGTCCACCGCCGAGCGCGTCCAGTCGGGCTGGTACGACCTTTATAACGCCTTCACCACCCGGCCAGTGCGCCCTCTCGGGTTCTGGGCGGGCAAGAGCGTGTGCTTCGACAACGCCGTGTTCGCGGTCAATCCGCGTGCCGCCGGGACCTTTTACTACAACATGGACGTGCCCGGCCGCGCCGAGGGCTGCCGCTCCGGGCCGGGCGGCTTCGTGCGCGCCTTCGCCGAGCGCACCAAGGCCCGGGTGCTCACCCATCCGCCGCGCGGCCCCGGGCCGGACGATCCGGTGCGCATCAAGCTGATGTCGCGCACCGCGGGCACGGGCACGACCTCGGGCACCCGCAAGGTCACCAACGAAGCCGAGTTGGTGGCGGCGGTGCGGAAGCGGGTGCCGGGCGTCGAGATCGAGGTGGTCAACTTCGACTGGAACGGGCGCCCGCCGATCGCCGGACAGCTCGCGCTGATGGCCGGCACCGACGTGCTGATCGGCATGCACGGCGCCGGCCTCGTCCACACCCTGTGGCTGCCCGAGTGGGCGGTGATGTACGAGATCTACAACTGCGGCGACGTCGACACCTACTCCGACCTCGCCCGTCTCGCCGGCGTCAGCTATCTCAAGGCGCGAGAGTCCGACGTCGTCCGCCGCTTTCCGCCGGAAGTCACGGTCGCCGAGGAAAACCGGAAAAACCCGAAGTTCTGGAACTACCAGATCGACGAGGACGCCTTCGTCGCCAACGTCCAAGAGGCGGTGCGGCGGGTGCGGGCGAACCCCGCGTCACCGTTCCGCAAATCCATCTCCGGGAGCACGCCATGAAAACCATTTTCTTCGCGCTGACCCTCGCTCTCGGGCTCGCGGCCCCCGCGATCCCCTCTGGCGTCGCGTCTCCGCAGCCGATCCACCTGGCGGTCGTCGCCTGCGGCGGGAGCCGTCTGGACGAGACCACGGTCATGCTCAAATCCGCGGTCCTCTCGACCCGCTCGCCTCTCGCCCTGCACATCTTCGCGGACGACGCCGTCCGTCCCCGGCTGGAGCGGAGCCTGTGGGCCTGGCCGGACTGGGTGCGGCAGCGGCTCACCCTGACCTTCTATCCGATCAGCTCTCCCGGCTGCGGCAGTCAGCGGCTGTTCTTCCCCGATCTGATCCAGGGCACCGGCCGCGTGCTGGCCGTGGCCCCGGACGTGATCTTCCTGCGGCCGGTCGACGAGCTGTGGAGTCAATTCGCGGCCTTCCAACCGAAGCAGATCGCCGCCATGCCGGACTCCGCCGGTGTCGTGCTGATGGATCTCGACAGGATGCGGCAGGCCGGCTGGCGGGAATGGATCAAGAGCCGGACCGGCGGAGACCAGGAGCTGATCGATCTTTTCTTCCGCGAGCACCCGGAGAAGCTGCAGGCCCTGTCCTGCGCCTGGGGCTTTCGGTCGGACCACTGCCGGCCCGGCAGCGCGTGCAAGCTGGCGGCAGGGGAGAGCGTGGGCGTCGTGCAGGGCGGGCTCGCCGGCTTTTACAAAGACGGCCTGGCCACGTACAAGGCGCTCTATGAGGCTTTCCTCGCCTATCCCTTCGGCGAGGACCTGAAAACCGATCTGGTCGAGCCTCTGCGCGCCCGCTTCGCGGTGGCGGATCCGGCCGAGGCGTGCGCCCCGGCGCGTGAACGGTTCCTCGAGAGCCTGGCCCGGCAGGGCGGCCTCTGGAAGCCCGAGCCCCTGCCCGAGGTGGGCGCCTTTCACGACGTGGCGGTGGCGCAGCTCGCTCCGTGGCGCGAAAAAGGGATTCGCCCGGAAGATCTCGAACGCGTCCGCAAACTGGCGATGCCGACCATCCGCTACCAGATCCTCGGCGGCAAGCTGTACCGGGCTCCCGCCTGCACGCGAGCCACGCGCTGCCCGGGAATCGATCACTTTCTGGTGAAGATCGCTCCGCTCGTGCCGGACGTGGAGTTCTTCGTCAACCCGAACGACTATCCGGCCACCGGCATCCTCGACCCGCTGCCGGTGTTCTCCTTCTCCAAGATCCCGGCCGCACACGGCGACATCCTCTATCCCGTCTGGGCTTTCTGGCACGACGACCCGTGGCTGGGCGTCGTCCCCCACTGGCGCTGGAACGAGATGAGCCGGGAGCTGCTGGAGGCGGGGGCCGCGGTGCCGTGGGAGAAGAAGAAGCCCGTCGTGTTCTTCCGCGGCGGGCTCACCTCCCCGTTGCGGGAGCCCTACACCCTCTACTCGGTGACCCACCGCGACCAGTGGGACGTGCGCTTCACGCCGCACCCGTCGCCGAAATTCATGGCCCGGGTCGCCGAGCTCAAGCAGGAGGTGGCGGAGCCCGTGCCGCCGCGCGATCACTGCGCCTACCGTTATCTTCTGAACGTCGACGGCATCAGCTCCACCCACCGCCTGCGCATGATGATGGCCTGCGGCGGTCTGGTGCTCTACGTGCAGCCGACGTGGATGGAGTTCTATTACTACAAGCTCGTCCCCTGGAAACATTTCGTGCCGCTGCCGCTGGACCCCGCCGAGGGCCAGCGGGTGCTGGACTTCCTCGTCGCGCACGACGAGCTCGCCCAGCGCATCGCCCGCAATGGGCGGGAATTCATCGAGAAAGAGCTGACTCTCGAAGAGGTCGACCGCTACTGGGCGGACCTGCTGAAGGAGTACGCGGCCCTGCAGCGCTTCCAGCCGCAGAAAGATCCCGGCTTCGTAGCCGTCGAGAAAGCCGAGGACTGAGATGATCGAAAAACCGAGCCTGGAGAAGAGCTCCTACCGCCGGGAAGTGCTGGCCTGGCTGCTGTTCGCCGTCTCGCTGGGCGCCATGGAGGGCGGCGTCGTCAGCGTCATGGTCAAGACATTCTACCGGCAGGCGGTCGGTGCGGCGACGCTCGACTACATGGTGGCCTTGCTCGTGGGGGCGCCGCTGTTCGCCAACATCGCGAGCCTCGGCTGGGCGGCCGTGGACCAGGGGCGCGGTGCGCCCAGGCTCCTCGTGCAACTCCAGGTGTTGTGCGTCGCCTGCCTGCTGCTGGTGGCAGCCGCGCCGCGCAACGCCGCCGGCCTGGCGATGGTGGTGACCGGCGCCGTCTCCGCACGCCTGCTCTGGTCCGGCGTCGCCACCCTGCGCTCCTCGGTGTGGCGGCTCTCCTACGGCCGTCAGGCGCGCGCCAATCTCGCGGGCCGGGTGGTGGCCGTCCATTATTTTGCCGTCGCGGCCACCGGCGTCACCGTCGGCGCGCTGGTGGACCGGTGGCCCGCCGCCCTCCCCGTCTTGTATCTGCTCATCGCCGGGTTCGGACTGGGCGGTGCCCTGCTCTACCGCGCGCTCAGCCGCGGCGGCCCGGAGCCCACCCTCTCCGGCGAAACCGAAGGAACAACCGGACCTCGGCAACGGCAGAAACTCTTTCGAACCTTCGCCGGGATCCTGCGCTCCGACTCCCGCTTTCGCCGCTACCTCTCCTGGCTTTTCGTGCTCGACAGCGGCGTCCAGATGATGACGGCGCCGATGCTGATCTGCCTCGCCGATCGCTTCTCGCTGACCCGGATCGAGCAGACCCTGCTGATCACGGCCGTGCCGATGGTCGTCGTGCCGGTGGTCATGCCTCTCTTTGCCGGCCGGCTGAGCTGCATCCACGTCATTCGGTTCCGGGCATACCACAGTTGGTCCTACGCCGCCTCCCTCGCCCTCTCCACGGCCGGCCTGGCGCTCCACAACGAGGCATGCCTCTGGCTGGGCGCCGCCATGCTCGGCGTCGGCTATGCCGGCGGATCGATCACCTGGCACATCGGGCATCACGATTTCGCGCCGCCGGAGCTCGCGCCGCACTACATGTCGCTCAACGTCGCCCTCTCCGGCGTGCGCGGCGTCCTCGTGCCCGCGATCGGCGTCAGCCTGTATCGCCTGGCCGAGCACCTGCTCCCCGGCCAGGGGCCGCTGGCGCTCCTGGTGCCCCTGGGCCTCGCGGTCTGGGGCTCCCTGGGGTTCGTCGCCATGGCGCGCGAGCCGCTCTCCATCGAAGAGAACCGGCTGGAGATCGCAAAACCAACCGCGCTCCCACCCGCGCTGCGCCCCCTGGAAGGAGCCCTGTCATGACGCTGGCGAGACGCTTCATCCTGCCGGTCCTTGGGTTTCTGACGGTTCTCCTGCCGGCTCCACTCTTCGCCGCACCGCCGCCCGCCGAGATCCATCTCGCCGTCACCGCCTGCGGCGACCGCCTGGAAGAAACCCTGGTCATGCTGGAGTCGGCCGTCCGGTCGGCGCGGGGCCACTTGACCTTTCATATTTTTGCCGACGACGAGCTGCGCCCGCGGTTCGCGGAACGCCTGAACGCCTGGCCCGCGGAGGCGCAAAAGAAGTTCACGTCGATCCTCTATCCCATCCGCTATCCCGGCGTCGAAGATCCCGAAAAGTGGCGCGGCCTCTTCAAACCCTGCGCCAGTGAGCGGCTGTTCTATCCCTATCTGATCCAGGGCACGGACCGCGTGCTCTACGTGGACACGGACATTCTCTTCCTGCGGCCGATCGACGATCTCTGGAGCTTCTTCGATCAATTCAAGCCGGAGCAGATCGCCGCCCTGGCGCCCGAGGGGGAGAACCCGGCCCTCAACTGGTACAAGCGCTTCGCCCAACACCCCTATTTTCAGCCGCTCGGCGTCAACTCCGGCGTCATGCTGATGGACCTCGCGAGGATGCGGGAGGTCCGGTGGCGCGAGCGGATGCTGGCCTACCGGCAACAGTACGTCCACATCCCGTGGGGAGATCAGGACCTGATCAACATCTTCTTCGCCGAGTCGCCGGAGAAGCTCTACGTCTTCTCCTGCGAGTGGAACTACCGGCCGGACCATTGCGAGTACGGCAGCAACTGCAAGGCGGCGGAAGAGCGGGGCGTTGCCGTCGTCCACGGCAACCGCCAGTCGTTCCACACGGACAAGCAGCCCACCTTCAAGGCGGTCTACAACGCCTTCGCGCAGCACAAGAGCCTGGCGGACGAGCTCGCGGCGGTGGCGGGCAAGAGCGAATGCGGCAAGGTGAGCAAGCTGTTCACCACCGCGCTGGAGGAAAGAGAGGACGCCGGGGAGGACCCCGACTTTTACCACGACGTGGCCGTGGCGCAATTCGCGCCCTGGCGCCAGACGGGCATCCGGGCGGATGATCTCGCAAAAGCCCGCGCGCTCTCCCGGCCGCTCGTCAAGTATCAGGTTCTCGGCGGGCATCTGTACCGGGCCGAGAAGTGCTTCTTCCCGCCGCGCTGCCAGGGAATCGAGCACTTCCTCCTGGAGATCGCGCCGCACCTGCCGGATCTGGAATTCCTCGTCAACGTCGAGGACTATCCCGTCTCTACGCGCAAGGATCCGCTGCCGGTCTTTTCCTTTTCCAAGATCCCGGCCGAGCACGCGGACGTCCTCTATCCCGCCTGGGCGTTCTGGGAAGGCGGACCGGCTCTCGCGGTGATCCCGACCTGGCGCTGGGACGATACCCGCAAGGATCTGCTGGCGGCGGGGGCCGCGCTTTCCTGGCAGGACAAAAAGCCGGTCCTCTTCTTCCGTGGCTCGCGCACCAACGCCAGCCGCGACCCCTACGTCCTCCACGCGCACGAGCACCCGGATCTCTGGGACGTGCGCTACACCCTCAACCAATCACAAAAGGAGACCGAATACCTTACCAACGTGCTGAAAATCACGCCGGCCGAGCCGGTGTCTCCCCGCGACCACTGCGTCTATCGCTACTTCCTCAACTTCGACGGCGTGGCCGCCAGCTTCCGCTTGAAGAACCTGCTGGCCTGCGGCGGGCTGGTCTTCTACGTCGACCCGAAGTGGGTGGAGTTCTTCTATCCCAAGCTCGTTCCCGGCGAGCACTACGTTTCCCTGAGCCTCGACGTCGACGAAGCCGCGCGCACCGTGGCCTCGCTCCAGGCCGACGACGCGCGGGCTCAAAAGATCGCCCAAAACGGGCGGGATTTCATCGCCAAACACTTGACCTTGGAGCACGTCCGCCGCTACTGGCTGGACCTGCTCGAAGACTATGCGTCCCTGCAGAGGTTCCAGCCGCAACGGGACCCGAGCCTCATCCTGGTTGTGGGCCCACAACCGAAATCCGACCTGTAAGAGGAGAAAACCCATGAAACGCACCTGTCTGAGCCTGGCCATCCTGATCGCGCTGTGCGCCCTGACCGCTTCGGCGGCCTGGGCGGGCGACGCCAAAGTTACGATTTGCCACGTCCCGCCCGGCAACCCGGACAACGCCCACACCATCTCCGTCAGCCCGAACGCCGTGCCTGCCCACCTGGCCCACGGCGATTATCTGGGAGAGTGCATCAAGCAGTGCCCTCCCGGGTTCACCGGCCCCAACTGCGACATCGACATCGACGAGTGCGCGTCCAGCCCGTGTGTAAACGGCGACTGCACCGACCACGTGAACGGCTATAGCTGTACCTGCCCTCCCGGGTGGACCGGCACCAACTGCGACATCCCGATCCCGCCGATCTAAGATCCTGATCGATTGGTAAAACTGGCCGCGGTCCCGCCCGCCTGTCTCTGGCGGGCGGGACAGGAGTGCCGAAGAGCCAGGGCAAGAAGGGTGGCCCGGTCGACGGCGGTCCTCTGTACAACTCGACGTTGCCGTAGCCTCAAACTCTCCCACCGGCCCTTCTGCGGAAGGGCCGGCGGGCTTGTCCGGAAATCTGATTCCTGAGAGGAGAGAGACCATGAAACGCTGTCCAGGCCTGGCAATCCTGATCGCTCTGTTCGCCTCGGTGGTCTGGTCGGGCGCAGCCAAAGCGGCGGTCAACTTTGACGACCGCAATCATTGCAGGGCAGACAGTTGCGACTCGACGAGCTCTGCGAGCATGACGAAAACCTGCGAGGATGGCAACTCCGCGACCGGCGCCTGCCAGACCCGCGACCCCGTCCCCAACCAAGACCTCCACGCGCTGTTCCTGTTCACCAACGTCGACCGCAAACCCGACCTCCAGGCGAAATTTTCGATCTGCATCGAATCGCTCTTCCGCCACCTGGAGCTCCCCACCGGAGCCCGGCTCACCCTGCACTTCGTGGCGGACCCGGGGAGCAAGGCGTATGGAGAGAAATTCCTCCAGGCCTGGCAGCGCCCCGGCGTCCGGTTCGTCTTCCACGACAAGGACGAGTGGACCGCGAAGATCTTCCCCATCGTCGAGGACATGCAGAAGCATTTCAGCTCCGGCAAAGGGTCCTATTACAACGATTCCATCTTCTTCCTCTCCCTCGGCATGCACCGCATCCTGCCGCCGGAGATCGAGAGGATCGCCAAGCTGGACTTCGACACCCGGTTCGAGACCAATCTCTATCTACTGTTCCGGGAATTCGACAGGTTCGGCGGCGAAAACCTGATCGGCCTGGGACCCGAGCTCCAGCCGGTCTACAGGCACGTGCTGTGGAAATACCGCGCCGCGCATCCGGGCACCCGGTTCGGCTCGCCGCTGCCCGCCGGCCTGCCGGGCTTCAACTCCGGAGTCACCCTGCTCGACGTGGGCAGGATGCGGCGGTCCGAAGCCTTCAACCGTGCGCTCACCCCCGAGGCGGTGGCCGCGCTCGTCGAAAAGTACGGCTTCAAAGGACATCTGGGAGATCAGGATTTCTACACTCTTCTCAGCTTCGAGCACGAGGAGCTGTTCTACAAGCTGGACTGCGGCTGGAACCGCCAGCTCTGCACCTGGTGGCAGGACAAAGGCTATCAGGAGGTCTTCGACGCCTATCACCAGTGCCCGAGCCCGGTGAGGATCTACCACGGCAATTGCAGCACGCCGATTCCGGATGGTCGTTGAGCCCCGAGTTTTGAAGGAGAGGGGCGGAGGGTGGCTGGTAGGCTCTTTTTGATGAACCAGAACCCTTGGGGTCGAGTCAGCTCCAGCGCCGCTCGCGCAGCAGGCGGGCTTGCAACTCTTTCAGCTCGGCGGCTCCCAGGCCGGCCAGGATGGCTTCACGGTCCGCGTCGAGCTCGATCTCGAGGGCTTGGCAAAGGGCGCGGATCGCTTCCCGCAGCCCCTCGTCGCGGCCTTCCCGCAACCCTTCGTCGCGACCTTGGCGCAACCCTTCGTCGCGGCCTTGGCGCAGCCCCTTCTCGATACCTTTGCGCATCCCCTTCTCGACGCCCACCCGTTCGGCCAGGCTGAGGGCGCCGCGGGCGTCCTGCTCGGCGATCTTGGCGCGGTCATAGAGGTCGAGCTCGCCGGCGCTGAAACCCGCCATGCGGGCCACCTCCAGCGCCTCACGGAACGGCGGCTGCGACAGGGCCGGCGGCACCACCTCGAGGTTCTTCGTCTCGCGGAAGAAGTAGGCCCAGCGGTCGATCGTTCCCTGCGGATCGTCGCCGGAGCGGTATTTCGGCAGCTCCATAAAGACGTACTGCACCTGGGAGAGGCCGAGGGCACCGCCGTGCTGCTCCTGCATCCGCCAGCGGCTGAGCATCGGCACCGGCGCGCCGCCCGGCACCGGCGGCCCGGGCCAGAGCAGGAAATCACAGATCGTCACCCCCACTACGTCGTCGAGCCCGGGGTAGTCCTCGCCGGCGCGCAGTTGGGTGACGTAGGCCTTGGAGGTGTTGTAGACCACCCGCTTTTCGAACCCCTCGACGTTGAGCACCTGCATCTCGACCACGTAGTGCCGGCCGCGCTGGTCGAGGCACTTGACGTCGACCAACGACAGCTTCAGCTCCTCGACCGGCACGTGCTGCGCCGGGGAGAGGTATTCGAGGTCCACGATCCGGTGATCGCCCTCGAGCTCCAGGAGGGCGTTGAGCAGCTCGATAAGAAGCGGCTTGTGAACTTCGCTGCCGAAGATGCGCTTGAAGACGAAGTCGGTCTTGGGATCCGCGAATACCGGCCGCATGGAGGTATCCTACCGCAAGCCATGGAAGAGCTGTTGCCGCGCTGAGTCCGGCCCCTGGGGCTGCATCCCGTGTCAGGAGCGGCCCTGCCGTTGCAGCCAGTACTCGCGGAACGACCGCAGTCGCGGTAGAGACTCGAGATCCTTCGCGCGACCGCTCGCTTCCTTGCTGGCAATGATGTCGTCGGGGTGGCAGACGGAAAAGCCTTCCACCTCGACGCGCCGCCGCCAGGCGTCTGCAAAGCGCTCGATGCCGTCCGGCGCGAAGACCAGGTCGAGGTCGAAAGGCCCGTTCTTGAGCTGCACGAAATCCTTGCCACGCTCGATTTGCGCCGCCTGCTCGGCGTCGAGGTCAAATCCCAGCTCGCGCAGGGCGGCGACGATGGCCCGGCCGTTGCCGGGACTTTTCTCCACGAAGAGGTCGGCGTCCTGCGTGGTGTCGGGGAAGCCGAGCAGAATCGCGCCGGACTTGCCGATGAAGAGATAGCGCACGCCATGGCGGGCGAAAGCGTCGCGGATCTCCTCGGCCTGCCGGTACTCAAACGCGCCCATATCCCAGCCAGTCCGGCAGGTTCTCCTCGCACCAGCGGCGGTAGTCGGCGGTCGTGTCGAAGGCGCGAAACGGCTCGTCGTCGAGCACCGGCTTGTAGGTGTGGATGAAGGCGTAGCGAAAGCGGGTCGCCAGAGGCCGCCGGGCAGCGGCCTCGAACTCGGCCAGCCATTCCGCCGGAATGTCGCCGTCTCGTGCTGTGGCGCCCTTGGGCCGAGACGTCTCAGAATCCATGGCCGGTGATTATGCCACGGGACCTCTTGGCGTTGCCCAGCGTGGCGCCGGGAAAGGTGCCAGGCTCTTCGCTTCGGCAGCACCCGGTATTCGCTGATCACGTTGGTGGCAGGGTCGAGGCGCCGCACCGTGTTGGTGCCGTTGGGGCCGGGCCCGCCGAAGTTCTTCTCCGCGAACCAGAGGTGCCCGGCCGGATCGAGACTGATCACCTCGATGGCGGTGGTGGACTACGTCTACCAGTTCTCGGCCAACTTCCGCACCATCGCTGCGAGTTGCTCCGCCGGGAGTGGACCCGTTCAACCCCAGCTCAACCCCCGCCGTCACCTTCGATTGCAGCTACCTGAACGGGTTCCTTTACCAACGTATGCCGCTCCCTTAGAGGTACAGATGAACAGTCGTGCTCAAAGCGGTTGCCTAAAGGTGAGGCTCGTAGTCCCCGTCGCCTGCGACACCCATAGGCGCCGGGGTAATGAGGGATTTGCCGCCGGAGTCGATCGGGCGCACCGACTCCGGCGAGGCAACGCGGGAGGGCTGCTTGCTCAGGGAATGGGGGTCCCGATGACGGCACACCGAGCGCGGATCTGCTGTATGCAATTCTCTGCTTGCGCCGGCGTGATCGGCAGGCCGAACGGCGGCAGGTCGCGGGTCGCGCAAATGGCGTTTACGCCATCCGTAGCGGCTCCGAAACCTCCTTCAACATCGGGCGTGGATCCGGGGATGTTCTGAATGACGGCACTACCCGGACCCCCAAAAAAAGCACTACACGAGGACCCGCCGGGATCGAGCTGATTCTCCGCGGTGACGCTCTGGAGCTCCGACACTTGCCAGCAAGGGCAGCACTCGCCCAGGAAGTCGCCGTGGTTCAAGTGGGCCTGCACGGCGTTTTCGCTTACGCTGATGGTGAAGGAATTGGCCGGGTTGCCCGGCGGGACGTGACAGATCGTGACTTTGGCGGCCCAGGCCGGCGCACCGAGGGCAAGGACGGCGACCACGACGGTACTACACGCAACTCTGACTTTCATCTTCAGGTCCCTTTCATAGGTCCGGAGTCATACAGCAACGCAGCATCTTTGCCGCGGCTTTGCTTCGGAATGCCGACAGGTTAGCAGCCGCGATCCGGCTTGACCATCCTCTCTAGGGAGGATTTTTTTGTGCCTCCTCCTCCTCTCTAGGGAGGATGCGCCTCCTCCCTAGAGAGGAGGCGGAGGCGCAGGCGCAGGCGCCTCTGGTGGATATCGAGCACCCCCATCTTCCCATGCACCTCGGTGTAGCCGAAGCGGTTCGTTCCGTTGACGCGCAGCTTGTGCCGCCGACAGAGGAACCGTCGGACTCGCTCCTTCACGTGCCAGGCGATCGCCTGATCGGCTTGACCTGTGAAGCCGAAGCTGAAGTATTCGGCCCATCCTCCATCGGGAGAGGGAAAACCCGGCTGGGGCGGTCTTGCTGTCTCCCTCTTCTCCCGGTGAGGGGGCGGGAGTGGTCGGGAGAAGAGGGCCGGGGTGATGAGGGTCTTGGGCCTAGGCGCTAACTCAACTTGTCTCAAAGGTCCCCCGCCCATGCTCCTCGAGGACTAGGCCGGCCGGCGCGGCGATCTCCTTCCTGCCCCGGAAGAGCCGAAGCAAACACCTCGAGGACAGCAAGGACAACAAGGACGGCAAGGACGGGGCTCACTCGTCCTTGTTGTCCTTGAGGTTCTTGTTGCCTGTCGTCAGACACCACAGTTGCAAGAATAGAAAGGAACCTTCCTACTCCGCCGACGGGCTCCCGCAGGCGGGAGCCCGTCTTTGAAAGATCAGTGCGTGCCGACGGGCCGGCCCTTCGGCGCCAGGGCCGGCTCAGGCTGGCTGATGTCTGTCTTCCTGGCCGGCTGCTCGGCGGAATCGGCAGTCAAGGGCCTGTGGGCCTCTTTGCGCGCCGCGATGCTGAGGGAGCCCTCCTCCAGCCACGCGTGCTTGCCTTCGAGCACCCGCAAAGCGACCTTGTACTTGCGCACGTCGTCGTTGGCCCAGAGCTCGTGGAACAGGCGGACGACCTTGCGCCGCGAGCCGCGGCTGAAGAGGTCCGCCAGCTCCGTGGCGTTGGCCGCCTCGGGATGACCGGCCTCGGTCATCGCCTGCGCCCGGGAGACGGACGCCGCGATGCAGAACAGCTCGTTGGCGATGTCCACCAGCCGGAAGAGGAAGGCCTGCTTGTTCTGGAGCTTGGCCTGGTGGACCAGCATGCCGTGGAAGATCTGGCGCGACAACCGGCGGGTGTTGCGCTCCACGAACCGCAGGTGCGTGGCCATGTCTCCGAACTCGTTGTAGCGCGGCCACTGCCCCCAACCCAGCCAGCGGGTGGGGTACCACGAGGCATAGAAGGACGCCATCTTGGGCAGCTCGGCGAGCTTCTCGGCGACGCTCTTCTCGGGATCGATCATGGCGCCGGCCACCTGGAGGTGCTTGTCCACCGCCTCGCGGGCCATGAAGAGGTGCATGATCTCGGAGGAACCTTCGAAGATCTTGTTGATGCGGTAGTCGCGCATCATGCGCTCGACGCCGATGGGCTCCTCGCCGCGCGCCTTGAGCGAGGTCTCGGTCTCATAGCCCCGGCCGCCGCGGATCTGCATGGTGTTGTCCACGATCTCCCAGGTGCGGGCGGAGTTCCACTCCTTGCAGGCCGCGGCCTCCAGGCGGATGTCGTAGCCGCCGCGGTCGGACATCACCGTCGCCAGCGTGGCGATGGACTCCATGGCGAAAGTCGTGGCGGCCATGTCGGCGATCATGTGGGCCACCGCTTCGTGCTTGCCCACGGGCCGGCCCCACTGCACCCGCTCGTTCGCCCACGTGCGGCAGATCTCCAGGCAGAGCTTGCCCGTGCCCACCGAGCCGTTGGGAATCGAGAGGCGGCCGTCGTTCAGGGTGGTGAGGGCGATCTTGAGCCCCTTGCCCTCGTCGCCGATGAGGTTCTCGGCCGGCACGTGCACGTCCTTGAAGGTGATGACGGCGTTGGCCAGGGCGCGCAGGCCCATGAAGTGGCAGCGGTGCTCCACCTTGACGCCGGGCCAGGCGGTCTCGACGACGAAGGCGCTGATCTTCTTCGACCGTGGATCCTTGGCCATCACCACCAGCAGCTTGGCAAGGGTGCCATTGGTGCACCAGAGCTTCTCGCCGTTGAGGACGAAACCGCCGTCCGGCGTCCGCTCGGCGGTGGTCATCAGCCGCGCCGGGTCCGAGCCGACCTGCGGCTCGGTCAGCGCGAAGGCCGAGATCTCGCCCGCGGAGCAGCGCGGCAGGTACTTCTTCTTCAGCTCGTCCGAGCCGAACAGCTTGAGCGGCTGGGGGACGCCGATCGACTGGTGCGCCGAGAGCAGGGCCGAGAGGTTGCCGTCGATCGAGCCGAGCAGCATCATCACCTTCTGGTACTCGCCGTTGGTGAAGCCCAGCCCGCCGTACTTCTTCGGGATCTTCATGCCGAAGGCGCCCAGCTTGCGGAAGCCGTCGATGACGTGGTCCGGATACTCGCCCGTGGTATCGATCTCCACCGAGTCGACCTCGTCGCGCAGGAACTCCTTGATGGCATTGTAGAAAGCGGTGAACTCGGCCCGCTCCGGCTCCGGCAGCGGGTAAGGATGAACCAGGTCGAGCCGGAAGTTGCCGAGGAACATCTCCCGCAGGAAGCTGGGCTGCTTCCACTCGGTCTCGCGGGAGGCCTCGGCGACCTTCCTCGACTCCATCTCGCTGGTGTTGTGAAGCTCCTTGGCCATGGTCTCTTCCCCTTTGGATTGGCAGAGTGGGCCGCTTTTCCCGGTCAATGGTCCCCGGTCATTGCCGCACTGCGACGAGGATAGCACGACCGTGCGGTTTGTGCCAGGGGGCAGGGGTGAATTCTTTGCGCGCTGGCGCCTGGGCGGCCCACCTTCGGGCTTTGGCGCCGGCCTGCGGCAGGCGGTTGTGCCGCGCTGCGGCTCCGCCAAAAGGACGAGCACGGACGGACAGGGATGGGGCAGAGGTCCGTGCCCGTCCGTGTTCCCACCCTTGACCATTCATGCATGTTCAGCTATAAAAGCCCGAGCAACGCCGTCCCCAGAAAGCTCCGCAGGCCCGGGTTCCGGCGGAGGTGTCCTCACAAAGGAGATTCCCGTGGTCACGAATACTCGTTGGGCCCTACGGCTGGCGGTCGCCATCCTGGCCATCGTTCCCTCCGGAGCCCTCGCCCAGTCCACCCTCTTCCATGACGACTTCGGTCCCAAGCCCCTGGCGAGCTGGCAGGCTTCACCCTTGGGGCTGCTCTCGAATTGGGACGCCTCCTCCGGCGCCGCGGCCTACAATGGCGGCGGCCATACGCAGCTCTATGCCGGCAGCTCCGCCTGGACGGACTACAGGTTCCAGGTGAGCGTCAAGCTGGACAACGGCAGCGACTATCCCGGCGGCATCCGCGGCCGCATCGATCTCGACTCCGGCGCGGGCTATGCGGCCTGGCTCTACCCCGCCGAGGGCGTCATCAAGCTGTGGCGCTCCACCGCCTGGCATATCGATACCTCGGGGCTCACGCTGCTCGGCCAGGCCGCGGTGAGCGGCGGCATCAGCTCGGGCGCTTTCCACACCCTCGCCCTCGATTTCTCGGGGAGCCAGATCTCCGTGATCTTCGACGGCACCACGGTGATCCAGGAGACCGACACCACGCTCGCCTCCGGCGCCGTGGCCCTCGACGCCAGCAATCAACCGATCACCTTTGACGACGTGACGGTGACCTCGGGGACCACCTCGCTTTTCGCCGACGACTTCAGCCCCCGGCCGCTGCGCAACTGGACGCCTTCGCCGCTCGGGCTCTTCAGCAATTGGGACGCCTCGGCCGGCGTCGCCTCCTACAATGGCGGCGGCCATACGCAGATTCTCGCCGGGGGTGCCGGGAGCGGCTCGTGGACCGACTACACGGTGGAAGCGAAGTTCCGCCTGGCCAACGGCAGCAACTACCCGGGCGGCCTGCGCGGCCGGGTCAACCCCTCGACCGGCGAGTCCTACGCCGCCTGGCTCTATCCGGGGGACGGCGTCGTCAAGCTCTTCCGCGTGGTGGCCTGGAACATCGACACCGCGGGTTTGACCCTGCTCTCGCAGGCCAGCGTGGGGACGATCACGACCGGCACGTTCCATACGCTCTCGATCGCCTTCAACGGCTCCGCCATCGCCGTGTCGCTCGACGGCACCGGGGTGATCAATGCCACGGACTCCACTTTCACCTCCGGCGCCGTGGCGCTCGACGTGAGCAATCAGCCGATCGATTGGGACGACGTGACAGTCACGGCCCCGCCGCCGGCCGATCAGCTCTTCGCCGACGACTTCAGCTCCCTCACCCTGGCCAACTGGACGCCCTCGCCCCTCGGCCTCTTCTCCAACTGGAGCGGCGCGGGCGGCACGGCCGCCTACAACGGCGGCGGCCACACCCAGATTTTCGCCGGGGGGGCCGGCAGCGATACGTGGACGGACTACAAGGTGGCGGCGAAGCTCCGCCTGGCCAACGGCAGCAACTACCCGGGCGGCCTGCGCGGCCGGGTGAACACCTCGACCGGCGAGTCCTATGCCGCCTGGCTCTATCCGGGAGACGGCGTCGTCAAGCTCTACCGCGCCGCAGCCTGGAACATCGACACCACGGGGCTCGCGCTCCTCGCCCAGGCGAGCGTGGGCTCCATCACGCCCAGCGTCTTCCACGACCTTTCCATCTCGTTCGTGGGGAGCCAGATCACCGTCAACTATGACGGGACGGACGTGATCCAAACGACGGATACCTCTCTCACGGCCGGCGCCATCGCGCTCGACGTGAGCAACCAGCCCATCGAGTGGGACGACGTGGTGGTGACGCAGCTCGGCGGCGGCACTCCCCCACCGCCGCCGCCGCCGCCCGACGACGACGGACCGGGCGGACCGATCCTGGTGATCAGCAAGTCCACCAATCCGTTCACCCGCTATGCCGGAGAGATCCTGCGGGCCGAGGGGCTCAACCAGTTCACCATTCAGGAGATCGGCTCGCTCGATGCCACGACCCTGGCCAATTACGACGTGGCGATCCTCGGCGAGGCCGCGTTGACCACTGCCCAGGTGACCCTCCTCGCCGATTGGGTCAACGCCGGCGGGCGCCTCATCGCGCTGCGGCCGGACGCGCAGCTCGCCAGTCTCCTGGGGATCACGCCCGTGAGCTCGACGCTCGCGAACGGTTATCTGTTGATCGACACCTCGGCGGCGCCGGGCCAGGGGCTGGTCAATCAAACCATTCAGTTCCACGGCACGGCCGACCTCTACACCCTGAACGGCGCCACCGCCGTCGCCACGCTCTACTCGAACGCCACCACCGCCACGACCGCGCCGGCCGTGACCCTGAAAAGCGTCGGCACCGCCGGCGGGCAGGCCGCGGCCTTCACCTACGACCTCGCCCGTTCCGTGGTCTACACCCGCCAGGGCAATCCGGCCTGGGCGGGCCAGGAGCGGGACGGCGTCACCCCGAAGCGCTCGGACGACCTCTTCTTCGGCGCCGCCACCGGCGACGTGCAGACGGATTGGATCGATCTCAATAAAGTGGCCATTCCGCAGGCCGACGAGCAGCAGCGCCTGCTGGCCAACCTGATCCTCACCATGAACGCCGGCCGCAAGCCCCTGCCCCGCTTCTGGTACCTGCCGCGGGGCCTCAAGGCGGCGGTGGTGATGACCGGGGACGATCACGGCAACAACGGCACCGAGGGGCGCTTCCACGGCTACGAGGACGCGAGCCCCACGGGCTGCAGCGTGGCGAATTGGGAGTGCGTGCGGGGCACCTCCTACCTCTATCCCAGCACGCCGCTCTCCGCCACCGTCGCCGCCGCGTTCCAGAGCGAAGGGTTCGAGATCGGCGTCCACGTCAGCTCGAGCTGCGCGGACTGGACACCCTCGTCCCTCGAATCGTTCTTCGCCACGCAGCTCGCCGACTTCGCCACCCTCTTCCCGGCCATCACGGCGCCGGTGACCAACCGCACCCACTGCATCGCCTGGAGCGATTGGGCGACGGAGCCGAAGACGGAAAAGGCCCACGGCATCCGCTTCGACGCCAACTACTATTACTGGCCGGGGAGCTGGATCCAGGACCGCCCGGGCTTCTTCACCGGCTCGGGAATGCCCATGCGCTTCGCCGACCTGGACGGCACGCGCATCGACGTCTACCAGGCCGCGACCCAGATGACCGACGAGTCGGACCAGTCGTTCCCGTTCAACATCGACACCCTGCTCGACAACGCCCTGGGGACCGCCGGGTATTACGGCGTGCTGACCGCCAACATGCACACCGACTCGTCGACCTCCTCCGGCTCCGACGCCATCGTGGCCTCAGCCCAGGAGCGCGGCGTGCCCATCGTCTCCGCCCAGCAGATGCTCACCTGGCTCGACGGCCGCAACGGCTCGTCCTTCGGGTCGATCTCCTGGAGCGGCGGCGCCCTCAGCTTCACCATCACCACGGCCTCGGGAGCCAACGGCCTCCAGGCGATGCTTCCCGACACCTCGACCGCCGGCACGCTCGCGAGCCTCACCCGCAACGGCAGCGCGGTGACCTTCACCACCCAGGCGACCAAGGGGATCACCTACGCCGTCTTCCCAGCCGACGCCGGCTCCTACGTCGCCACCTACGCGCCGTGAAATCCTCGGGGCGCGAGAGGATCGCGCCCCGAGACATGCCCCCCTCCGGCGTGATCTTGCGCTTGCTCTGTAACGAATCGATCCCCTCCTTCGCCTGTCTCGGCATGGACCCGGCGACGGCAGCTCCAAAACCCTTGAGGAGAGAAACATGCCCATCACCCCCACCTATCCGGGCGTCTACATCGAAGAGATCCCGAGCGGCGTGCGGACGATCGCCGGCGTCGCCACCTCGGTGGCGGCCTTCGTCGATTTCTTCACGCGCGGGCCGATGAACCAGGCGGTCGAGATCTTCAGCTACTCGGATTTCGAGCGCGCCTTCGGCGGGCTCGACGTGAACAGCGAGGCGAGTTACGCCATCCAGCAGTTCTTCCTCAACGGCGGCACGGACGCCTTCGTGGTGCGGGTGGCCGCGGGGACGCCCACGGAGCCGCTCACGGCAGCTACCACAGTTCTGGAAGATGACCTCGGAGGCGCGGCCCAGCTCACCGTGGCGGCGGCCAGCGAGGGGAGCTGGGGCAACAACGTGCTGCTCGGCGTCAGCTGGCCCAGCGCCGCCCCCACCGACCTTACCTTCGATCTCACCATCTCCGAGGTCAACCCGACGACCCGCGCGGTCGTGCGGCCGGAGAGCTTCCTGGGCCTCACCATGGCGAACGTGCAGAAGGTGCTGCAGCAAAACTCGCAGCTCGTGGCGGTCGCGTCCGGCTCGACGGTCGGCACCAGCCGCCCGCTCCCCACCGGCACCACCTCGGCCGACATCACTCTGCCGGTGCCGCCAGCCGACCTTCTGGCCGCGGCGACCGACCACGCGGTGGGTGTGACCTTCACAGGGACGGACGCCGATACGAAAAACGTCGATCTGGGGGCGAGCGCCGTGGCCTCCCTGGACGAGGCGGCCGGCCGGCTGCAGGCCGCAATCCGCGCCGCCAATCCGACGAAACGCGGGTGGTCGCAAGCCACCGTCCGCGTTCTGAAGGGATCCGCGCCCGGCAAGGGCCGGCTCCAGGTGGTCGCCGGCCTCGCCGCTCCGGATGCCATCATCACCTTCGCAGATGCCGGCTCCACGACCACGGCGACCGAACTCGCGCTCACCACCGTCGCCGGAGCGAAGCCCAACGTCGCCGCCTACAGCCTGGGATCGACCGTCGCGTCGGGCGCCCAGGCGCCGGGAACGCACGGCGGTAACGGCACCCCGCCGGACGCCACCGCGCTACTTGGCAGCCAGGCCGCCGATCCGCCGACCGGCATCTTCGCCCTCGACAAGGTCTCGCTGTTCAACATCCTTTGCCTGCCCCGCATCGCGCGCGGCGACGGCGACAATGCTTTCACCACCGGCGCTGACACCGTGATCAGCACCGCGACCGCCTACTGCGACAGCCGGCGGGCCTTCCTCATCCTCGACACGCCGACCGGCGTCAACAACCTGCCGCAGGTCAAGACCTGGCTCTCCAACCATTCGATCCGTGACAAGAACGTCGCCTTCTATTTCCCGCGCGTCGAGATCGCCGATCCGCTCAACGACTTCCGCACCCGCTCCTTCGGCGCCAGCGGCACCCTCGCCGGCCTCTATGCCCGCACTGACGCCGGCCGCGGCGTCTGGAAGGCTCCCGCCGGCACCGAGGCGGTGCTGCGCGGCATCCAGTCGCTCGACTACACCATGACCGATGCCGAGAACGGCGCGCTCAATCCGCTGGCCATCAACTGCCTGCGCAACTTCCCCGTCTACGGCAACGTCTGCTGGGGAGCGCGCACGCTCGACGGCAGCGATCAGCAGGCCTCGGAGTGGAAGTACGTCCCCGTGCGGCGCCTCGCCCTGTTCCTGGAGGAGAGCCTCTACCGCGGCACCCAGTGGGTGGTCTTCGAGCCCAACGACGAGCCGCTGTGGTCGCAGATCCGCCTGAACGTCGGGGCGTTCATGCACAACCTCTTCCGGCAGGGCGCCTTCCAGGGCAGCTCGCCGCGCGAGGCCTACCTCGTCAAGTGCGACCGGGAGACGACGACGCAGAACGACCGCGACCTCGGAATCGTCAACATCGTGGTCGGCTTCGCACCGCTCAAGCCGGCCGAATTCGTGATCATCAAGATCCAGCAGCTCGCCGGGCAGATCCAGACCTAGGAGGGAGGACCGTTCGATGACGGACCTGGTGGCAAAACCGAATCGTTTCGACCCGTACAAAAACTTTAAATTCCGGGTCAAGTGGGACCAACGCTACGTGGCGGGAATCAGCAAGGTGAGCTCTTTGAAGCGCACCACCGAGGTGGTGGAGCACCGCGAAGGGGGCGATCCCAGCACCAGCCGCAAGTCGCCCGGCCGCACCAAGTACGACGCCATCACCCTGGACCGCGGCGTGACGCACGACATCGCCTTCGAGCAGTGGGCCAACAAGGTGTGGAGCTACGGCGGCGGCGAAGGCAAGGAATCGTCGCTCGCCGACTTCCGCAAGGACATCATCATCGACGTCTTCAACGAGGCCAACCAGCGGGTGCTGTCGTACAAGGTCTACCGCTGCTGGGTGTCGGAGTACCAGGCCCTGCCGGACCTCGACGCCAACGCCAATGCCATCGCCATCCAGCACATCAAGCTGGAGAACGAGGGCTGGGAGCGGGACTACGACTTCAAGCCGGACGACGAGCCCAGCTTCAACGAGCCGCCGGCTTAAGGCACCGCCATGAGCGCCGCCGCGATCGTGCTGCCGGGGGGCTTCTGGCTGGACGGCGTCCATCACCGGGAGGCGGAGCTCCGCCCGCTCTCCGGCGAGGACGAAGCCTTCCTCCTGGAAGCCGGCGGCGCGCTGACCCCGGCGCGGCGGACGACCGCTCTGCTCGCCCGCTGTCTCACCCGGCTCGGGCCCTCGCCGCCGGTATCGCCGGTATCGCCGGTGCCGGCCGCGGCGGTCTCCGCGCTGCCGCTCGGCGACCGCGAGGCCCTCCTCCTCCACCTGCGCCGGCTCACCCTGGGCGAACGCCTGGAGTGCGTGCTGCGCTGCGCTGCGCCCGAGTGCGGCGAGCCCATGGAGCTCGATCTCGCGGTGAGCGATCTGCTGGTGCCGGCTGCGGCGTCTCCCCAGCCCTGGTACGACGAGGTCTTCCAGCACGGCGCCGCTCCCTGGCGGGTGCGCTTCCGCCTGCCCACCGGCCAGGATCAAGAGCTGGCGGCGGACCTCGTTCAAGAAGGCGCGGTACTGGGCGCCGAGCGGGCCGCCGACCTCCTCCTCGCCCGTTGCGTGGCGAGCGCCGTTCCGGAGGGCCACGAAACACCCGGGGAGGAGCTTCCGGCGGCTGTGGCCGAAGCCGTGGCCGAGCGCATGAGCGCGCTCGATCCGCAGGCGGAGGTCCTGCTGCGCCTCGCCTGCCCCGCCTGCGGGCGCGAGACGGCCACGCTCTTCGACGCCGCCGCCTGGCTCTACCAGGAGATCGCCGGCCGGGCCGCGGAGCTCTACCGCGAGGTCCATCTCCTCGCCTTCCACTACCACTGGCGCGAGGCGGACATCCTGGCCATGACCGGCCGCAAGCGCCGCCTCTACCTCGGCTTCCTCGCCGAGGCCCTGGGCTGGGAGCGGGAGTCATGAGCGGCCCTCTCGGCTACCTCGGCAACCTCGCCCGCCGCGGCGCCGGCCTGGCGCCGGTGATCTCACCGCGCCGGCGGGAGGCGGTGCCTTTTCCCGCGGCGGCGGAAGGCGGGGGGGCGGGCATTCTCGGACCCACGGAAGACACGACCGCCCCTCGGGCCGATTTTGCTTCGGGTAGGGGCGGGTCTGGACGGGAGGTTGGGGGCTCGACCCGCCCTGCGGAAGACCGCGCTGTCTCTCCGAGGAAGGTCGAGCCAAGCGCCATGAGAAGGGTCGGTCCCGGCGCCATGAGATCGGTCGACCCCGGCGACCCAGGGCGGGTCGCGCCCCCACCCACC
>JBAPYB010000471.1:0-13204 GCA_049284515.1 Thermoanaerobaculia bacterium
GGAACAGCGGCGCGAAGAGCACGCGGTCGGCGCCGGCGAAGGCCTGGCGGTAGGGCTCGAAGAAGAAGCGGCGGCCGGCGGTGAGGCTGCGGGGCTCGAACAGCGTCACCAGGCGCCGACCCGGATAGCGCTGGCGCAGGGCCTCCAGGGTCTTCTCCACCGCCGTCGGATGGTGGGCGAAGTCGTCGACGACGGTGACGCCGCGCGCCGTGCCCAGCTCTTCGAGGCGGCGCTTGACGCCATGGAAGCGCGCCAGGGCGGCGGCCACCGCGGCGGCCGGCAGCCCGTCGCGCCGGGCCGCCGCCCACACCGCCAGGCAGTTGGCGACGTTGTGCTCGCCGGCCAGGGGGAGGGAGATCTCGGCCTCCTCGCCCGACTCCACGTCGCGGACGCGGAACCGGCTCCCCCCGGGCAGGGCCTCGATCTCCCCCAAGGGGGCGAGGTCGTTGTCCGGCCCGAGGCCGTAGAAGATCGTCCGGCAGCGGGCGCCGGCCGCCAGCTCCCGCACTTTCGCGCTGTCGCCGCAGGCCACCAGCAGGCCGTCCGCCGGCAGCAGGCCGACGAGCCGGGCGTAGGCCTCCCAGAGCGCCTCGGGGGTGGCGTACAGGTCGGCGTGGTCGTACTCGGCGCTGGTCAGCAGCAGGGTCTCGGGCTGGTAGTGGAGGAACTTGGCGCCGCGGTCGAAGTAGGCGGCGTTGTATTCGTCGCCCTCGACGATGAAGCGGTCGCCGGCGCCGTCGTGAAAGCTGGCGGGGAGATCGCAGGGGGCGCCGCCGATCAGGTAGCCGGGGTCCCGGCCGCAGTCGGCCCACACCCAGGCGGCCATCGCCGTGGTCGTCGTCTTGCCGTGCGTCCCGCTGACCACCAGGGAGCGGTGGCGGGAGAGGAAGAAGCGGGCGAGGGCCTGGGGCATGGAGAGGATGGGCAGACCGAGCCGCTCGGCCTCCAGAGCCTCCGGGTTGTCGCGGTGGATGGCGTTGCCGATGATCACCAGATCCGGGCGCGGCTCGGCGAGATGCCCGGCGTCGTATCCTGTCAGCGGGTGGATGCCGGCGCGTTCGAGCAGGGTGCTCATGGGGGGGTAGAGGGGGCCGTCGGTGCCGCGGACGCGGTGGCCCTGCTCTTGCAGGAGGCAGGCGAGAGGCGCCATTCCTGTCCCCCCGATCGCCAGGCAATAGATGTCGAGTTGGGCTGGCGTCACGGGCAAGGGGTTCTCGTTTTCGGGCCGGCAGTGTAGCATTTCTGGAGCTTTCATCCACCCTCGAAGAAGGAGCAGGACGCATGCAACGACAGATGAAGACCGTCATTTTGGCACTCTGCGCCGTCCTATGGGTCGCGGCCGCCCTGTTTGCGGACGGCAAGCCCAAGGCGGTCGCCGCCGAGCCGATCAAGGACGTGGGCAGCATTGCGAAGGGCGAGAAGGCCATCGCCGACTTCGTGATCCGCAACGACGGCGATGCCGTCCTCGAGATCACCAACGTCCAGCCGGCCTGCGGCTGCACGGTCGCCGACTATGACAAGACCATCGCTCCGGGGAAGACCGGCAAGGTGCACGCGGTGGTGGACACTGCGACGTTCAGCGGCCCGATCTCCAAGGGCGTCACCGTCTTCACCAACGATCCGGCCATGCCGCAGATCGAGCTGACCCTGAAGGTCAAGGTGGAGCCCTACATCAACATCAAACCGGGCTATGCCCGCTACATCACGGTCCAGGGCGAGCCCCTGGAGGGCAACATCGTCCAGACGCTGTGGGCTCCCGACAATACGCCGATGGAGATCACCAAGGCGGACTCCCCCTGGCCCTACCTGACGGTCACCTACCACGAGGCGACCGGCGCAGAGCGTCTGCCCGACGTTTCCGCCAGGCAGTGGAAGGTCGAGATGAAGCTCTCGAACGAGGCCAAGGTCGGGCCGCTCGCCGACTTCGTCACCATCCACACCACCCATCCGAAGCAGAAGATCGTGCAGATCCCGGTCTCCGGCTTCGTGCGGCCGGTGATGGCGGTCACGCCGCCGGTCGGCGACTACGGCGAGATCGAGCTCAAGGAGCCCCTCAAGAAGTCGCTCAACGTCAAGAACTTCGCCACCGAGCCCATCAAGCTCACCAGCGTCGATACGAGCATGAAGGGGGTCGAGGCCAAGATCGAGCCGGTGCAGGACGGGCGCGAGTACAGCATCCGGGTGACGCTCGATCCCTCGCTCGGCAAGGGCCCGTTCCACGGCAAGCTGACGCTCCACACCGACAGCGCCAAGGTGCCGCAGCTCGACGTGGAGATCATGGGGAAGGTTCTGTAGGGGGATGCCCCGAGGCGACGCCGGCTGACCTCGTGGACGGAGCACTGTCCGCCGCATCGAGGCCCTCACTCCCCCAGCCCCACTCTCCCAGCCTCCCCCCCGCCGGCCGGGAGAGTGGGGAGCCGGAATCTCTACAAAATCAGAGATGCTCTTGGCTGTTCTCCCTCTTCTCCCGGGAGACGGGGGAGGCTGGGAGAAGAGGGCCGGGGCGGGCCAAAGTATGGATACCGGGCTTCCCGTAAGGATACCGAGCCCCGCGGATCGATACCGCGTCTCCCGGTAAGCATCGGCAAGCCAAAGTATGGATACCGGGGCTTCCGGTAAGGATACGGAGCTCGCGGTATCGATACCGCGTCTCGCGGGAGCATCGGCAGGCCAAAGTATCGATACCGGGGCTTCCCATAAGGATACCGAGCCCACGGTATCGGTACTGCGTCTCGCGGTGAGCATCGGCAGGCCAAAGTATCGATATCGGGCTTCCGGTAAGGATACCGAGCCCGCGGTATCGGTACCGCGTCCCGCGGTGAGCATCGGCAGGCGAGAGTATCGATACCGGGGCTCGCGGTAAGATACCGAGCTCCACGGTATCGGAACCGCGTCCCCGGTAAGCATCGGTAAGACGCGGTATGGATCCTTGGGCTCCCGGTAAGGATACGGCGGGCCGTGGAATCGATCGTCGGCGGCGTGGGGAGGCTCGCGGCGACGAGTGTGCATAGCGTCTACGATCTGCACATTACTGTCAACCACCTGCGCGAAGTTGTTGTTCGCGTGCGGATCGTTACCGCACGCGAAGAAGGAAGCAAGAACTTAAGAACTTGAGGATCGGGGCCGCCGCACAACGGTTAGACGGCGCGCCACCGCAGCCCGTCAATCGGAATTGGCAGGTGGGATGAATTCGAGATTCGGTGGATCGCCGCGATAAGCGAATGCGAGGACTGGCCTGCTGCAAATAACGCGGGCAAAGTCCACCTGAGTAGCAGGCGCAACGAATTGACGGCTGGCGATCTGGGAGAGGGCAGGAACACTTAGAGCGAAGCTGGAGACTCCGCCTACGTTGTTGTTCAGGGTCACTGAACAGGTGACCGAGATCTTGGTTGGCGAGAACACGACAATGGTCGCGTCTTCGTAGGGCTGGAGCAGCGTCTGAAAGGTCATGGGCTTGTTGCGGCCCACCACATCGGTAACCTTGAACACTGGCAACCGCAACGAGTGCCCCTGCGAGTCAACAAGTCGTGAGCTCACATTGAGCCCTGGCTTTAGAACGTCCACGACCTCCATGTGCGCTCCTGACGCAGGCTGGGCACCGATGTCGGTCTGCAGAGCAATGAGCCCCGACAGTGCTTGGGGACTTGGAGGCTGTCCGGGAGCGAAGATCGTTCGCCTAAACGCTGTCGGTCTTGGGGCCGCATTCGTGAGAACAAGTTGCCAAATGCTCTCGTCAGTGGTTGGAGGAACGGGAAGATAGAGCTGCGCGGTGGCAACATCGGCGGTGAGAACCGCTGCCACGACCAGGATCCAACGGTGGTTCTTCATGGTGTAGGCCATACGAGTGAGCTTATCGCGCCGTCGCCGAGTAGGCCAGGGGACCTTACGGCCCCCCAGCCCCTCTAAGAACCGTGCATGCGAATTTCCCCGCACACGGCTCAAGCCTTTCAAAGGCCGGGCTCGAGGTCCCTGGCACCCGGGCCGGCACCCCGGCTCGACTCCGAGAATTGGGCAACACCTCGGAGCGCCAGGGCCGAGTTCGTCTGCCGGCGCTACGAGATCGCCGTCTATGGTATGATACAGACCATGCGAGTTATTGAAGCCCGTTACGAAGAAGGTCTGCTCAAGCCGGAAACACCCTTGGCGCTTAAGCCGGGAGAGCGTGTGGCGCTGATCGTGGTTCGCCACCCAGATCCGAGGCGCTGGGATCTCGAGCGGTTAGCCAAGAGCGGAGCAGGAGAAGATCGGGGGCTTGCCGAACAGGGGCTCGCCGAGTGGGCCGATGCGCTAGACCGGGAGGACCATAGTTGAGGCGGGGCGAAGTGTGGTGGGCAGATCTTGGCCCCTTCCGACCGCGTGAACAGACCGGTCGTCGCCCTGTTGTCATCTGGCAGAGCAACGCGTTGACAAGCATCCTTCAGTCAGTTCTCGTAATACCCCTGACCACCAACTTGGATCGCGCCAACTTGGCAGGGACTGCGACCGTGCATGGCTCGCCTGAGGAAGGTCTCCCTGAAGACTCGATAGCTCTCGCATTCCAGATGAGGGCTGTTCCAAAGGACTCTCGACACTCGAGTGCGAGCCCTCACGGAGAAGGAACTCGCTGAGCTTGAGCTTGCCACCGACGAGGCTCTTGGACGGATAGAATACGAAACTGATCTCTGAGACGTACAACGCTGATGCCAATGAGCGGCGGAAACCGCGCTGTTTGCGGTTTTCGTCCGCTCGACCGCAGGGTTAGCCGGTCTCACGGAAAAATCCTCCACGGCGAACTATAGCGAATACAAAGTAGCCCACTGCCGCCCAGAGAATCAAGACGACCCACGAAACCTTGCGCTCAGACCCAAATAGCATGAGAGAATAGAAAAGCCAATTAACCACTGGAACAAGGAAGACTAGGTGATCCCACTTGAGATGAATGCCTCGATACTTCTCTGAGGACGCTACCAACAGAACGATCATTGCACTTCCTGCAGAGGCAATCGGAAGAAGATAGGAGAAGTAGAATCGTGCAAACCGCTCAGCCTTTGCTGCGCGCTCCGCTCCCAGTTTTGCTCTCTCCTTCACTTCGGCGGCAGCCTTTGCGAGTCGTTGTCTCTCCGGTTCTCCCTTTGCCCATTCTTCAGCAGCAACTCGCTCCTTCCGCTCCCTTTCGTCGGCTTGGGCCCCTAATGCGCTGTATATCACCTTCCAGTGGTCAGGCCCGATGACAGCATGGCAGGTTGGGCACCTGGATGCACCCAGGTTTAGCGTGACATAGAGACACTCCGGGCACTTGTAAGCTCCTGGGTTTGCGTGTTTGAATTCCGACTCCCGAATTGCCCGAATCGCGGCCTGATGTTGATCGTGCTTCTGTTGAAGCGAATCGCGTGTTAGTTCCACGAGTTCTTCGTGTCGGCGATCCTCGGCCGCGCAACGTGGACAGTCGTAGGACTCATGGTCCATCCCGTGCTGTATGCAGTGGTACATCAAAGTTCCCTCAAGGAGCAGTATTCTTTAGTATTCCAGGTCCACCGGCGCCGAGTAGGCCAGGGGGCCTTACGGCCCCCCAGCCCCTCTAAGAACCGTACGTGCGAGTTTCCCCGCATACGGCTCAAGCACCTCAAAGGCCGATCCCTTGATCGAACCCGGCTGCCCCTCTCGGGCAACCTTCGCGATACTAACATGGTAGGCACCAGGCTCTGGCTATGCCAGAGGAGGGGCTGCACCGGCGGGTGGTCGAACCACCTCCACCTCTCTTTGCTCTTCCCGTTTAAGGTGTTCTCCATACTTTCTCGCGAAAAGGCACCTGTCGGACGTAGGCTCACTTTCGTACCGGGTGACGTTGAAACCCGTATCCGCCCGATTACAGGGCGGCCTTCGCTTTTTCCGACATCCCAAGCCCGCATCTTCATCAGCTCCCCTTACGGTTTGCCTTCCCTGACGGGAAAAGATACGGGGTTACCACGTTCCGCTTCTGGAGTCTGTGCGAGGTTAGGTACCTGCTGTCGACCGGGGAGCACTGTCGACCACGAGGTGGCACCGTTAAATCCACCTCCGGCTCCGTACCTTTTGGTTCGAGCTTGTCAGCCACTTTAGCTCGATCGCGCTTGACGGTCGTTGCACAGGTTCGCATGTGTTTACCATACCCGCTACCTAGCCATTACCCGACTCTGTGGCTGCCAGGAGGGAGGGTTCCTCACGGTTCCCGCCCCGCGTGCTCGCGCACGCTTCTGTACATTGTCAGGGCCGCTCTTTATTCAGGCCCTTAGGTTCACCCGGTGGTACGGGTGGTTCCGCCCAAACAGCGGGGGAACAACTCCACTATCAAGAAGCGACTTCGTGTCGCAGTAACGCTCGGCCGCTCACCGACACGCGCAGCGTGTTCGGTGGAGCGGTGGGGTTCTACGACATCTACACACCTGCCAGGGACCATCTCTTGGCGAGTTCCCGCATAGCCGGCTCGTGCTTGGGCCAGTCATGCAAAACCGCGGGGTCAAAGTCCGCTCCGTTAGGCCACACCAGAGTGCGAACCTCGGGGTCAATGGCGACCGCGGCGAACATCGCAGGATCGCGGAGAGGTCCGTAGATCTCTCCCTCTAGAACCGTCCCCAAGTCGATCTCTCTGGCGCTCTGGTCATCGAAGCCGATCCGCAGTCGATAGCCCCCGAGAGGCTCCACTGAGGTCACGCGGTAGATCGGGTGCTCCATGATGCCTCCTCACCTCAAGGGCCCAATTTTAGCGGGTACGCGACCTTCTTGCAAGAGCTCCCAATTCGCCAGCAACTCCTGCCGGTGTAACTCCGCCCAAGCCTCAACGAAGCGCTGTTGCTGCCGTGGCAGCGATCCGGCGATCAGGTCGACCGAATCAATCCCATAGATAGCAACCTCTTGCTGGTAGTAAGCGTGAAAGTGGGGCCGATGATGAGGCCCTCCCGCCTCTGCATACATGCGAATGATAACTCCGAAAAATCTGGCAATCTCGGGCACCTAGCATCGATCTCCTATATAGGGGCACTGCTCAGGTCGTAGAACCTTTAAGCGTCTATCTGAAGTCCTCCCTGCAAGGTCGACCGAAGTCCTCCAACGGTCCCGGTCCCGGAGGATTTCAGATAGACGCCGGGTTGAACGAAGCCGCGGGGCAGTCTGAGGCGGTCCTATGGGGATTCAATCCCTCGCAGGCGCTTCGCGCGAGACCCTGCCGGTCTCCACAGCCCTCCCGACAGCCGCCGTGGGGCTTTCAGAGGACCGCTCAGCGAAGGGTTCTGCCGCATGCCCAGGCTCCTCAACCACGATTTCGTGTCAGTGAGTATACCGCAGCAACCCGGCAAGCAACACCACTCCCCGGCTCTGCGGCTGAGCAAAGAAACATTGCAATTGAGCTATGGGCGGTAGGATCATCACGGGGGACCTCTGGGCGTCGGCGCCACGGGACCCACCAGGCGTAGGGCCTTCTGACCACAGACCTCACACCGCAGGGCATCGATGCCGGTGAGACTCTGGAGTCGATCGCGCCAATCGGTCTTCGGCGGCTTGGGTCGCGCCGGAGGACCGGGGAGCACCTCACGGCACAGAGCCAGAGCCTTCTCCCGGTGACGGTTGGCCAGCAGCCCGTAGTAGCGGATCCGCACAAAGCGGTCGGGCAGGACGTGCAGCAGAAATCGCCGAAGGAACTCGTCCCCCGACAGCGTCATCTCCCGAATGCGGTCGGGGTCGGCGTAATCCTTCCAGGTGAAGGTCACCTGCTCGCCCTCCAGGCGCACCAACCGCGAGTTGGTGATCGCAATGCGATGGGTGTACCTCGCCAGGTAGGCGAGCACCTGCTTGGGACTGCCGAACGGCGGTTTGCAGTAGACCACCCAGGTCTTGCGGTACAACGGATCGAGGGCCGGCAGGTGGGAGGCAGGCAGGTCACCGCTCTGCTCTGCCGCTTTCAGCGCCGCCAGGACTTTGCCTCGGAACAGCTTCCTCAGGACTCGCACCGGCAGGAAGAAGCTCGGCCGGCACCCCACCCACCAGTCGCCGTCGATGGACAGTCCGCCGCCGGTGACGATGCAGTGCAGATGGGGGTGCAGGGTCAATTTCTGGCTCCAGGTATGCAGCACCGCCAGCACGCCGATGCGCGCCCCCAGGTGCTTGGGATCGGCGGCCAGTTCCAGCAGGGGTCTCTGAGGCGCAACGGAACAACAGGTTGTACAGGAGCTGAGGGTGGCTCAGCGCCAGAGGATTGAGCTCCTCGGGCAGGGTGAAGACAACGTGGAAGTAGGGAATCGGTAACAACTCGGCACAGCGCTGCTCGAGCCATTCTTCCTTTTCCAGGCTCTGGCACTTCGGGCAGTGTCGGTTGCGGCAGGAGTTGTAGGCGATCTTGCGGGCGCCGCACTGGGCACACTCGTACTCGTGGCCGCCTAAAGCGGCGGTGCGGCAGCTCTCGATGGCGCCCAGGGTCCGCAGTTGAGCCCGGCTGAGTTGGCCTTGATGCTGGTCACGGAAAGCCGGCCCGAAGCGACGGACGATGTCAGCCACCTCCAACCCGCGGGAGGGAGCCAGGGCCGTCTCCCGCTACGGGCGCGGGTCTTTCTTGCTTTCCTCCAGCCAGTCCAGCGGACTGACCACTCTGGACAGAGCTCGCCGGCTGACGTGGGTATAAACATGGTCGTCTTGATGCTGCTGTGTCCCAGCAGCTCTTGGATGTAGCGCAAATTGGTGCCACGCTCGAGCAGGTGGGTGGCGAAGCTGTGACGCAGTATGTGGGCTGTGACTGGTTTGCGCAGGCCGGCTGCTCCGCCCCCTCAGGGCCGGCCCCACATCTCCTTTTCCGGCTTGGGCGCCGCCGGCCGGCGGCGGTCCTTGCCGAGGAGGTTAGAGAGGTCCGCCAGCGTCGGGGCGAGGGCGGCGTTCTGGGCCGCGGCGAGCTCGGCGATCCCTTTGAAGGCGAGGTCGACCAGGGCGTCCATCTCGTCGCGCCGGAAGCTGCGCTTCTCGCCGGTGCCCTGGATCTCCACCAGCGAGCCGGCGGCGGTGGCCACGACGTTCATGTCCACTTCGGCCACCTGGTCCTCCACGTATTCCAGATCGAGCAGGGGAACGCCGCCCACCAGCCCCACCGAGACGGCGGCGAGCTGGTCGCGCAGCGGCCAGGCCGGAATGTCGCGGGTCATCAGCAGCCGGGCCAGCGCCAGCACGGCGGCGACGTAGGCGCCGGTGATGGCGGCGGTGCGGGTGCCGCCGTCGGCCTGCAGCACGTCGCAGTCCAGGGCGAGGGTGCGGTCCGGCATGGCCGAGAGGTCCACCACCGCCCGCAGGCTGCGGCCGATCAGCCGCTGGATCTCCGCCGTCCGGCCCGACGGCTTGCCCTGGTTGACCTCGCGGGAGGTGCGGGTGTGGGTGGCGCGCGGCAGCATGGAGTACTCGGCCGTCAGCCAGCCCTCGCCGGAGTCCTTCTTGAAGGGGGGCACGCGGTTCTCGACGCTCGCCGCGACCAGCACGCGGGTATCGCCGACTTCGATCAGGGCGGAGCCTTCGGCGAACTTGAGGACGCCGGTCTCGATGCGGATCGGACGCAGGGCGTCGACGGCCCGGCCTCCAGGACGGATGTGGGGATCGCTCGCGTTCATCGGCGCATTGTAACCGTCTTGCCGCACGGACTTTCAGGCGCCGTTCATCCGGCGGCACCCGGCAGTGCGTAGATGCAACGAGAGAGGCTGGAGCGAGAAGGTCGCGCAGGCGCGGTCATTGCAGAGTCAGCCTCCCCGCCCGCAGTTGCTCCGAATCATCGAACGAGGACGAGGAAAAAGGAGGAGTGGAAACGTGAAGACCCGTGTGATTCTTGCCTTGTTGCTTCTACTGTCCGCCGGACTGGCCCTGGCTCCGGCCCAGGCATCCAGCCACCGGGAGGCGCCGGCCATCACCGGGACCCCCAAGGTGGATGGCACCGATTTCTACATGTTCAACAGCTATGAGACGGGCCGCAGCGGCTTCGTCACCATCCTGGCCAACTACATCCCCCTGCAGGACGCCTACGGCGGCCCCAACTACTTCACCCTCGATCCGGACGCCGTGTACCGCATCCTCATCGACAACACGGGCGACGGCGTGGAGGACGTCAGCTTCCAGTTCCACTGCGGCCAGTCGCTGGTGGACATCAAGCTGCCGGTGGGCGGCAAGCAGGTCTCGGTGCCGCTCATCAACGTCGGGCCGATCTCCGGCGGGCCGGGGAATCCGGACGCCACCCTGAACCGGCGGGAGACCTGCACGCTGGGCGTCGCCCGGGGCCGCCTCAACGGGCGGGCGAGGTTCCAGGCCGTGACCGACGCGAGCACCCACGGCAACACCTTCGACAAGCCGGTGGACAACATCGGCGAGAAGACGATCGCCGACTATGCCGCCTACGCGCGCCAGTTCATCTACGACATCAATATCCCGGGTTGCAGCGGCGCCGGCCGTCTCTTCATCGGCCAGCGCAAGGACGGGTTCTCCGTCAACCTGGGCGAGATCTTCGACCTGGTGAACCTCTCGAACCCCCTGGGCCCCCGCGACGCCCAGCCCGACTCCCTGGCGGACAAGAACGTCACCACCTTCGCCCTGGAGGTCCCGGCCTCCTGCCTCACCCGCGGCACCAACCCGGTCATCGGCGGCTGGACGACAGCCCTCCTGCCGCGCCAGCGGGTGCTGCGCGACAACCCGACCTTCGCCAGCCCTGCCTCCGAGCACGGCGATTTCGTGCAGGTTTCGCGTCTCGGCATGCCCCTGGTGAACGAGATCGTGATCGGCCTCAAGGACAAGAACCTGTTCAACGCCGCGACCCCCGAGGGCGATGCGGCCCTCGCCACCTACGTCACCAATCCGACGCTGCCCGCGATCCTCGAGATCCTCTTCGGTGCCGCCGGCGTGAAGGCGCCGACCAACTTCCCCCGCACCGACCTGGTGGCGGCGTTCGCCACCGGCGTCCAGGGCGTGAACTTCCTCTCGGACGGCCGACCGCACGAGATGCTGCGCCTCAACACCTCTACGACGCCGACTCCGCCCGTCGCCCAGAACAACCTCGGCCTGCTGGGCAACGACACCGCCGGCTTCCCCAACGGCCGCCGGCCGGGCGACGACGTGGTCGACATCGAGCTGCGGGTGGCGATGGGAGTGCTGTGCCATGCCTTCCCGGGCGTGTTCTGCTCGCCCGCTGATGCGCCCTCGGGCAACCTGCCGTTCACGGACGGGACGCTCCAGGACGTCAGCCAGTTCGACACCGTCTTTCCCTACCTGCGCAATCCGCTGCCGGGCTCGCCCAACGGCGCCAACGGCATTCCGGCCCCCTGAAGCCGGATCGCCGGCGAGCGGATCAGCCCGCTCGCCGGCCCTGTTTTTCGTACGGAGAAACCATGATCCTGCGTCGCAGACTTGGCCCCGCCGCCCTGCTGGCCCTGCTAGCCCTGCTCAGCGGTCCAGCTCTGCGGGCCCACGATTTCTGGATCGAGCCGTCGACCTTCCGGCCGGCCATCGCCCAGCGGGTCGCCGTGCGCCTGCGGGTGGGGCAGGAATTCAAGGGCGATCCCGTGCCCCGGGACCTCGGCCTGTTGAAGCGGTTCGTGCTCGCGGGGCCGGGCGGTGAGACGGCGGTGCCGGGCGTGCCCAACACCGAGCCGGCCGGCTTCCTCTCCGTCCCGGCGCCGGGCCTGTACACGATCGTCTACGCCGGCAATCCGGAGCCGGTGCAGCTCGACGCCAGGAAGTTCAACGAATATCTGAGCCAGGAGGGGCTGGAAGCGATCCGCGAGCTGCGGGCGAAGCGTGGCCAGAGCGACGAGCCGGACCGCGAGATCTTTTCCCGTTGCGCCAAGGCGCTGCTGTGGGCGGGAGGCGGCCAAGCTGCCGCCGGCTGGAACCGGGAGCTGGGCTTGCGGTTGGAATTAATTCCTGAGGAAAATCCCTATATGCTCACCGACGGTCAAGCTCTGCCCGTGCGCTTGCTGTACGGCGGCAAGCCGCTCCAGGGAGCCTTGGTGACAGCCTTCACCAAGGAGCGGCCGGGGGCCAAGATCTCGGCCCGCTCGGATGCCAAGGGACGGGTGGGATTGAAAATCGACCGGCCCGGCACGTGGCTGGTGAAGGCTGTCCATATGATTCCCGCGGCCCGGGGGTCCGGTGCCGATTGGGAGAGTTTCTGGGCCTCGCTGACCTTCGAGGTCCCAGGGCGATAGAGGAGATCCGTTCAAGGATTCATGGACCCGAGGGAAGAGGAGGGACTGCAGCTCATGAGCCGGGTCGCGGCCCGCGATGGCGTGGCATTCACGCGCCTGTTCGAGCTCCATGCGCCGATCACGCTGGGCCTGTTGTCCCGTATCCTGGCTCGGCGGATGGAGGCGGAGGAGGTCCTTCAGGAGGTGTTCCTGCAAATCTGGATGCAGGCCGACCGCTATGACGCCTCCCGCTCGACGCCCCGAGGTTGGATTCTCATGCTGGCCCGTTCCCGCGCCCTCGACCGCCTCCGCCGCCGGGACGCCTCGCGCCGCCGGGAGGAGCTCGTGGGCGGGGAGCAGGCCGAGATCGTGCCGCCCGTGGGCACGGAGCGGATCGAGAGCGAGGAGCGCCAGCACCAGGTCAGCAGCGCTCTCAGGGACCTCTCCCCGGAGCAGCGCCGCTGCATCGAGCTGGCGTTCTTCGAAGGGCTGACCCACACGCAGATCGCCGAGCGCCTGGACGCGCCCCTCGGCACCGTCAAATCCCGGATCCTGCTGGGCATGAACAAGCTGCGGCAGACCTTGAGGGCCGAGTTGCAATGACCGCCTCGCCCCACTCCGCCCGCTTCGAGGAGCTCCTGCCGGCCAAGGCCCTGGGCGCGCTGGACGGTGAGGACCTGCGCGCCCTGGAGGAGCACCTGGCCGGCGGTTGCGAAGAGTGCCGCCGCCAGCTCGAGCTGTGGGACCGGGACCTGGAGACGCTGGCGGCCTCGGTGCCGCCGGTCGAGCCTTCGCAGACGACCCGCGCGCGGGTTCTCCGTCTCGCGGCCGGTGCCGCCGACGCTGCGCCCTCTCCCCGCCGCCGGTCGTGGTGGCTCCCCCTGGCCGCGGCCGTCCTGCTGGCGGTGGCCGTCTGGGGAGTGGCCGGCCAATTGCAGATGCGTGGGATGCAGGGCGACCTCGAGCGGCTGAAGGCGGAACGGAACCGTCTGGCGAGCCAGGTCGAGCGGCTGGACCGCGAGGTGGCCGAGGCGCGCTCCGAGGCGCAGCGG
>JBAPYB010000472.1:0-17326 GCA_049284515.1 Thermoanaerobaculia bacterium
GTGGCTAGCAAAGACATTAACCATGCGGACGGTTTCCGGTCCGACCTCAAATAATCTAGTAGAACTACTCTCAAGGACAAAACTCCAGTCTGGTTTGCCCAGCTCATCATTCTGGATGTAGCTACCATGTTGGAATTCAATTCGTCCGAATTGATCCGATTCCAAATCACGATCTGAAAATCTAATCGTAGAAATCTCACAATCCGCTGAGCTCAAGATAGGACTTCCAACCACTCCCGACGCGGGTGCAACAGATGGCAACCGTTCAGCTCTTTGCCCAACAGGTTTCACAGTTGCTACGTTATGTTGCACCCCTATGGTAACCACCACAACACCTATGACTCCCACCATAATAAACGTCCAGGGAAGTAAGGCTCCAACACGCATACCTCCAGTATACAACATACTACCAGCGGAATCACTTTGGCGATCGCACTTTGCAGGCTGTAGATCCTATTTAAGGAGCTGCCCTCTCGTTTTTTCTCAGGAAATTCGCGACTCGCGCCACAGCGGAGATCTCAGGGTCACGGTCGTCGGCAAACTCTCTCAGGGCTGAGGAGGCTTCAGGTCCACCGATGTCGGTAAGTATAGACAACGCGAAGATACGGCGCATTGGATCTACTGAGCGTGACCAGCTTAACGCAGACACAAGCCCTGCCTCAGATTGTCCAAGCGTCCGAAGAATCTTGTCTCGTTCAATTTCAAGTATATCGCTACCAAATGAGTTATTTAACCCCTTCGCCTTGGCCGTGGAAATCTCGATCTCAAGCTGTGGAAGGATCTGAGTCTCGTAGAACTGTGAGAACTTGGCGCTCTGATCAACTACTTGCTGCCCGTCGAAACGAAAGATGGCAGTCCAGGCTGCCATTGGGCGCGTTCCCGAATACGGTGTGAGGCTCTGCCGGAGAAGTAGTTCTGGCTGACCATCACCGTCAAGATCTTGAACGACGCCGTCCAGCGACTCCATGTTCCAGATGTCTATTTCCTGCACTTTCACTTGCTTACCATCATCGTACAGAATGAGCAGGTGGTTGAAGAAGCGGCGGCCTGATGAGTCGGTTGTAGCGATTAGGCCTAGTTGTCCATCAGCGTCAAGCTTGAGAGTCCTAAAGTCTCCGAGTGTTGCATTCTCGTACACATCTCTAGCGTGGTCCCGCAGAAACGCATCCACAGCAACTCTGTCAGTAAGAGCGCCTAGGTCAAGGGCGCGTGAGACAGCCTCACCCGCATAACTCGTATCCGTTCCACTAAGCGACCCAAGTACCATAAGAAGACCGGCAACCAATGTGCGGTGTATCATGTCATCACCTCCTACTGTTGGTGTATTAAGTTAAAGCAACTGTCAACGTATGCAACGCCTCCTGGGTTGCCAGACGTATTTACAGCCCACATCCAGCTATTCCCCGGCTTTACAGGAATATAATACTGCTTACCAGAGCTGCTGGAGGCACTGGGGCCGTATAGGAGGAGTGCCATACGCTCCAGTTCAACGGGACTCAGTGTTCGGAGTCCCGGGTGTGCCTGAATGATAGAGAGCATCTTTCGCCGTGCTGCTCCCAACTTGTCCTGTACAAACAAGTTCACACCTGCCGAGGTGTTAACCTGCCAATTCCAGGCATACGCAATATTGTCGGTCGTTGGCATCATCATGAGGCCGATGTGGCTACCGTGGTCGGAAGCACTCTCCAAAGGCCAGAATGCCACTGTTCCATAGAGGGATCTACTCTTGAACTGAAGATAGGAACTCTCCTTCTGCGCCACTCCCGTCATGAGGCGGGTCGTTGCTCCACCTTGTTGCGCGTAGAGACTCACGAGCCTCGCGGTAACGTCCTCAGCTGCAATGGGAGTACCGGTCACTAGAAACGTGATCGGCTTGGCCTTTGCGCCTGTTCCTCCGGCGGTCGCAGTTACTGTTATTTTTCCGCCTTGGCCTATATAGGTTTCGTCAATGCCTCCATCTGCCAAAGTCTGAAATGTGCGTACAGACCGAAAAGGAGTCGCGGGTCGATGGCCGCTGGTTTGATATTCTAGGCTAGATTGCCAGTTGACACTTCCGGCCGTTCCGCCCGCCTCGAAGCTAATTGGCATTGTGGCAGTTTTGCTTGCTTCCGACAAGACAAAACTCTGGCCACTCGCGGGCGAGATGATAGTGAATGCGCTAGAGGTTTGAGTCACTGTCAAAGTCTTCGTATATCGGCTAGCTGACCCCAGCGTCACGTGAGTCGAGTCCGGTATAAGTTCAAGCGTGTGAGTACCAGTAACGAGCGGCCCAAATGGGTAATCTTTGAGAAAAAGGACAATCTTGGGATCAAGCGGATCGTCCCATCTCCAACGTTGCAAAAGGGTGCCGTCTAAATTGAGATCTATGTAGAAGGTACCGAAAGTTGAGAGGTCGCCGTTGTTTTCGATTGCCCAACTCGCGTAGAGCTTATCCGTGCTATTTAGCGTTGGACTGTCCACTTGTGTCCCCGGTGTCTTGCTAACAACGACAGGGGCCGACCAGCCATTCAGCTGATACGGCACGAGCGCGGATGAGCCTCTCGGAGTCGATCCAGACAAAGAAAGGACATAGCCACTAAGGTTCAGAAAGTCACTAAACGTCCCCGGGGTCGTCGGTGAGAAGGCCGTTGTGTAGGAAAGCTTTTGACCGACACCAACAGAGACCGGCAGTTGGACCGGCGTGCCTCCACTGCAATCATTAGAGTCATTTATCGACTTTAGCCTATAGCCGTAGGCGCTAAAGGGAGATGACAGATTATGATTCAGCACGACCGTGCCCGACAAATCGCAATTGCATGCGTTAAGGTCGCTGCAGTAGCACACGTTCGTGCAGAAACCCGAAGTGCTGCCGATCGAGGTTACGGGGAAAGTGTGGCTACTGTCCTTCAGCATGACCGACGAACTAGGCGCATGACCCACACCAATCGCGCCCTCCGCTTGTCGTAGCGCGAAGGTCGAGGCGCCGGTGAGGATGAGGAGAAGTATGGCCCGAGATCGAGCTGAGAGGATATAACCAATCCAGAAGGGACCGAGAATAAGTTTCGTACTGCGCATAGTGCATCTCCCAATATGTATGAGTCTTATGATCGATTCCTGAGCGCGCCTGAGATTCAGGATCTCAATCCACCCCGAACGAATAGACCCTTTCTCCGGATGAGAAGAAGCCGGCGGCCCCTTGGGGTACGAAGCCATATTCTCCCGGCCTCAGGGGCGAAGTCGGCGTTACCTTGAAGTAGCCCTCCGGGGTCTTTTCGGACTTGAAGGGGACGAGATCACCTTCCGAGATGTGGAAGGACACGTTCCACGGTGTTATCTTTCCGACCGAGGTGTTACGCTCGTCGCTTCCGGTATCTAGGCTGAAGTGGACCAAAGGCGCGTCGGTTGGATTGAGGCAGCTCAAAAACTGACTCCGGCCTGTGATTCGCGCGCTTGCCTTGATTGGGTGGAGTACGAGGAGGCTTGCGCCGAACCCGGCGAATCCTACATGAGTGATGGTGCCGCGCTCGTAATTCAGCTCCACCCGTTCACTTTTGTCAGGGTCGGCGTACCACATAGCAGGCGAGGCCCCTGAGAGCCATGAAGCCGTTCCACCAGGCGGCACTTGGCAAGGTGCGGGTGCATTGCCGTTCACCCAGGGTGAGGCGGTGGCACCGGGCTTGGATTCGGCGGCGGGGTTCACCATGAGCCGAATGATGTCGCTTCCCACCCCCGCCTTCTTCAGACTAACCAGAGCATCTGTCGAAGTGTCGAAGGCCGTCTTCGAGGTTCTAATCTTCTCGATCACCACGTCCGTAGGGAGTCCTGCCTGCACCATCGTCACGATGTCCTCGTTCGTGAGTGGCTTCGGCGCGTGCTCTACGGCGCCGCGCGCCATGCCGCAGATAAGCAGCATGAAACCGAAACCAATACAGGCCTTCTTCGATTTAAAGCGGAAACTTTTTGCTCCAACGCAGGATAACATGCACTTACCTCCTTGAAATCAGAACTGGACTTACCACAACGGCGTGCGGCTGATCGCGGCCGGCCAATGTCGGTCAGGATGCCGCATCATAGCACTTGTCGAACGCAACTACTAAGTTGAGCGAAATGAAGCTATATGTAGAAGCAAACATAGAAGAGAGTTCCTAGGGGGCGAACTGTGCGAGACGGTCAGATTCTCCTGCCGCCGGGCTGGAAGGAAATCTTACGCGCCTCCTCGGAGAGTCCGCGCACGCCTTGGGCCGTGGTGACCTGGTCAATGGCCTCCGTGACCGCGTGATGCACCGACTCCCGGAACATGATCGCGGTGTCCTCGTTGAAGTACGAGGACGGACGGAAAATGAGGCCGTAGACGAAGCCCGTGATCGGCATGGAGAGGACGGTGGGTTCAAGGCCCCGGTCCCCGTAGCGGACGAGGAAGCCGAGCGCGAGAAGGAGGCCGAGGAAGAGAATGGGCTTAAGGAGGAGCCCGGCGCAGCCAGGGCTTGGTTCGACCCCCTCGCTACTCCCGGACATGGCGTGGTAGAGGAGGTACCCCACGAAGAGGCAAAGGAAGATGAAGAGGAGATCGAGGAAAACCCTTGAGATCTTTGCGAGCCACCAGGAGAAGAAGTACCCGGTGCCGAAGGGCGCGGCGCAGACGTCAAAGTTCAGGCCCTCGCGGCTTACCCGGAGATACACCCGCTTCCCCGAACCGAGGCCGCCCTGTTTCCATTCGACCTGGGAGATCTTGAGATCGGGAATCTCCCGCCGAGCGATGCCGGCTTTGACCAACTCGTAGAAGTCCAGGGATGAGGTCGAGAAGCCCTCAATCAGACTGTGCCAGTGACCCTCCACCTGCGGCTTGCCCATCGATTGCCCTCCCCTGCGAAGGAAGCGGAGCGTTTGTACTCCTGATTATGATGCCCGCAAGGACGGATGCTTGAGCATTTTCCACCCATCCTTAAGTCTCGTGAGAACGAAGCGCGCGAAGCCCGACAACCCGCCTACCTAAAATAACCGGTGATGTCGAGCAGGAGATGGGTCTGCGGTGTACTACCCGCGTAGTTACCCCACACCGCTGAAAGATCCATGTCCGTGGCGACCGCAACAGGTGACACCGGCACGATGGCGCCATTCGCGATTGCAAACTCGCCCGTGTCGAAGTTGATCGTCGAAGTGCCGGAAAAACCCGTCACAGGGTAGACGCCCAACCAGCCAGCCGAACCGGGTGAGACGACGGTGATATTGAGGCTGACTGCCTTGGCACCGACGGGAATGCCGCAGTTGCCTTGCATTCGAAACTTCCGGGTTTGGTACGCAGTTAAAGCAGGTCCGGCATTTGTTCCATTAGGGTTGCGGGTGTCCACCACTCGGCAAGGCGTAACCGGGAAGAACTGGTAAGGCCCGTCCGCGAAAGCAGGCGCCTGAGCGGCGAATAGAAGGGCCAGAGCGAGGCATTCCACAAGGCGATACGTTCTCGTAATCATAGCTATTTCACCTCACTTACGAATATGAAAGCGTTCCTCGGTCTTTGGCGGGTCTGTACTTCATTGGAAGTACCCAGTCACGTCAAGAATGAAATCGGATTGTCCTGAAGCCATACTGTTAAATACCGTAACCGTGCCGCCGGAACTTAGGCCGACTATCGTGCTCGCCGCGCGAGTCGTTCCCGGCCGAACAGCTACGGTCGAGGTCGATGGCGGCACTCCTGTCGCCGGAAACACAGTCAGGGAACCGGTGGCGGTCGGGTTGACCGCGGTGACATTCAGGGCGACCGCTTTCGCCGTCGAAGGTACACCGCAGGTACCCATCACCATTGGCACGACTACACCCGACGCCGCCCCAATGGCAAAATATCCTGGATTTCGGGTATCGAATATTCTGCACGGAGTAAGGGTATAGAAGGAGGTAGCAGGCGATGAGGTGGCGCAGGGTTGTGTGGTGAAGGACAGTACATTGCCTCCAGTGCCGGTTACCGAATTAACCGCCATAACGTAATAGAAGTAGGTAGTACCGCAGGTCAGGTCGCTCGCGCCCACAGAAAAAGGAACCGCGCTGGTTCCGCTACCAATCGAAATTGCCGGGGGCGGTATGCCAATCAAAGAGGTACTCTGGTTAGTTCCGTATTCGACGCGCACAAAGGTATCGATACCGTTTGGGATGGCAGCTCCGTGGAAAACCGCACTTGTTTGAGTGATGCTATCTACGCTCTCGCTCGTTATTACCGGCGGCGAGGAACTACATGGCCAAGTTCTAAATCTAAAGAACGAGCCGATGTTTGTTCCAGCGCTGTTGTTGCCAATAGCGTAAAAGGTGTAGCTCGTATTACAGGCCAAGCCGCTAATAGGTGCAGCGATAGATGCAGGATTCATCGAACTTCCGATCGACTGAGGTGCGGTGCCATTCACTGAAACACTTGGATCGGTTCCGTACTGAAAGTAAGCGATAGAAGGGAAACCATTAGGGTTAATTGACGCAAGCAGAACAGCGCTGTTACTTTGTTACTCCGTCGATGCTTTCGATAACAACGCTTGGCGAGGAGTTAGCGCACGATAACGTTGAGAAGGTCATATCCAAGCCGTACGCGGCAATCGCATCGTTTCTTGCGACTGCACGGCAATGATAGACCGCTCCACATTGAAGTGGTCCGCTGATCGCTTCTGTGTAGCTCAATGAAGCTGAGCCTTGCCCGACTGCTTGGAATCCCGATACATAGTCGTAATTTGTGTCGAGGCCGTATTCAAACCAAGCGTTAGTGTTCGAACCATTCGGGTTTACTACGCCATGAAAAATTGCGGCGGACTGCGTAATGCCATCCACGCTACCTGTAGTTACTTGAGGAGTTACTGCTCCGCATGGGGCTGTAGTGAATGAGAGATTTGCGCCGCCAGTCCCAGTCACGCTGCTTATCGCTACCGCATGGTAAAAATAGGTTGTCCCACAGCTCAAATCAGTCGTGTCTACTGAGAAGGGGACCGAACTGGTCCCACTGCCGATAAAAATGGCAGGCGGTGGTATCAACGTCACGGACGAACTCAGTCCTGTACCATATTCAATACGCACGTAGGTAGCTTGGCCGTTGGGATTTGCTCCGCCGTGGAAGCTTGCGCTCGTTTGCGTAATGTTATCCACGCTTTGATTAGTTACCAAAGGTGGCGTTGCGCTGCACGGCCATGTCCTAAAACTTAATGATTGACCGAAGCTTGTGCCTGCACTGCTCGTAGCAGTCGCATAGAATATATAACTGGTATTGCAACTCAAACCCTCGATAGGTATAGCAACAGATCCACTTGGCATTGAGCTGAGGATGGGTTGTGCGGGTGTTGAGACGAGAGATGCCGAGTTTGTTCCGTAGAGAAAGCTTACCGTCGTCGGGAGGCCATTGGTGTTGACTGTCGCCAACAGTACCGCGGTGTTGATAAGAGCGTCACCGATACTCTCGGCCGTGATAACGGGCGCATTCAATGAAATGCATTGCGAGGTCTTGAAGGTTTGCCACTGGCCCACGTTCGTACCTGCGCTGTTTATCCCAATCCCATAGTAGGTATAGGTAGTGCCACAGTTCAGGCCATCTATCACCGCGTCAATTTGCACGGGACTCGTCAAGCTCCCGATGGACTGGAGCGGCGTGCTGGTGACTGTTACCGCAACGTTCGTACCGTATTGGAAGTTGGCCGTAGCCTGTAGACCGTTCGGGTTCACAAGAGCATGTAGGACAGCCGTAGTCTGTCCGATGCCGTCCGCGGTTTCTGTCGTGACACTCGGTGCCGACGCCGTATTGCAGGGAGAAGTAGTGAATGTCCTCTGTTGCCCTAAGTTTGTACCCGCCCCGTTCGACGCGACGGCATAGTAGGTGTAGGTTGTGCCGCAGGTGAGGCCTGTCGCAGGCTCTCCCAAGGAAACGGCGTTCGTTCCTGCGCCCATGGATTGCGAGCTGGTGGAAGTAACAAAGTGGGCCACGTCCGTGCCATATTCAAAGAAGGCAGTGGTAGCGAGCCCATTCGGATTCGCAGTGCCGTGTAACAAGGCACTAGTCGTGGTGACCCCATCGGCACTCCCCGTCGTGGCCGTGGGCCCGCTACCCTGAGGGGACTGGAGATAATTCACAGTGACTGTGTGACCGGCCGCAGACATGAGTACGCTATTTGTAAATGCATTACTCCCATCGTTCTGTGTACCTGTCCAACTCCCGACTCTCCAGCCGCTGCCTGGGTAGGCTGTGACCTGAATGTTCTCGCCTACTACGTATTGACCTGCTCCGCAACTGGCGCTCTGCGAAGGAAAAGCTGTCGGAAGAGCTCCACCAGCCGCGGTGTTGCGCGCGAGAATGAGCGGGTAGCAGTTCGGCGTGACTTGGCCCACGGTAATCTGGACCTGGCTCTGGACAGCCCCCGTGCCTTGCTCGGCGATGACCTTCGCGTGGTATATGCCTGGAACCGGGTAGGTACACGCGACAGGAGCCGTGAGAGGATTCACAAAGGTGGTATCAACCTTTGCGTTCCAGTTATTGGTAATGTTTACGCCGGTGTCGGAACGATCGCAGTAGAAGGTATAGTTAATGGTTTGTTGTGCTGAACCGCTGACCGCTGCGGTCAGGGTTACTCCGGTTAGAGGAGCAGTACCGCCGGTCGGACTCGCGGCCAGTGAAACGGATAGACCAGGAGTGCAGCTAGCCGACGAAAGAGAGGCGTCATTGAGAGAGGAGCCGTTGACGCAGCAAGAAAGCGGTGGGCAGTTCCCCTGAAAACTGTAATTAACCGTAAGAGGGTCCTGGAAGTGCTCTGCGAATGGAGGGTCGGGAGCACGTCCAGGAATTGTTACGCACTGGGTTTGCGGAAGGGCTCCGCGGCTCGCAATGTCGGGACTGGACGCATAGGTCGCTTTTCTGATGCCGAAGTGAAGGTGTGAGCAAGGATTGCCGTTGCAATCCAGGTCGGCTACAGTGGCGATCGGATCACCTGCATTGACCCATTGCCCCACGCTTACCGTCGGATTGATATGCCAATAGACTGTGGTGAAGCAACCGTGGTCAATGACAATCCACGACTTGAAGTCAGGCCCAGAATAGCTTGCTATTCTCACATAGCCCGGGGCGGCGGCCGTGACAGTCGTGCCAACCGGTTCTGAGTAGTCTAAGCCCGTGTGGATCTTAGTGAGGCCGTCGCAGGGCCTATCTCTGAGCCACAAGTCGCCAAAGTGCAGCAATATATGACTCTGATCAAATGTTCCTGGCAGAGGCCATCTAAGTGACGTCACCGCGCACTGCGCATAAAGCGAAGACGTGCAGGCAATAGCAAAGACTAGAAATATAACAACTCTTCGCTTCATGTGTCCTCTCCTATCGTCTTGTCACTATTCTTTAGGGTTGCCTTGCTTGCCATGTGTTATTATTGAAGAAATATGAAGCCTTTGCTTGCATTATTAGCTTTTCTCGTCGCGAGCCTTGCTTCTGTCTGGCTTGTCTCGGCACTACATTCGCCCCCACTTCGGTCCACAAACCTGTTATTGCCGCTTCCCTTTATAAACTACACTGCACCCCTACCCTCCGCTGAACCGCCCACAAATCTAACAGAAACTCCAATAGCCATTCAAAATTGTGGCCGGCGACTCATTGCCTTTCCTTCTTCGGCCGATCTTCGAGTGATTCTTGAGAAGAGGCTTCTCCCATCGCTCAATTCTCACCACTACTGTCTGCACGCGATCGTAAGCGAAGTTGGCGTCGCGGCTACCAGCACTGAGGGCGGCACTCTCATCTCTCTTTTCGACCGCGCCGATCCCGTACAGGCGAGCAACCCTTTTATGAGTTCAATCAACATCTTTGTGGTGGCCGGACAACGAGTGCTTCTGGAAAACCAGTTTGACGGGAGCTTCGAGACTTTGCCCGACATGGCTCCCGCCAACTAGCTGCCGACGCCATGCGTTAAGAGTTCGGCTCACGTGAGGTGGATACGCCTCATCCCTGGCCATGCCTCCCTCTCTTTCCACTCGACCGAGTAGACATTGAGATCGATAAGCTCGGGGTGAGCGAGATTCACCTGCACGACTCTCCTCCTTTCCTTTTGCCGCGTCGCCATTTAAAGACCTAGTTGGCGAGCGTCAGAGTTCTGAACTTCCATACCCGAGGGCAAGATTCCACATCGTTTCGCTTTGCCCTCATCTATAACAGCGCAAACGAGAGGCGCTTTGGTCCGGAGGCGATAGAACTGACCATGCCCGGGACTGAGGCCACCTTCTCTGAACCACGCGCCCCCTCGAAAGCGCTTGCCTGTAGGGAGGGTGATATAGTCATGCCTAGCTGCTTCAGGGCGAAGGTACTGAGCCGCTCGGAGAAGACCGCCTCATGGCCAACCGTGACCGCTCGATTACCCAACTCCTGCACCTCATGAGCGAGGGCAACCGAGAAGGAATCGACCAGCTCTTCGAGGTGCTCCACACCACCCTCTACCGCATGTGCAAGCGGCGGCTCGGCAAGCTGCCAGGCAGGGACTCCTTTACCCCCACCGCCCTTCTCCACGAGTTGTACCTTGATCTCGCGGAGCGCTACCCCGAGATAGACAACCGCCACCAGTTCTTTGGGTATGCGTATAAGGCGATCCAGAGTGTCGCCGTTAGCCATATCCGCAGGGAGAAGGCGCAGATACGGGGAGGGCACCTACGGCAGATCGAACTTGAAGGGGTAGACGTGCCGGACGAGCGCGAAGGAACGGAGATCGTCGAGGTCTTCGAGATCTTGGCCCGGGTCGAAGCTCAGGACCCGAAGCTCGCGGAGATCATCCGCCTCCGGGTTTTCGACGGACGGAGCGAGCGGGAGTCCGCCGAACTCCTCGGGATCTCCCGAAGGCAGCTCCGGAGCCAATGGGAAATTGGCCGCCGCCTCCTAGCCCATCTTCTCGGAACCGATCGGAGGAAAGACGATGCCTCGGTTTGAACGCTGGTTGGAAGTCAAAGCGATCTTCGAGGAGGCTCTGGAACTCAATCCCGACGAGCGGACACTCTTCCTCGACCGCGCCTGCGGTGGGGACGTGGAAGTGCGTCAAGAGGTGGAGGCTCTCCTTGCCGCTCCGGCGCTGCCCACCTCCTCGCTCGGCAGTCTGCTTGGCCTTCCGGAGCAAGGAGATGAGCCGGATTATTCCGAAGGCGATACGATCGACCACTTCGTGATTGTCCGTCGGGTCGGACGCGGTGGGATGGGTGTCGTCTACGAAGCAAGAGATACGCGCAACAACAACCGGCCGGTGGCGCTCAAGGTGCTCTTCTCCCGCGCCGTGAAGCTCTCGCAGGATAAGCGCATCGCAAGCTTTACTGATCCCAGCATTGTTACCTTCCATGACAGTGGCGAGACTCCCGAAGGTCTTCCGTACTTCGTCTTCGAGTACATTGAAGGAGAGCCGATTACCACCTTCTGCGAACGCCGCTCTCTCGGAATCCCTGAACGCCTGCGGCTCTTTCAGAAGGTATGTAATGCCGTCGCTTATGCCCACCAACGCTACCTCATCCACTGCGATCTAAAGCCCGAGAACATTCTGGTCACTGCCTCCGGAGCGTTGAAGCTCCTCGACTTTGGTATTGCGAAACAGGTCGGCGAGGATATCACGTCGAAAGCCTTATCGCCCATGACTCTTCCCTTCGCAAGCCCTGAACAAGTAGGAGGTGAAGAAACCACGACCCTAAGCGATGTCTATTCACTTGGGATACTCCTCTGCGTGCTTCTGACAGGCCGGCTGCCCTACCGTCGCGCCCGCAGTGTCGCCGACCTGCGCGAGGCAATCCTTTACGAGAAACCTGCACGTCCCAGTGACTTGGTACGGCCGAGCCCGGACTCTGCTTCAGACAAAAACGAACTGCCGCCTTATTGCACGCCGCCCCCTGCGAAAAACACGGACCAACTTGCGAGGCATCTCCGGGAAGACCTCGACGCCATCGTGCTTCGCGCGCTGAGCAAGGAGCCTGCTAAGCGCTATGGCTTTGCGACGGAACTTGCTGACGACATCCGTAAGCATCTCGCCATCGAGCCAGTAAGCGCACATCCGACGTCACGGAGATATCGCACCAAGAAATTTCTGCGGCGGCGTGCTTTACCTCTCTCACTCGTCTCAGCTATCTCCATTGTATTTCTCGTGATGTCAGTCTTGCTTTTTGACCAATATCGACGCGCAGTTAAAGGAGAGCGGCAGGCTACGGCCCAGGCAGAGCGTGCCCGCCAAGTCAACCGTTTTGTCGTCGACCTACTTCGCCGAACGAACCCCTTTGACCAAAGTCCTGGTAACAATGCAACCGTCGATGAGTTACTCGACCAGTCGTCCCGAACTATTGAGGCGAGCTTAGACCACTATCCCGATCTTAAAGCCTCTTTTCTTAGTGTCCTTGGAGCGATCTACAGCGCGCGCGGGGATTCGGCAAGGGGAAGAGCCCTTATCCAGAATGCACTCGCTATTCAGCGACATGGACCACGTGACCAAGCTCTTGCCGAGACTCTTCAGCGTTACGGCTCAGCCCTTACCGCACAAGGACACTACCGAGAATCTGACGCTGCTCTCATGGAGGCACAGGAAATCCTCGGCAAGCTTCCGAGACAAAGTGATCCGGTACTTGAGTCGCGCATCCTAATCGCACGGGGTGCGAATAGCTTAAATCTTGGAGACTACGAAGCCACGCGACGACTCTGTCAAGCAGCCATAGAATCCCTTCGCCACTCGCCTGGCAACTTTCCCGAGCTTGCAGCCTCGCTCCACGGCCTTGGAAGGATATTTGAGCTGAAAGACCGAGATTCGGAAGCGGAAGCTCTGTTCCGTCAGGCGCTCTCGTATGCCGAGAGAATGCCCGATGCGAAAAATCCCAATGTCGCCATCATTGCGAACGCTCTTGGCAATCTGATGTATAAGCGAGGCAACTACGTCGCCGCGCGGACGCTGTTCCAACGAGCGCTAGACATTCACCGCACTACGTTTGGCGAAGACAGTCAATTGTATGCAGCAACGCTCCATAATCTCGCTGCACTGGACTCGATACAGGGACAGTATCAGGAAGCACTGGAGAAGTTCACGAAAGTAGTGGCGGTTCTTCAGAAGCGCCTTCCCCCCAACCATCTGACAATTTTAACGACTCGCGATCAGTTGGCTTCCACTTTGGTTCAGCTTCACGAGCACGAGCGAGCCGAAAAAATTTTCCTGGATGATCTTGCGGCCGAGAAAGCAACGCTACCAAAGGGACATCCTCTCATCGGTACGACACTGAATAATTTAGGTTATCTCTATCAGGATGAGGGTCGTTTTCAGGAATCCCAGGCCTCTTACCAGCGAGCACTAGAGATATTTGAAAAGCTTGTCGGCAAAAAGAGCCGACCCGTGGCGGGGTTGCTCGGCAATCTCGGAACCGTAGCTCAAAGCCGGGGTGATAACGGCAGTGCCGAAACGCACTACAGAGAGGCTCTTGATATAGCGCGCGGGATTGCCGGCGGCAGGAGCCCGGACACATTCAACGCCTTGGTAAATCTCGCGTCCTTGTATATTTCAACGGGTGACCTTGGCAAGGCGCGCGGCCTAGTTAGCGAAGCGATCCCGCTTGCTGAGTCTATAGTTGGTCCGACCGGTCGGCTTACCGGATCTGCATACTCCCTGGAAGCGAGGCTACTCTTGGCTCAGGGCGACTTCAAAAGCTCTCTTTCTAGAGCCCGGCAAGCACGAACAATCCTGTCAGCCAACCTTCCTCCCCTGGATTGGAGAATCGCATCCACTGACTCCGTGATCGGAGCCGCGCTTGGTCGGTCTGGTGACACGGTCGAGGCAGAGAAACTACTCCTTCGCTCTCTTTCTGAACTTCGGAAAATCAAGGGCGACCAGTCGCCTCAAGTGCGCGACGCTATGGAGAGAGTCCGTCTGTTTTACAAAAACCTGGGCCGCAGCGATGAAGCCGCAAAATATCGGAGTAAGCGATCGCGGTAACACCACGCCCGTCGAACTTCCCGAGTTCCGAGAGCATGGCGCTCAGGTTCTTAGTGGCAAAGGTCTGGAACTCATCCAGGCAAAGGAAGAAGTCCTGGCGGCGAGCGCCGTAGCGAATCCCAAAGCGTCGAAGATGTTCATGCGGGCGTCCTCTGTCGTCCAAGCCTTTCGCTTTCTGGGGAGTCGCTCTGCGAGCGCCGGAAAGATCTCCGCGAGCCGGAGTGCCACTTCAAATTTGCTCTTCCCGGGCGCGAAGGCGTCTATGACCCCAAGGCGGGAGATCCGTTGCGCTGCCAGCCCTCGCTTGCGGGCCAGGAGTTCGATCGAGTGGATATCCTTGCTTGCTCGCTTCCGGCGTCGGGCGCCAGGGACGGCAAGATCCTCGACGACGAGGAGGTCCGGCTCGTAGCGCGAGAGAAGCTCGTCCAACTTGCGAAGCAGACCGCCGGTCTTTGCGGGTACGATCCTCTCGCCCCAATCCACGAGAAATGCAGGAGCTTCGAGGACGGCAAAGGCGAAGCCCCTTGAGGTCGGGTCGATGGCGAGAATTGTGGTTGTCACCTCACGCTGCATGGGGAGAAGCAGATCCGACCCGTTGTCGTTTCTCTTCCTTCGCTTCGAGCTTGCGCCGCCGCTTTGCGACCTCTTCCGCGATCTCCTCGCACTTGCCGCGGAAGAGCGTGCAGACGGGAACGCCCAGGGCTGCTTCATACGCAAGTCCTGTCTCCAGAGACGGCGTGCGGTTCCCGGATTCGTAGCGCGACACCTTTACGCCCGTAGAGGCGCCGAGGAGATAGGCAAGCCCCGCCTGAGTCAGATGCGCGTGGCGGCGATAACTGCGAAGGTAGTAATTAAGTGGCCGTCGGTGAATGTGTTTCATGGCAGCACAAAAAAGAGGCGGCTGGCAGGGTCGTCGGTTGAAAGCGGTTACGTGAGCGGAACCTTCTGACGAGAGGAAAGACCGGAGAGAAACCCAGAGAGCTTATTCTGCACGCAGCAGAAAGCTCACGATCTGACCTATTTACTCTAACATTATACGTTAATGTCGCGGGGGTGTCAAGTTGCAAGTGCAAGGGTTTTTGATCGCCGCCCAAAAAGAAAAGCCCCAGGATTGCTTCCTGGGGCTGATACGAATGGAATTGGTTTGAGATGCAAACGGACTTCAGACTGCTATGTCAATCGCGACCGGAGCCGAGGCATACTCCTTCGCCGACGACCCAGGTGCGGGGTACCCAGGCCTAGCCCCTATACACCTCCCGCCATGGCTGCTTGCGCTCTCGCGTACCGCTTCATCGCCCACTCCACTCGCCTTTTGAGCGCCCGATCGGTCGCAAGGAGTTGTTGCGCCTCCTCGCGCTTGATCAAAACTTCCTCGGGTGTGCGGGAAGGCCGGCATAGCATTTTCTCCAGATCGGGACTCATGTCGCGGCGCCACCTTCGTTTCTGTGCACTCTGTAGCCGCAGCAAGTCGATGGTAACATTGGCGGCGACTTGGCGCACGTAGGGCAGGCAGTTCAGCTTGTCTTCGGCCCTCGACTTCCACATTCCCAGAAGCACTTCCTGCACCAGGTCTTCGATGCACTCCGGCGAGAGGTGCCGTCCGAATCTCGCGGCGGTTGTGGTGACAGTTCGCCGGATCGCCGCGAGGTGCTCGGGGGTGGGCGCCATGTCACGCCGCCGTGTCGCTCTTCTCATGCAATGGGTAAACTTCGGCCTACGCTCCTTCATTAGGAACTTCCTCCTTTCGTCTGGAATTAGAAGAGGTATTGCGGAAGGTGAGGCTAGATGAGGCCGGCGAGGACGATGCCGCTCCGGACCGTAGTCGTGCCACAGACCTCGCACCAGCCCTGCCGCTGGTCGGGCTCGACTTGGGCCGTGTAGAGGCAGCCGGGATTCATGCAGATCCCGGGCACCACATCATCCAGGGCGTACTCCTCGATGTACTCGCCGACAGTTAAAGCCCACTGGTCGGCTAGTTCGTCAAGCTTCGAGAACTCCTTTCGTGCGGCAGATAGCATGAGAGGCTCCTTTCTGAAAAGGGTTTTGAAGAAACTGGATTCAGGGTAAGGGTGGGAGCGAAGCGAGAAAAGGCGGCACAAAGTGCCGCCTATATAAAGGAGAGAATCTTTCGCGGTGCGCGAGAAGCGCCGGGGTATACATACCCCGCTACATACAAGGTATGTACGGGCACCGCCCGAGGCGGAACGGCCGAATCCCCATACGGGGCTTCAAAGTACTGGCTCCCCACCGCTGTCGGGCTGCGCCCGACTGGCGTGGTTTCCTGACGGCTATCGGGTCTCGATCTTTCCCTATCGGTCGGCCCTTTGACCAAACCCCGCCAGTCGGGCGCACCGGCCTCGATACTCGGCCTTCCCGACAGCGGTGGGGCACTGGCTTACGAAGGGCCGACGCTTCGCGTCACTACTCGCGAAGGCGTCGAAGCTCTCCGCCTTGGCAGGAAGGAAACCACGCGCCACAATGTGGCCGCGTCCACCTCTCTTGCCGCGTCCGCTCGGTCACCACACGCCGTTTTGCGGGCGTACCGCCGGACCTCCAGGCACGGGTTTAGAGCGGTCCTCCCTCTAGGGAGGACACTGGCTCCCCATGGGGAGGGGAAGAGAGGTCGGGCGCCTTCCTATCCCATGGACCAGACTCCCATCGCAATCGGCACCCGCACGTTTTGGGTTTCGGATGATCCGAAGCTTGTTTTATTGCACCCCGAGGACCGGGGGCAGCACTTGTACATCGTGGGGAAGACTGGCCTCGGCAAGAGCACGCTTCTCCGGAACCTCATCCTCCAAGACCTCTATGCCGGGCGAGGTGTGGGTCTCCTTGATCCTCATGGAGACCTCGCCCGGGAGGTCTTGGACGCGATTCCGAAGGAGAGGACGAATGAGGTGCTGTACTTCAATCCGGGAGACCTCGCTCGTCCGGTCGGTTTGAACCTCCTGCCCAAGGTGCCCCAGGATCAGGTGCACCTCGTGGTCTCCGGGGTCCTCTCGGCTTTTCGGGGGATCTGGGGATCGAGCTGGGGACCGCGACTCGAATACATTTTGGGGCACTCGCTCGCGGCACTCTTGGACCACGGGAATCTCTCGATTCTCGCCCTGCCGAAGCTCCTGTCGGACGACCGCTTCCGCGAGCGCGTGACCGCGAAGATCCGGGATCCGGTCGTCCGCGCCTTCTGGCGCGAAGAGTACGCCGGCTACGAGCGACGCTTCCGCTTGGAAGCCATCGCGCCACTTCAGAACAAGATCGGCCGGCTTCTCGGGAACGCGCCCATGCGGAACATCTTCGGCCAGACGAGGAGCCGCTTTGATGCGCGCTTCCTCATGGACCAGGGCCGGATCATGATCGCCGATCTTTCAAAAGGCGTGATTGGTGAAGATCACTCCCGCCTCTTGGGCGCGCTCCTTCTCTCGCAG
>JBAPYB010000473.1:0-3850 GCA_049284515.1 Thermoanaerobaculia bacterium
CTTTGAGCGGTTCACAAGAGGGAGTCTGTCTCACCTTTACACGACTCCCACCCCTCCTTCCATAATTCCCGGAAATGTCAAACACTGTGAGTCCCCCGGCAAAGCCGGGGGCTTACCCTTTGAGTTAGCTCATCTATTGACATACCTCCCGCAATTACGGGCTACAAATACTCAGACCTGAGGCAGGGCAAAGCTGAGCGAATTGACGCTAAGGCTTTAAATGAAATCTTATCCAAAAGGAAAGAAGGCTAAGTCGCGGGCCGCCGCGGCCGTCGCCTCGGCGCGGGCCGAACCGGTAGCGCTGACGCCGGCTCGTTGAGATCGAACTCGCTTCTGGTAAAGAACTGCGCCGCCGCCAGCTCCCGCTTGCGCCGCAGGTCGGCCTCCGGCGCCCCTAGGCGTCGGCCGCATCCGCGTCGGGCAGAAGGCCAGCTTCACCGTCTACACCTACCCAGGCCAAGAGCTCGCACAGGTGCCAACCAAAGAGTCAGCACCTCGCAGGGCAGAGCCGGCAGGCTAACAGGCGAAAGTTCTACGTGCTACAATTAGTTTCGGCCGCTGGAGGATCTCATGGAACAACGGGTGACCCTACGGGAAATCAACCAGAATCTGACCCGCTACGTGCAAGCTGCGGAAGGAGGGGAGCGCATTGTCATCACCCGGCGTGGCAAGCCCATCGCCCTCCTCTCTCCTTTGCCCCAGGTGGAGGAGCGGTCTCTGACCTCGGCGCAAGAGGCGGCACTGGAACGCCTCCTGAGCCAGGATCATCGCCTCGGCGGCCGAGCCCCCTCACGGGACGATCTGCATGAGCGCTGAGCGGCTCAGCCTCGATTCCAACATCCTGTTCTACACGGTCGACGCGGATGCCGGAGAGCGGCAGGAAAGAGCCCGGGAGGTCGTGCGTCAAGCGGCTCGAGGCGACTGTGTTCTCAGTCTCCAGACGCTTTGCGAGTTCTTCGCCTCGACGACGCGCAAGGGCAAGCTGACCGCCGCTCAGGCTATCGCCCACGTCGAGGACTGGCAGACGCTGTTTCCCGTGGTTGCTGCCACGCCCGGAAGCCTTCGCCTTGCAATGCGAGCTGTCGAGCACCACAGCCTTTCGTTCTGGGATGCGATGCAGTGGGCCGTCGCCAAGCAGGCAGGGGCAACCGTACTGCTGAGTGAAGACCTGCAACACGATCGGGAGCTCGAAGGTGTCCGGTTTCGGAATCCGTTCCTAAAGCCGGACTGAGCTCCTCTGCCGCGACCTCTCAAAACGCCCCTGAAGGTGTGAAAGGAACCCTCTCATGATCAAGACTCAAGGCTACGCCGCCTTTTCCGCCACCACCCCGCTCGCCCCTTGGAGCTTCGAGCGCCGCGATCTTGGGCCCCACGACGTCCAGATCCAGATCCTCTACTGCGGAGTCTGCCACTCCGACCTGCACACCGTCCGCAGCGAGTGGGAGGGCACCGTCTACCCGATGGTGCCCGGCCACGAGATCGTCGGCCGGGTGACCGCGGTCGGCGCTCACTTTTCGGCGTTCAAGGCGGGGGATCTCGCCGCCGTCGGCTGCCTGGTGGACTCCTGCCAGCATTGCGCGAGCTGCGCCGAGGGGCTCGAGCAATATTGCGAGAACGGCTTCACCGGCACCTACGGCGGCGTCGAGAAGGAGACCGGCCGGCCCACACGCGGCGGCTACTCCGAACGGATCGTCGTCACCGAAAAGTTCGTCCTGCACCTCTCCGACAAGCTGGATCCGGCGGCCGCGGCGCCCCTGCTCTGCGCCGGCATCACGACCTGGTCGCCGCTGCACCATTGGAAAGTCGGCCCGGGGCAGAAGGTCGGCATCGTGGGCCTCGGCGGCCTGGGCCACATGGGGGTGAAGCTCGCCCACGCTCTCGGCGCGCACGTGGTGCTCTTCACCACCTCGCCCGGCAAGACGGAGGACGCGCACCGCCTGGGGGCCGACGAGGTCGTGATCTCGAAGAGCGAGGAGGAAATGGCAAGGCACGCGGGCAGCTTCCACTTCATCCTCAACACCGTTTCCGCGCCCCACAATCTGGACGCCTTTCTCGTGCTCCTGAAGCGGGACGGCGTGATGGTCCTGGTCGGCGCGCCCGGCGAGCCGCACCCCTCCCCCACCGCCTCCAACCTGATCATGGGCCGGCGCTCTCTGGCCGGCTCGGTGATCGGCGGCATCCAGGAGACCCAGGAGATGCTCGACTTCTGCGCCGAGCACGGAATCACCTCCGATGTCGAGATCATCCCCATCCAAGAGATCAACGAGGCCTACGAACGCATGCTGAAGAGCGACGTGAGATACCGCTTCGTGATTGATATGGCTTCGCTGGGTAGGGAGGGCGGCGGGTAGGTCTCCCTCTTTGCTCGCTGAGAGCACCGCCCGCCCAATCCCTCACCCCTGTCCCCTCTCCCACCTCCTCCCCCCGACCGGGAGAGGGGGACCCGGTTGGTGCTGTCTTGCCTTTCGTCCTTGGTGTCCTTGCTGTCCCTTTCGTCCTTTCTTGCCTTTCTCCCTCTTCTCCCGGCGGTCGGGGGGGAGGCTGGGAGAAGATGGCCGGGGTGATGAGGGCCTTGGGTGGGGGCGAGCAATCGCCTCAACGTCGCCTATGCGGGAGGCGCTTTGCCGCAATACTCAAACACGAGACGTGGAATTTCAGCCTCTCTCTGAGCTTAGGGAGGAGCTTGCACGAGGTCCTGATGCCCAACGGCGTGACCTACCCCGCCGCAAAGTTCCGGCCTGGGCGAAAGCCTTCCCGGGTGCAGCGAGGAATCCAATGGCGAGCAGCAGGCCGGCCAACAAGCCGAACCAGGATCGAGCTGTTTGAAGAAAAACTCCTTTTCCAATGTGGTGCCTCATGGCGACCTCCTTCGTTCTGATCAAAGTGTTCACGTAGCGTTCAACTACGTGAGCCCGCAGGCATACGCAGCATAACATATGTGCAACTATGCAAAAGATTGACGGGCCTAGAACGGAGGGTGGGGGCAAAGGGGATTTACCACCCCTCAGCCCCGGAGAAGCGTGACAGGTGCAACACTACGCCCTCCGCGTCAACAGCAACTGATCGCTTTGAGGCAGCGGTGGTTCGAACAGTCGGCGTTCGTGTTGCAGTCGCGGATGGTGCTGCACTCACAGGCGCAGTAGCCGCGAAAGACCGTCGAGACCCCGGTCGAGTCGTCGAGCCAGGCCGGCAGCGCGGGCGCGGCCTCCGGCTCGGGGGCCACGATATCGAACAGTGTCACCGGCTGGGGGCAGGCCGTCGCGGCGGGGACAGCAGGCTGTGGCGCCGCCGAGGCGGGCAGAGCAGACAGCAGGGCGACCGTGGCGAGCGCGAGGACGAGGACTCTCGACATGGGACAGCTCCTTTCCCGAGGCCTTTGACGTCAAAGAGCCCAACCTCTCCGGCGCGATGAGCCCCTATCCTACAAGGTGCCTCCCGGCCGGTTCCGGGAGCCCCGATCACGCCGCGGCGGCGCACGGCGGCCCGGATCTACTCGACCCCCGCTGCGGAGTCCAGTCGAACTCCGACGAGCCCGGGCACCATCGACGTCTACTCATGCTTCTGCACGAGCTGGTCCACCTCGCTGGTCAGCGATTCCATCTCCACGCGGATGGACTCGACCTGGGCGACCGCGGCGGTCACCGAGGCCACGTGCATGAGGGCGAGGAGGTAGGCGAAGGAGGGGACGAGCAGCAGCGCCGCCACGGCGGTGACCGCCCAGCGCAGGCCCTTGACCGCCTGTTCCCGGCTTTGCATGGCGGCCCACTGCAAACCCTTCGTGGGGCGCGCTCCCTGCCCCGCGAGCGCGGTCAGGTCGGCGAGGAGCGGCGCGTCGAGCAGGGTGCCGCGC
>JBAPYB010000474.1:0-4364 GCA_049284515.1 Thermoanaerobaculia bacterium
CCGCAGCGGCCTCCAGGCCGCCGGAGGCGTCCGGCCGCCGCCGGCTGCGGTGGGTGAGCCCCCGGTTGTGGGCGATGCGGAAGACGAAGGTGCGCTCGGTCGAATCGCCACGGAAGCGAGGCAAGGACTGCCAGAGGGCGATCCCCAGCTCCGGATTGCGATAGACGTCCCCCGCCACGGTGTAGGCGCTGGCGTCGGAGGCCACGGCGTGGCGCGGGCCGCCCTCCGCTGCATAGCCGAGGACGCGCACGCCAATGTGGCCATACATCTGAAGAGCCGGACCGGAGTTGAGAGGACCGACGCCATCCCGCAGAGACGATTCGAGGATGGCGAAGCGGGCGGCGTCCGCCACTCCCGGCCCTACCAAAGCGGCGTCGAGAGGCACCCAGGTCTCCCCCACCAGCACCTCCGTCCAGGCGTGGCCGCCGAACATGCCGTCGGCATAGGCATAGCCCAACGCCATGCGGGACGGAATACCCACCGCCCGCGCCAGAGTGGTGAGGAGCGTCGCATAGCCAACGCAGGTCCCCCGATGGTTCTTGAAGATTTCGACCGAAGGGGCCATGGCGATCCCGAGGTCGAACTGCATCGTCTCCGCCACCCAGCGCTTCAGCTTCAGGGCCGCGGACAGGAGATCCTTCTCGCCGCCCACGATCGCCAGCGCCTTGGCGCGGAGAGCGGCCTCGTTGGACTGCACGTAGGCGTTGGGCTCCAGGTATTCACGAAGGGCCTCGGTGGGGGCCACCGGGAAGGCGTGGGGGCCGGTCGGCGGCTGCGGGCGCGAAATCTCTACGACCAAGCTCGACTCCGTCTTCTCCGTCACCTTCTGACCGGGGCGGTCGAGGTCCGGCCAGCCCAGGCTCGGGTCGCGGTGGTCGATGCGCAGCTTCAGCCACTCCAGGCGGCGGGAGCTGGGGAGGCGCACCTGGGTGCGGGCGATGGTTCCGGTATAGGCCTCGGCCGGCAGCTCGCCGCCGGCCTCCCCGGCATGCCGGGCCGTGGCCTCGTCGGCGAGAACGGAGCGCAGCACGCCGAACGGCCCCGGGTCCTCGGAGGCGAGCATGCGGCCCTCCGCGTCCAGCCACAGGGTGCGCTTGGAGGGCAGGCCGCTGTAGGTCTCCTCCAGCTTCAGCGCCGGCACCTGCCGCCCGGCGATCGTCAGGGTCTCGTGGCCAAGGACCGTGCGCACCACGGTGGCGACCGTTCCTAGCTCGGGCGAGAAAGTCTGGACCTGAAAGGTGTCTCCGGCCTTGAGCAGCCTGGCGAGAGTCCGCTGGCGGATCCCTTCCGGTCCCAGCAGCTCGCCCGTGAGGGAGAGTGTGCGCTCGAAGCTCTGGCCGCCGGCCCGGCTGCGGACGCGGACGGCGCCGTCGGCGATCTCGGCGGTGACGGAGGTGGTCTGGTCCGACATCTTGAGGTCGAGCCCGGTCGCAACCAGACGGCCGTCCCCGGACTCGCGGCTGGTGCTGGCGGAAGCGATCTCCACCCGCTTGCCCAGGCGGTTGAGCGTCAGTTGCAGGCGGCTCTCGGTGACCAGGGAAGCCTCGGCTCCGGTGAGGCTCTCCTGCACGGACCCCACCGGCTGACCGGCGAGGGACAGGAGGTACCACCGTTCGGAGGGCGCCGCGGCCCACGACGGCGAGGACAGAAGCGCGGCAAGAGTCAGGAGGACGGCGATCGGACGCGTCCAGGATCGGTTTTTCTTGGTTCTCATGGGTCTCTCCTTTGAAATCCAAGAGAGGTAGTCTCGCGGCGCGCCGAAACCTTACAACGGCCGGCGCCGCTTCCCACCCGACAGGTGTATGCTCCTCCATACATTCCTGAGCGACGCCGCGAATCTCCGATGCCTCCCGGTTCTGCCTCGAAAGCCCCGCAGCGCCTTGGTTTCCTGAAGACCGGGACCCGTGGGCATCACCTTTGCCCTGGACCCCCGGCAGAGCCACGCGCCATGACGGTCCGTGCCGGTCGCAGGAGGGTTTGCAGGTGAGGACATGCAGCACTTTGGGCCTCGCCCTGCTCTTTCTGGCCGCGCTTCCTGCCGCGGCCCAGGAGGAGCTGCCACCGGAGACGGCCCGCTTTCTGATCGAGACCATCTCCGTCGAGGGTCCGAAGGAGGCGGCGGCCACCATCGTCAAGGCGGAAACGCTGCTGCGGCCGGGCGAGTCCTATACGGAGAGGGAGCTGCGGCTGGCCATCTACCGCGTGCACCGCCTGCCGTTCGTGCTCGACGCCAGCTTCGCCCTGCGCAAGGGGAGCCGGCGGGGCGCCTATGAGCTGGTGATCTCGGTGCAGCCGGCCCGCTGGTTCTTCTTCGACCACTGGATCCGCGCCTTCACCTTCGAGCACCCGCTGGACCTCGAGGACGAGACCTTCCGCGGCGACCGGACGAGCGTCTCGATCGGCGGCGTGGCCGGGGCGCGGATCTTCGTGGGCCGCTCGGGCGAGCTCTTCGGCGCTTTCGACTCCCGCGACGGTCTGCAACTGGGCTTCACGCAATACGACCTCTTCCACCGCGGCATTCTGGCGAGCATCGGCGTGTCGCGGGAGCTCTGCTGCGTCACCGAGGTGCTGCCCCTCGCCCTCGATCCCACCTTCTCGTCGTGGACTTTCGACGCCTCGCGCAAGCTGTCGGCAGGGCTGTCGATCCCCCTCGGCGGGCGCCAATCCATCCAGATCTCGCTGAGCGACCGGCGCGGCGAGCCGGACAGTCACCGCGGCGTGCTCGAGGGCACGCCGGACGGCGTCAACCAGCTCTTTTCGGGATCGGGAGAGCTGGCGTACCAGCGGGCCGAGGGCAAGTGGGTGTACGACACCAGCGACGACCCCTTCCTGCCCACGCGCGGCCTCAGCGTCTCGGCCGGTGTCGAGGCGGCCCGCTTCTCCAGCCGGGACCTCAACGAGCTCCCCGCCGATGCGCTCGCGGTCCGGCACGTGGCCCCATTCCACTCACAGCAGATCGTGGCCGCCCTGTCGGGAATCTGGCACGTGCCGCTCTCTTCCCGGCAGACCGTGTCGTTCATGGGCAAGGTTTTCGGCGGACCGTCGAACCTGGAGAACCTGCGCCTCGCCGACCGCACCGTGGACCAGACGAGCGTGAATTCCTATGGCGGCTCGGTGGGCATTCAGCACTCGGTGACCCTGCGGCGCACGCGCAGCCAGGACAACTTCGTCGACCTGCGCCTGGAGACGGGCGCCGAGATCGGTGTCGAGAAGACCTCGCCCGACTTCGGTCCCAGCCCGCTCAAGCGCTTTGCGGCCCACACCGGGATCGTCTTCCGCAACGCCTGGGGCCGGGTGCGGGCAACGCTCACCTATCTGGATCTGGGAGAGGTCGTGCCGTGAGGGGGCGCCCCCCGTTGTGGGCGCTGTTGGCGATAGGGCTGCTGGCGGCCGCCGGGGCGGGAGCGCTCGTCAAGCCACCGCCGCCGGCCGTCGAGGTGGCGAAAGAGGGGCTGGTGCTGAGCCGGCTGCCGCCGATCCTGGCCGAGGAGGAGGTCAAGAAACAGCTCGGCACCGGTCTCACCACCAGCTTCCTCTTCGAGGTCAAGACGCAGGGCGACGCCGGCAAGGCCACGGGCGGCGCCCGCGTGGACGTGCGGTACGAGCTGTGGGACGAGGTCTACATCGTGACGCGGATCGACGCCGCGGGCCGGCCGGTACGGGTGACGCTGCCGTCGTTCGAGAAGCTCGCCGAGTGGTGGCGGGAGGTGCGGCTGGTGGCCCTGCGCCCGGCGATGGCGGCGACGGTGCGCAACGCCGACGTGCACCTCTCCGTCATCCCCTTCTCCCACGCCGAGCAGCTCGACGCCCAGCGCTGGTTCTCACAGGCGCTGTCGGCGGAGAAATCCGGCAGCGCCGGCGCGGTGAACGAGGCGGTCGAGGCTCAGCCGGAATCGTTCAGCCAGGTGCTCAACCTGTTGATGGCGACCTCGATCGGCCGCTCGCCGGTCCTGGAGCTCGAATGGAGCCTCGCCGTGGCCCCGGACAAGACGGGGAGGAAACGGTGAACCTGCGCTCCGCCGCCGTCACCGTCTGCGGCATGCTGCTCGCCGCCGCCGCGGTGCTCTGGCTCTTCGAGCGGCAGATCTCGGGCCCCTGGTTCCGTCTCGGGGTGCATCCGGAGATCACCGCCGCCCTGGAGGCTGCGATGGAGGATCAGAAGCGGCTGGCGCATTTCGAGCCGCAGAGCGCGGACAAGTACCGCGCCCGCTTCGAGAACACCCAGTTGCTGCTCAACCACCTCGACATCCTGGATTACAACCGCGAGCGGATCACCCGCCGCTGGGAGCTGATCGTGCTCGCGGCGGTGGGCGGCGTGCTGGCCCTGGCGGGCGGCGCCCACCTGCTGCGCCAGGGGCGGCAGG
>JBAPYB010000475.1:0-38293 GCA_049284515.1 Thermoanaerobaculia bacterium
CCACTGCCGCCTGGGGCCGGCGAGCCAGCTCAGCCGCCGCCGCCGCCAGAGCGGCCTCCGGAAGCGCCAGGAGGAGAAGGTCCTGCCCCCCGGTCGCCAACCCTCCGAGCTCTCCCCTCCCGGCCGCCGCCACCTGCTCGGCGCCGAGCGCCACGGCCCAGCCCGCGAGGCTCGATCCGACCCGGCCGGGACCGGCCACGGAGAAGCGGAGGCCCGCCAGGGGAGCGCTCATGGCGCAACAATAGCCGCTCGCCCGGGAAGCTGGCAAGGTGTAGGGAAAATCCAGTGAAATCAGAGGTTTGCCCGTGGTTGGGATTGACATGGAAATGCCTTGCGGCTACCATGCGTTGGCAGTCTCGGACGGAGAGTGCTAGATTCGCCTACTTCCAGATACGCCATGGCAGACCTGAAGGATCACGGCAAGTTGGGATCGCGGGATCGGGAGATCCTCAAGGACGTCATCCTGACCTACATCCTGAGCGCCGACCCGGTGAGCTCGCGCTCGGTGGCAAAGCACGGCAAGCTCGGGTTGTCGGCCGCGAGCATCCGCAACGTCATGGCCGACCTCGAGGACTGGGGCTATCTCATGCAGCCCCACACCTCGGCCGGCCGGGTGCCCACGGCCGCGGCCTACCACCTCTTCATCGGCTCGATGATGGAGGCGCGGGCGGTGCCGGCGAAGGAGCGCCGCTACATTCAGGAGAGCCTGAAGGGCGGCGCGGCGGACGAGCTGATGGGCAGCGCCTCCCACCTGCTGTCGGAGCTGTCGAGCCAGATGGGCATCGTGGTCACCCCGGCCATGGGGGAGACGGTGCTCAAGGCGGTGGACTTCATCCCCGTCTCCGGCCGCAAGGTGCTGTGCATCGTGGTCTCCTCCACCGGCTTCATCGACAACAAGGTGATCGAGACCGAGGAGGAGATCCCCCGCGAGGAGCTGGTGCGCATCTCCAACTACCTGACCGAGAGCTTCGGCGGCCACACCCTGAGGGAGATCCGCGAGAGGCTGCTGCGGCAGATGGTGGAAGAGCGGGCGCAGATGGACCGGGTGCTCGCCCGCACCATCGAGTTGGCGCGCAGCGGCTTCTCGGTGGGCGAGACCCCGGGCGTGGTGGTGGACGGCACCTCCATGCTGCTCTCCAAGCCCGAGCTCTCCGACGTGCAGCGGGTGCGGCGGATGTTCGAGGCTTTCGCCGACAAGGCGCGGCTGGTGAAGATCCTCAGCCAGTGCATCCAGGGGGGCGGCGTGCGGGTGCTCATCGGCGAGGACAGCGAGCTGACCTCGGAGCTGGACTTCAGCGTCGTGGCCACCGCCTACGCCGTGGGCGACCGGCCGCTGGGCACCTTGGGAATTCTGGGCCCTTCCCGGATGGATTACGAGAAGATCATTCCGCTGGTGAACTTCCTCGGGGAGACTCTGAGCCAGGCGCTGGCCGAGGCCTTTTCCGGCGAGCCGCCCGAGCGCAGGTGAGAAAGCCGCCGGAGACCGGAAAGACTTTGAGACGACAGCGAGGTTGCGATGGCAGATGACGTGACGCAGGGCGACACCCCCGAGGTGGCCCTCGATCTGGACGAGCAGAATACGGATCTGGAGGCCGCCATGCGCGAGGCGGTGGCGGCGGTCGAGGCGGGCTCACCGTCGGGGAATCCGGCGGCGGCCGGGCCGGCCGCCAGCGAGGAAGTGGAGCGGCTGCGGCGGGAGGTCGCCGACCTGCGCGACCGCTCCGTGCGCACCCTGGCCGACTTCGACAACTTCCGCAAGCGCAGCCAGCGGGAGAGCCAGGAGTTCCGGAAATACGCCCTGCTGGAGCCCATGCGGGATTTCCTGGCGGTGATCGACAATCTGGATCTGGCCTTGTCGGCTCAAGGGCCGGCCGAGGATCTGAAGCGGGGCGTGGAGATGATCCACCGCCAGATGCAGGAGCTCCTGCGCCGCTTCGGCGCCACCGAGGTGCCGGCCGTGGGCCAGCCTTTCGACCCCACCCTGCACGAGGCCGTGGCGCGCGAGGAGAGCCCGGAGGTCAAGGCGCCCACCGTGGTGGCCGAGCTGCGCCGCGGCTACCGGATGCACGACCGCCTGCTGCGCCCGTCCATGGTCAAGGTCGCGGTGCCGGTGGAGGAGAGACCCGCTCCGGCAGCCTCCCCGGAACCCGGGGGCGAGGAAGGCCCCGCCCTCTGAAAAGCTCCCGGGCGCCTGTCCAGGCGGCGTACAATAGCCTTAAGCTTTAGAGCGAGCCATCCACGATGAGCAAGATCCTCGGTATCGACCTGGGCACGACGAACAGTTGCGCGGCCATTGTGGAGGCCACGGTACCCTTGGTGCTGCCCAATCGCGAAGGGAGCCGCACCACCGCATCCATCGTCGCCTTCTCCGAGGAGGGGGACCGCCTGGTGGGGCAGATCGCCAAGCGCCAGGCCATCACCAACCCGCAGAACACCGTCTTCGCCGTCAAGCGGCTGATCGGCCGCAAGTACCGCGACCCCCAGGTGGAGCGGGCACGCCAGGTGCTGCCCTACACCCTGGCCGAGGCGATCAACGGCGACATGAAGATCGAGATCCGCGACCGGCAGTACAGCCCGGAGGAGATCTCGGCCCTGATCCTGCGCGAGATCAAGGAGTTCGTCGAGGAGGGGCTGCAGGAGGAGGTGCGGGAGGCGGTGATCACCGTTCCAGCCTATTTCAACGACTCCCAGCGCCAGGCCACCAAGGACGCCGGCAAGATCGCCGGCCTCGACGTCGTCCGTATCTTGAACGAGCCCACCGCCGCCGCTCTCGCCTACGGACTCGACCGCCAGGAGGGGACCAACACCATCGCCGTCTACGACCTCGGCGGCGGCACCTTCGACATCTCGATCCTCCAGCTCTCGCAAGGAATCTTCGAGGTGCGCTCGACGGCCGGCGACACCTATCTGGGCGGCGAGGACTTCGACCAGCGGATCATGGACTGGCTGATCGAGGACTTCGAGCGCGAGACGAGCATCGATCTGAAGGAGGACCGCATGGCCCTCCAGCGCCTGAAGGAGGCGGCGGAGCGGGCCAAGTGCGAGCTCTCCTCCCACCAGGAGACGGCGATCAACCTGCCGTTCATCTCCGCCGACCGCTCAGGTCCGCGCCACCTCGCCCGCACCCTCACCCGCCGCCAGTTCGAGGATCTGGTGCGCGACCTGGTGGAGCGCACCGAGGACCCCTGCCGCGACGCCCTGCAGCAGGCGGGCCTGCGCGCCGACCAGATCGACGAGGTGCTGCTGGTGGGCGGCCAGACCCGCACTCCCATGGTGGCCCAGGCGGTGGAGCGCATCTTCGACCGCAAGCCCAACCGCGAGATCAATCCCGACGAGGTGGTCGCCATGGGCGCCGCCATCCAGGGGGGTATCCTGAGGGGGGACATCAAGGACCTCGTGCTGCTCGACGTCACCCCCCTGTCGCTCGGGGTGGAGACGCAGGGCGGGCTCTTCACCCGTCTGATCGACCGCAACTCGACGATCCCCACCAAGAACACGCAGATCTTCACCACCGTGGTGGACAACCAGACCACGGTGGCCGTCAACGTCCTTCAGGGCGAGCGCCAGATCGCCTCCGAGAACAAGTCGCTGGGCCGCTTCGAGCTGGTGGGCATCCCGCAGGCGCCGCGCGGCGTGCCGCAGATCGAGGTGACCTTCGCCATCGACTCCAACGGCATCGTCAACGTCTCGGCCCGCGACATGGCGACGAACCTCTCCCAGAGCATCCAGATCAACCCGGCGGGAGGGCTCTCCGAAGCCGAGGTCCAGCGCCTGGTGGCCGAAGCGGACCGCAACTCCCAGGCCGACATCGACCGCCGCGAGGTGCGCCAGCTCAAGAACCGCCTGGAAGGGCTGATCTACAGCAACGAGCGGGTCTTCGGCCAGTTCCGCGACATGCTCCAAGAGATGGACGTCAAGCGCATCCACGAGGCGCTGCTGCAATCCCGCATGGCGCTCAACCGCGACAAGCGGGCCGAGCTGGAGGCCGCGATTTACGACCTGAACGCCGTATCCCGCACTCTCTCCGACATCATGCTGACGCGGGCGAGCGGCACCGGCTGACCGGCAAGACAAGGAAAGAAGGAATGGCCAAGCGCGATTACTACGAGGTGCTGGCGGTCGGGAAGACCGCCGGCCAGCAGGAGATCAAGTCGGCATACCGCAAGATCGCGGTGCGCGATCATCCGGACAAGAACCCCGGCGACAAGGCGGCCGAGGAGCGCTTCAAGGAGGCCGCCGAGGCCTACGCCGTGCTCTCCGACGGCGACAAGCGGGCGCGCTACGACCGCTTCGGCCACCAGGGGGTGGCCGGCACGGGAGCCGGCGGCTTCGATCCCACCATCTTCGCCGACTTCTCCGACATCCTGGGCGACATCTTCGGCTTTGGCGGCCGCCGCGGTGGCGGCGGCAGTGGCATGACCCGCGGCGCGGATCTCCGCTACGACCTTACGCTGACCTTCGAGGAAGCGGCCTTCGGCACCGAAACGACGCTGCGCATCCCACGCCTGGAGACCTGCTCCCGATGCAGCGGCTCGGGCAGCGCCGACGGGGCCGCCCCCACCCTCTGCTCGGCGTGCGGCGGACGCGGCCAGGTGCGCTTCACCCAAGGATTCTTCACCGTCGCCCGCACCTGTCCGCAGTGTCAGGGCGAGGGGCGGGTGATCTCCGATCCGTGCCCCGAGTGCCGGGGCGAGGGGCGGGTGGAGAAGGAACGCTCGATCTCGGCCAAGATCCCCGGCGGCGTCGACACCGGCGCCCGCCTCCGCCTTTCCGGCGAGGGCGAGAACGGCCGGCGCGGCGGCCCGGCGGGAGACCTCTACGTGGTTCTCCAGGTCCGCCCCCACAAGCACTTCCGCCGCGACGGCTCGACGGTGCTGTCGCGCCTGCCCTTGAGCTACGTCCAGGCCGTGCTGGGGACGACCGTCGAGGTCGACACCCTGCACGGCAAGATGCCGCTCGACATCCCGGCGGGCACGGCCCATGGCCGCGACTTCCGCCTCCGCGGCCAGGGTATCGACCGCCTGGACGGCAGCGGCCGGGGCGACCAGGTGGTGACTGTCGAGATCGCCGTGCCGCATCCGCGCGACCTCAACTCCGAAGAGATCCAGATCCTCCGCCGGCTGGCCGAGATCGGCGGCCAGCCGGTCAAGGAGGAGCGCACGGTGCTCGACCGGGTGAAGGACCTGTTCGCCTAGGGAGCCGGTTTGCCCTACCGCCAACTCCTCTTCCTCCTCCCTCCCGATCTCGAAGACGCCCTGGTGAGCGAGCTGTGGCTTGCCGGCACTCAGGGCATACAGGCCCTGCCGGAGGGGGACCGGCTGCGCGTGGAGGCGTATTTCCCCGCGGGAGAGGACGACTTGGGGATCGCCCTCCCGGCCGGAGTGGAGTGGACGGCGGACGCGGTGCTGGAGGACGCCGACTGGTTTGCCGGCTGGCGAGAGCGGGCGCGCCCGTTCCTCGTCGGGAGGACGCTTTTCCTCGATCCCCGCGAGCCGGAGGAGAATCCCGAGGTCCCCTCCGGCCGAACCCTCCTGCGCCTGCCCGCCCGCGCTGCCTTCGGCACCGGCAGCCACGAGTCGACCTCGCTCGCTCTGGAGTTGCTGGAGGATGCCGAGGTGGCAGGCCGCCGGGTGCTCGACGTGGGCACCGGCACAGGTGTGCTGGCCTTCGCCGCCCTGCTCGGGGGTGCCCGCTCGGTCGTGGGCTTCGACGTCGATCCCGCTTCGCCGTTCCACGCGCGGGACAACAGCGCCCTCAACGATCTTCACCCTCGCCTTTTCGTGGGTCGCTTAGGTGCGATCCGCGACTGTCCCTGCTTCGATCTCGCCATGGTCAACGTGGTGCCGGAGCAGGTTCTCCCCGAGATGCCGGAGCTGGTCCGTCTCCTCCGCCCGGCGGCGGAGGTCATCCTCTCCGGTATCCTCATGGAACGGGGCCGCCAGGTACTGGATCGGATGCGTGGCCTGGGATTCGTGGAGCGCGACCGCCGGACGGCCGGGGACTGGGTGGCCTTCCGGGTGGGGCCTATACATAAAGGATAGGGGACGGCATGATCACCCTCCTCGTCGAGCCTGCCGTCTTCGCCCTCCCCGAGGTCAAGGTGGAGGGAGACTCCTATCGCCACCTCTTCCGCGCCCGGCGCGTCGAGGCGGGAGAGACCCTGCGGGTGGTGGACGGCCGGAGCCATGCGCGGTGGGGGACGGTGGCCCGGGTGGATCGCACGTCCGCCGCCGTCACCCTGGGGAATGCGGCCCCGAGCCACGAACCGGCCTTCCGCCTCGAGCTGCTGGTCCCCACCTGCCGTCTGGAGCGGGCCTCCTGGCTGGTGGAGAAAGCCACGGAGCTGGGGGTCTCCGGCGTCCACTTCCTCAACACCGTGCGGGCGCCGCGGGACTTTGGAGAGGGGAGCCTCGGCCGCCTGCACCGGATCGCCGTTGCCGCCTTGGAGCAGTGTCACGGCTCGCGGCTGCCAGAAATCACCGGCCCTCACCCCTGGAGCGCCCTGGCCGGCCTGACCGCGACCGCAGGTCATCGTCGCTGGTATCTGGATACCGAAGCCGCCGGCGCCGGCTGGGGAGAGGTTGAAGGAGAGACCGGCGCCCTCCTCGTCGGTCCTGAAGGCGGCTGGGATACAGGCGAGCGGCGCGAGCTTCTTGCCGCATATTGGCGGCCCGTCCATCTCGGCGAGCGGGTTCTGCGTCTGGAAACGGCTGCCTTGGCCGGAGCGGCGCTGCTGCTGCTGCCGGGTCCCCTCGCCAAGATTGGAAATTGACCCCGCCGCTCCCTTCAAGCTAGCATCGGGCTTCTTCGTGGTTCGCCTAAAGGAGGAATCCGTGTCCAATCCCTTTGACGGTGTTCGCTGGATTTGGAAGAACGGCCAGCTCATCGACTTCGAGAAGGCCACCGTCCATGTTCTGAGCCATGCCCTTCACTATGGCTCGGGAGTTTTCGAAGGGATCCGCTGCTACCACACGCGGCAGGGCTCGGCGGTGTTCCGGCTGCGCGAGCACATCCGGCGCCTGGAGAACTCGGCCAAGGTGTACCGCATGCCCATCGCCTTCAATACCGAGGAGCTGATCGAGGCCTGCTGCGAGACGATCCGCGCCAACGCGCTGCCGTCCTGCTACATCCGCCCGATCGTCTTCCGCGGCTTCGGCCACACCATGGGGGTCAATCCGCTGCACAACCCGGTCGAGGTCTTCATCGCCTGCTGGTACTGGGGCAAATACCTCGGCGAGGAGGCCGAGAGCGGCGTCGACGTCTGCGTCTCGTCGTGGCGGCGGATCGCGGCCGACTCCATGCCGGCGGTCTCCAAGGCGACCGGCAACTACTTGAACGGCCAGCTCATCAAGATCGAGGCCGTCACCAACGGCTACGCCGAGGGGCTGGCGCTCGATGCCCGCGGCTTCGTCAGCGAAGGCTCGGGCGAGAACGTCTTCATGGTGCAGGACGGCGTGCTGCTGACGCCGCCGCTCGCCGCCTCGGTGCTTCAGGGGATCACCCGCGACACGGTGATCCAGATCGCCCGCGACCTCGGCATCCCGGTGCGGGAGGAGCAGATCCCGCGCGGCCAGCTCTACACCTGCGACGAGCTGTTCATGACCGGCACGGCGGCCGAGATCACGCCCATCCGCTCGGTGGACCGCAATCCGGTCGGCCACGGCTGTCCGGGCGAGATCACCCGGCGCATCATGGCCGAGTTCAAGGCCATCGTCGGCGGTGAGACTGCCGACCGCCACGGCTGGCTGTATCCAGTGGGCGCGGCCGTCCCGCAGCCGGCCGCGGTGACCGAGCGCTAGGCGCGCGGCGGAAGTGCCGGAAGAGAGTCCGGAAGGAGACCCAGATGAACATCAACGACCTGTTGAAGATTGCGGTGGAGCGGAAGGCTTCCGACCTCCATCTCAAGGTGGGGAGCCATCCGGTGATCCGCATCGACGGCGACCTGATCGCCCTGGGCGAGCTCAAGCGGCTGATGCAGGAAGACACCATCGCCATGGCGTTCTCGATGATGAACGCCCGCCAGAAGCAGCGGTTCAAGGAGGAGCTGGAGCTCGACATCGCCTACTCGGTGCCCGGGCTCGGCCGCTTCCGGTGCAACGTCTTCCAGCAGCGGGGGGCGGTGGGACTGGTGCTGCGCGTCATCCCGGCGCGCATTCAGAGCGTCCGCGAGCTGATGCTGCCGCCCGTGCTCGAACGCATCTGCGAGGAGCGCCGGGGCCTGATCCTCTGCACCGGCACCACCGGCTCCGGCAAGTCCACGAGCCTCGCGGCGATGCTTGACTACATCAACTCCACCCGCACCGAGCACATCATCACCGTCGAGGACCCCATCGAGTTCCTGCACCGCGACAAGAAGTCGATCGTCAACCAGCGGGAGATCGACGTCGACACCCACTCCTTCGCCGGCGCCCTGCGCGCCGCCCTGCGCCAGGATCCGGACGTGATCCTCGTGGGCGAGATGCGCGACTACGAGACGATCGAGACCGCCCTGCTGGCCGCCGAGACGGGCCACCTCGTCTTCTCCACGCTGCACACCCTGGATGCCACGGAGACGGTCAACCGCATCATCTCCGTCTTCCCGCCGCACCATCAGAAGCAGATCCGCATCCAGCTCTCGCAGGTGCTGAAGTCAGTCCTCTCGCTGCGCCTGGTGCCGCGGGCGGACGGCATGGGCCGCGTTCCCGCCGTCGAGGTGCTGATCTCGACCGCCTACATCCGCGAGTGCATCGAGAACAAGGAGAAGACGAAGTACATCCGCGAGCAGATCTCGCTCGGCACCAGCCAGTACGGCATGCAGACGTTCGACCAATCGCTCTTCCAGCTTTACAAGAGCGGCCTGATCACCCTGGACGAGGCCCTCAAGCGGGCCACCAACCCGGACGAGTTCCGGCTCAAGATCCAGGGCGTCCAGTTCACCGCCGACATCTCTCGCGAGGAGATGGAGTCGTCGCTCCAGATGCCCGGCGAGTCCGACCTGATGGGCGGCGCCATGCAATTCGAGATCGAGCAGCACTAGGGGTCCATGCCCCCGTCCTGCTACGACAAGGCCGTCCAGCTCCTCGCCCTCCGTCCCCATTTCCGGCGGGAGCTGGAAGGCAAGCTTGCCCGCCGCGGTTATCCTCCGGAAGAGGTCGAGTCGGCCCTGGACCGGCTCGGCCGGCAGGGTTATCTGAACGAGGCCGAGACGGCCCGAGCCTTCGTCGAAGGGCGCCAGTCGCGGGGTGGCGAGGGGCGGTCGCGCCTCAAGGCCGAGCTGGTCAAGCGCGGCGCGGCCGGCGAGGCCATCGAGTCGGCCCTGGAGGACCTCACCCCCGAAGACGATCTGGCCACGGCCCGCGAAGCCGCCGCGAAGTGGGCCCGCAGCGGCAGGCGCGACCCTGCGGCCCTCGCCCGACATCTTCAGCGCAAGGGCTTTCCCCCCCGTGCTATCGTCTCCGTCTTACGAGAGATGCCGGAAGGCGAGGAAGCCGCGGATCTCCTGGACTCAGGCGACACCGGGGAGTGACGCCCCGGGCCACCGAGCCCAGATCCTCAGGACACGATATGAAAAGCGCAGACATCCGCACCAGCTTCGTCGACTTCTTCCGCGGCCAGGGCCACCGGCCGGTGCCGAGCTCTCCCTTGGTGCCGCAGGGCGATGCGACGCTGATGTTCACCAACGCGGGCATGGTCCAGTTCAAGGACGTCTTCCTCGGCGCCCGCCGGCCGGAATCGCCGCGCGCCGTCTCGGTGCAGAAGTGCCTGCGCGTCTCGGGCAAGCACAACGACCTCGAGAACGTCGGCCCCAGCCCGCGCCATCACACCTTCTTCGAGATGCTGGGCAACTTCTCCTTCGGCGACTATTTCAAGGAGGACGCCATCCGCTTCGCCTGGGAGCTGGTGACGGAGGTGTGGAAGATTCCCGTCGAGCGGCTCTCGGCCACCGTCTTCGAGGAGGACGACGAGGCTCGCGACCTCTGGCTGCGCCTCTCGACTCTCCCCCCCGAACGGGTGCACCGCTGCGGCGCCGCGGACAACTTCTGGGCCATGGGCGACACCGGCCCCTGCGGTCCGTGCAGCGAGATCTTCGTCGACCTTCACCCCGAGCAGCCGCCGGTGTCCTGGGAAGAGGGCACGGACTCGGGCCGCTACATGGAGATCTGGAACCTGGTCTTCATGCAATACGAGCGGGACGCCGAGGGGAAGCTCACGCCCCTGCCCAACCCCTCGATCGACACCGGCGCCGGGCTCGAACGGGTGGCGGCCGTGCTCCAGGGGGTGGGCTCGAACTATGACACGGACCTCTTCCAGCCCCTCCTCCACGCCGCCGCAGACCTGGCGGGGATCCGCTACGGAGAGGATGGGGAGAAGGACGTCTCCCTGCGGGTCATCGCCGACCACCTGCGGGCCGTCTCCTTCCTGCTGGCCGACGGCGTGATTCCCGGCAACGAGGGGCGGGGCTACGTGCTGCGCCGCATCCTGCGCCGGGCAGTGCGCCACGGCATGCGCCTGGGGTTCGAGGAGCCGTTCCTCAACAAGCTGGTGCCGGTGCTGGGCGAGGTGATGGGCGGCGCCTACCTTGAGCTGGCGGCCACCCGCCAGGCCTCCGTCGCCACCATCAAGGCCGAGGAGGAGAAATTCCTCTCCACGGTGGCCAACGGCGCCCGCCAGGTGCAGGACGAGATCGAGCGCCTGCGCCCCTTGGGACAGACGACGCTGCCCGGCGCCATGGTCTTCCGCCTCTACGACACCTACGGCCTCCCCCTGGAGGTGATTCGCGAGATCGCCGAGGAGGAGCGTTTCAAGATCGATGAGACCGGCTTCAACGAAGCCCTGGAGGCCCAGCGCGAGCAGTCGCGCAAGGCCACGGCCGAGGTGCAGAACCGCCTCGCGGCCCTGCGCGAGGTGCTGCGCGGCCACGCCGAGCTGGCCGAGACCCACTTCGAGGGCTACGAGCGCACGGAGATGATCGAGACGCCGGCCGAGGTGGTGCGCCTGGCCACCTGGCGCGAGGGCGCGCCGGTGCGGGTGTCGACCCTGCAGAGGGGGCAGGCGGGAGTGGCCGTCCTCGACCAGACCGTGTTCTACGCCGAGGCCGGCGGCGAGGTGGGGGACACCGGCGACATCCTCTGGGACGGCGGGCGCGCCCGGGTCGTCGACACCCAGAAGGACAACGCCGGCGTCTACTTCCACTTCATCGAGGTGGAGGAAGGGAGCCTGTCGCGCCACACCAAGGTGCAGCTCCGCGTCGACCACGAGCGGCGGCTCGCCATCCAGCGCAACCACACGGCCACCCACCTGCTGCAGGCGGCCCTGCGGCTGACGCTGGGCAAGAGCGTGCGCCAGGCCGGCTCGCTGGTGGCGCCGGACCGCTTGCGCTTCGACTTCACCTACCACCGGGCGATGTTCCGCCAGGAGCTCGAAGCGACGGAGGACCTGGTCAACGAGTGGATCCGCCGCTCGGTGAACACCGACATCGTCCAGCGCAGCTACCAGGAGGCCATCGCCGCCGGCGCCATGGCCCTCTTCGGCGAGAAGTACGGCGAGCGTGTGCGCACGGTGGCCGTGCCCGGCTTCAGCCTGGAGCTGTGCGGCGGCTGCCATGTGCGCAATTCGGGGGAGATCGGCCTCTTCCTCATCGAGTCCGAGCGCGGCGTGGCCTCCGGCGTGCGGCGCATCGAGGCGCTCACCGGCTCCTATGCGCTGGAGGAGGTGCGCCGCCAGCGGACGGCTTACAACGAGCTGGTGCTGCGTCTCGGCATCCGCTCCGGCGACTACGAGCAGCAGATCCAGAAGGCCGAGCAGCTCCGCCAGCGCCAGAACGACCTGGAGTCGGAGATGCGGCGGCTGAGGATGCAGCTCGTCTCCGGGGCCGCTGCGGCGGCGGACGCCGAAGAGACGCAGGTCGACGGCGTCAAGGTCCTGGTGCGCGAGGTGCCGCCGGCGCCGGCGAACGAGCTGCGCGACATGGCCGATACCCTGCGCTCCAAGATGGGCTCCGGCGTGGTGGTCATCGGCACCCGCAGCGACGCCAACGTCAGCCTGGTGGCGGCGGTGAGCAAGGACCTGACAAACCGGGTCAAGGCCGGCGAGCTGGTCAAGAAGCTCTCCGCCATCGTGGGCGGCGGCGGCGGCGGCCGTCCCGACTTCGCCCAGGCCGGCGGCAAGGAGCCCGAGAAGCTCCCCGAGGCCCTGGCCGCGGTGGGCGAGGCGGTGCGCGAGCAGCTCGAGCGATAGGCCCCTTGCAATCTTTCGGTTCCCGACTAAACTAGTCGGGCTGTAACCGTTCGATCTTCAGCGAGGTCACGTCCCGTGGTGATGAAACCGGCGAGATTCGCCGTCGCCTTGACGCTGCTCTCCCTCGGCCCGGCCCTGGCCGGGGCGAACGTGCGCGTCGAGATCGGGACGAGCGGCCGCAAGGTGATCGTCAACGAGAACACCGTCCAGCGCTCCAGGCGACTGGCCGGCCGGCTCGTGCCCGTGCCGAGCGCCGACCTGGAGCCCCTCATCCAGCGCCAGAGCGACAGCCAGAACCTCGATCCGAAGCTCGTCAAGGCGGTCATTCAGGTCGAATCCGGCTACAACCACAAGGCGCTGTCGAACAAGGGGGCCATGGGCCTCATGCAAATCATGCCGGACACGGCGAGCCTGTTCAACGTGCGCGACGCCTTCAATCCCGAGGAGAACATCCGTGCCGGTACCCGCTATCTGCGGCAACTCCTGGACCGCTTCGCGGGGCGCCTCGAGCTGGCGCTCGCCGGCTACAACGCGGGCCCTGGAGCCGTGGAGAAGCACAAAGGCGTGCCCCCCTATGCCGAGACGCGGGACTACGTGAAGCAGGTGATGATGCTCTATCGCGGAGACCGCGGCGATCTCGGGATTCGTGCCGCCCCCCGCGATGACCGCGGCAGCGACTTCGCTCCTCTGCGTATGGCCGCCGCTAGCTCCGGCCCCGTCATCGCTCCTTCCGACCTGCCCGTCAACCGCCGCAAGCCACGCCTCATCCGCGGGCCGAACAACCGGCTCCTGTTGACCACCTCGTTCAGCGGCTCACGGTAACCGTGCGGTCTTCCCTTCGGCCGGCGGTGGCATAGAATGCCGGCTGTCGCCCTTTCCATCGCTAGCGATGCTCAACATACCCAATCTGCTGTCCATCTTCCGCATCCTGCTGGTGCCGCCGCTGGTGGTGGTGCTGCTCACCAAGTTCGAAGGCAAGGAGTGGTGGGGGCTGGCCCTCTTCGTGCTGGCCTCGGTGATGGACTTCCTGGACGGCTTCCTGGCCCGCCGGCAGAAGCAGATCACCCGCCTCGGCACGCTGCTCGATCCGGCGGCGGACAAGATCCTCATCTCGGCGGCCTTCATCTCGTTGGTGGAGATGGACCATTCCAGCGGCCATACCGTGGTGCCGGCCTGGATCGTGGTGGTGATCATCGCCCGTGAGTTCGCCGTCACCTCGCTGCGCAGCTTCGTCGCCGCCGAGCACCTGGTCATCCCCGCCGGTCTGTCGGGCAAGGTGAAGACCATCGTCCAGGTCGTCTCCATCGCCCTGCTCATCATCTACAACAAGCTGGGCGAGTTCCGGCATCTGGCCCCCATCTCCCTGTGGGTAGCGCTCGCGATCACCGTCTACTCCGGCATCGAGTACTTCGTGCGCTTCGGCAAGCTGATCGTGCGCGGAGAGGTTCGTTGAAGGGTCCTTCGTTCCTACAGCACATCGCCCTGTTCGCGAGGCACCAGTACCGGACGGTCTTCCTCCTCACCGGCATCCTGGTGGCCATTTCGCTCGGCCTCATCCTGCGGCTCACCTTCGACCCCGACATCCTGAGCCTGCTGCCGCGCAAGAATCCAGCCGTCCGCGCCTACATCGAGACCCTGCAGGACTTCGGTAGCAGCACCCTGCTGATCATCGCCGTCCGCATTCCCGAGGGGGCGGTCGCCGAGCCCTACGAGACCTTCTCCGACGAGCTGGCGGCCCGCCTCTCCAAGCTGCCGGAGCTCAAGCAGGTGGAGCATCGCATCGGCGATCCCGAGGAGCTGTTGCGAACGTTCTTTCCCAAATCCGTGCTATTCCTCAACGCCGAGGGGCGCAGCCAACTGGCCGCCCGGCTGACGGACGACGGCATCCGCCGGCGGGTCGCGGAGCTGCGGCGCCAGCTCTCGACGCCCGAGGGGCTGGCCGTCAAGCAGCTTGCCAAGCTCGATCCTCTGGGGCTGGCGCAGATCTTTCTCGGCCGAGTCGAGAGCTCCCGAGGCAGCCTGCAAGTGGACTGGACGAGCGGTTATTACCTCTCCCGTGACCACCGCATGCTCCTCATCCTGGCCGAGCCGACCCGGCCGCCCCAGAACCTCAAGTTCAACGAACGGCTGGTGACCGGCATCCGCCGCGTGGTGGCGGGCACGCTGGCGGATTGGAGCAGGATCGTGGGCTCCGACGCGCCGGCCAGGCCCCGGGTGGACCTGGGCGGCGCGCACCTGACGGCGCTTTCGGACTCATCGCTCATCCGCTACGACATGATGGTGAACATCATCACCTCGGCGCTCGGCGTGCTCCTCCTCTTCCTCTTCGCCTTCCGCCGCATCGGCACCCTGGTCTACGCCTTTCTCCCACTGCTCTGCGGCCTCATCATCACCTTCGGCTTCGCCAAGGTGGCGGTGGGCGCGCTCAGCTCGGCGACCAGCGTGGTGGCGGCGCTGCTCATCGGCCTGGGGATCGATTTCGTCATCGTCTCCTACGGGCGCTACGTCGAGGAGCGGCGGCGGGGCGCGACCGTCGAGGCGGCGCTGATGGCGATGAGCGGCCTCTCCGGCCGGGCCGTGCTGGCCGGGGCCGTCACCACCACCGCCACCTTCTACGCCTTCACCTTCACCGATTTCGTGGGCCTGCGGCAGATGGGCCTGCTCACCGGCACCGGCATTCTCTTCTGCGCCACCTCGGTGCTCGTCCTGCTGCCCGCCATGCTGGCCTGGAGCGAGGACCACCACCAGCGGCGCAGGACGGCGCCCAACCTCTTCCTCCACAGCTTCGGCTCGGACGTGCTGATGCGCTACTGCATCCGCCACCGGCGAATCGCGTTCCTGGCCGGCGTCGCGATCAGTGCCGTGGCCCTGGGCTTCGCCCTCTTCATCCGCTTCGACGAGAGCATGAAGACCATGCGGCCGCAGGGCAATGAAGGATTGGACGTCACGGCCGAGGTGGGGCGCACCTTCGGCTCCGGCTTCGACTCGATGACCATCCTCCTCTCCGGGAGCTCGCCGGGCGAGGTGTTGACGCTCGCAGGCAGGGCGGCGGCCGGGGCCAGGAAGCTGGTGGACCAGGGAGTCCTCTATGGCTACAGCGGCGTGACCTCGCTGATTCCGCCGCCGGCTCAGCAGACGGAGGTCCTGCAATGGCTGGAGGCCGAGCGCCACGGTGTGCTGGACCTCGGCCGCATCCAGACCACGTTCGCGGCGGCGGTGAACCAGCAGGGGATGCGTTTGGAACCCTTCGAGCCTGGGCTCGATCTGCTGGCGCGGGCGGTGAACCTCTCGGGGCCCATCGGCGTCGACGACTTCCGGCAGTCGAAGCAGACGCAGCTCCTGCTCGACCGCTTCCTCAAGAAGACCGATCGCGGCTGGCGCGGCGCCGTCCTCCTCTATCCGCCGGGCAACAAGTGGCGGCGCGAGGCGCCTCCGGAGGCGCTGGCGCTCGGCAGGAGCCTCGGGCCGAACGTGACCCTCACCGGCACCAATGTCGTCAACCAGGTGGTGAAGCAACAAGTGCTGCGCGACGCCTGGGTCGCCGGCGTCCTGGGTTACCTGGTGGTCGCCATCATCCTGTGGATCAACTTCCGTACCCTGCGCCACACCTTCATGGCCTTGGCCCCGCTCACCCTGGGCATCCTCTGGATGGTGGGCAGCATGTCCGCCCTGGGCATCCAGATGAACTTCATCAACATCTTCGTGACGACCATGATCATCGGGATCGGGGTGGACTACGGCATCTACGTGATCCACCGCTACCTGGAGGTGCGCGACGCGCCGGACGAGGAGTTCGAACGCGGCATCCTGGAGACCTCGAAGGCGGTGCTGGCGGCAGCCACCTGCACCATCGTGGGCTTCGGCTCGATCACCTTCTCCCACTACCCGGGCCTGATCTCCACCGGCAAGGTGGCCGTGCTCGGAGCCCTCTGCACCTCCCTCGTCGCCATCACGCTGCTGCCCACCTTCCTGAGTTGGCGGCGCGACGTGCGCAAGCAGGGGCTCAGCGCTTCGCCACGTCCACGATAGCCGCGGCCAGCTCGGCCGGCACTTCCTCCTGCAGGAAATGGCCGGCCGCCGTCCGTGTGACCGGCGCCTCGGGCAGGGCGCGCTCCAGATGGCGGAGGGACCGTCCCAGAAGGGGATCGCGCATCCCCCACACCAGGGCCGCCGGGCCGCGAAACGAGAGGACCCACTCCGCACCGCGGTGTAGAGCCGGGATGCTCGGGTGATCCGGTCCGTCCGGGACCATCCGAGCGAGGGCGAGAGGCGCGATCCGGTCCCGCCACGTGCGCAACGGCCACCGGTAGGCCCGCGCCACCTCGCCGCGGATCGAGCGCTTGTCCCCTTGAATCCTCGAGAGGGCGTTCTGGGGGAATCCGAAGCCGCGGAAGACGAGATCGCTCAACCCCGGGATTCGGGCGAAGCGGTGGAAGAGCGTCCCCCTGGGGTGGGCGGGCACCGTCACCGCCGTGTTGGCGAGGACGAGCCCAGCGATCCGCTCCGGCAACCGGGCTCCAATCTGGGCCGCGATGGGGCCGCCCCAATCCTGTCCGACCAGAATCACGCCGCGCAGATCCAACGCCTCGACCACCTCCGCCATCGCCGCCCCATGCCGGTCCACCGAGTGGTCCGCGATCCGCGCCAGCCGGTCCGAGAAACCGAGCCCGAGGAGATCCGGAGCCACGCACCGGAATTCCGGCAGCAGGGCGATCACCTTCCGCCAAAGGAAGCTCCACGTCGGATTGCCGTGCAGCATCACCACCGGCCGCGCCGCCGGGTCGCCGTGGTCGATGAGATGGATGCGTCTACCCGCGTCCGGCCCCGACTGGAGGACGTGGACGGCGCGCCGGAAGGGGAGGAGGGGCGCCAGGAAGTCCGGGAGTGGGGGTAGGAGGAGGGTGGGCATGGGATGCCTCAGGGAAGGTCAGGCGAGTCTACCTGTGCCACGCCCCCTCCCGAAACCCCCTCCGCAAACCCATGTTCTTCTAGGGGTTGCAAGATGAGACCGGTTTTTTCCGTCTTATAGAGGGTGGAGGACGCACTCTCATGGCCCAGAAACACGACCGAAGTTACCGGCTGCTCTTCTCGCATCCCAGGATGGTGGAGGACCTGCTGAGCGGGTTCCTCGGAGTCGCTCGCCCGCCTGGCACTCTGGAAAGACGGAACGAGATCTACATCAGCGACCGGCTCGAAAAGCGGGAGCAGGACCTCGTCTGGCGGCTCCGCGGGCCGCGGGGCGAGCCGGTTCTGTACCTGCTGCTGGAGTTCCAGTCGCGGAAAGATCCTGAGATGTCGCTCAGGAGCTCAGTGTACGTCGGCCTGCTCAAGCAGGATCTGCTGAAGAGCCGCGAGATCAAGCGCAAGGAGAAGCTGCCTCCTGTTCTGGCCGTGGTGCTCTACAATGGCTGGCGGAACTGGCCCGATCTGGGAGAGGGCTACCGGCTGATCGACATGCGCCGGGACCCGCTGCCCGCCGAAGAGGGCAACTTGGTGGTGCTGCTCTGTCAGTTGGAGCGGAGTCGGACACCCGAGGCCATCGCAGGACCCGTGGAGAAGTTGGCCCGTCGGCTGGCCGGACCTGAAGACGCGGACTTGAGAAGGGCGTTTCTCACGTATCTGAAGTACTCGCTCCTCCCGGCCCGGTTTCCAACGGCGCCGATTCCTGCGATACTTGATCTCGAGGAGGTGAAACCCATGTTGCGAGAAACGGTGAAAGGATGGACCCGGGAGTGGCTGGAGGAGGGAAAGAGGGAAGGGCTGAAAGAAGGTCTGAAGGAAGGACGCAAGGAAGGGCGCCAGGAAGGACGCCGTGAGGGGGAGGTCCGGCTGCTGGTTCGCATGTTGGAGCTCAAGTTCGGCCCGCTGTCTCCCCGCGACCGAGAGCGGATCAACGCCACGGACTCGGACCGTCTCCTCGAATGGGGCGAGCGCATCCTGACGGCCCGGTCGCTGATCGAGGTCTTCGGCGACTAGCTCGCAGCGATACGATGCGCTCCCTTCCCTACGCCTTCCCCCGCAGCTCCTCGACCTTCCTCTCCCGCTGATCCTCGATCCGGCGGCGGTCGCGGAGGTACTCTTCCTCCTCTTCCTGCCGCTTGGCGGGGTCGTAGATCGTCTTCAGGCGGTTCTTGTGGAGGATCTCGAGCTCGGCGAGGCTGGCTTCGGCCTTGCGGCGGGCTTCGGCGATCTGCTCCCGCGCCTCGTCACTGAAGGTCTCCTCCCGCGGCCGCTCGATGCCCTGCTTCTCCATCCGCTCCAGCGCCAGCTCGTAGGCGGACTTCATTCCCGTGGTCTTGTCCTTGGCGGCCATGAAAACAGCATATCATCCACCGTGCCAAAGTGGCATGCGCCGGTTCGAACCGGCGCCGGAATGCCGCCGGAGATCCCAAGTTCCCATAGATTCGAGGCGGTGGCACCGCGGCATCCGTCTTGCTTAGACCCGCGGCCCCACGACGAAACGCCGGGCTGATTTCAGGAGGCTCCATGATCGAAGCGCACGACCTCACGCGTCGTTACGGCGATTTCACGGCCGTCAGCGGTATCTCCCTGTCGGTGAAGGAAGGGGAGATCCTGGGCATGCTGGGTCCGAACGGCGCCGGCAAGACGACGACGATCCGCATGATCACCGGCTTCCTGCCGCCCACCAGCGGCAAGGTGACGGTGGACGGCAAGGACCTCTTCGAGTCGCCTCGCGAAGCGCGCCGGCAGTTGGGCTATCTGCCGGAGAACGTCGCGCTCTACCCCGAGATGCGGGTGGACGAGTACCTGGACTACCGCGCCCGGCTGGAAGGGCTGTCGCGCGGCGAGACCCGCTCGGCCATCGCCGTGGCCGTGGAGCGGTGCCTGCTGGGCGACGTGCGCAACCAGATCATCGGCACCCTCTCCAAGGGGTATCGCCAGCGGGTGGGGCTCGCCACGGCGATCCTGCACAATCCCCGCGTCCTCGTTCTCGACGAGCCGACGGTGGGCCTCGATCCCAAGCAGATCATCTCCATCCGCGAGCTGATCCGGGAGCTCGGCCGCCAGCACACGCTGCTGCTCTCCACCCACATCCTCCCCGAGGTGGAGCTGCTCTGCGACCGCGTGGTGATCATCGACAAGGGGCACATCATCGCCGAGGGGACGCCCGAGAGCCTGCGGGAGCGCTGGACGGGAAACCCGGCGCTGCGGGTGATCCTCAAGGACGCCCCGTCGGGCGCCGCCGAGGCCCTCGCCGCCCTGCCCGGCGTGCTGCGGGTGAAGGACGGCGGCCCCGACGGCTCGTGGATCCTGGAGTGCGAGCCCGGCTCCGATCCTCGGGAAGAGGTGTTCCGCACGGCGGTTTCCGCCGGCTGGGTGCTGCTGGAGCTCGGCCGCCTGCGCGGCGCCACGCTGGAGGACATCTTCGTGCGGCTGACTACGGCGGATACGGTCACTGGCGATGAAGCGGCCAATTTGCCGGAGGTGTCGGCTGATCGGACCGATGGGACGGATCCGACCGATCGGACTGATAAATCCGAGGAGGTGGTGTCGTGAACGGAGTCCTGGCGACCTATCGCCGCGAGCTGCGGGCGTTCTTCTTCTCGCCGCTCGCCTACGTGATGCTTTTCTTCTTCCTGGTGGTCACCGGCATCATCTTCGTCTACATCGTCGGGCAGCTCAACAATCCGGCCTCGCCCGGCGGCCCGCCGCTCAAGTTCTTCTTCACCGCCACCTGGCTGATGCTGCTCCTCATGGGGCCGCTGCTCACCATGCGGCTGGTGTCCGAGGAGCTGCGCTCGGGATCGATCGAGGTGCTGATGACGGCGCCGGTGACGGAGGTCCAGGTGATCGCGGGCAAGTTCCTGGCCGCCTTCACCTTCTACGCCTTCCTCTGGTTCCCCACCCTGGGCTACGCCGGCATGATCGCCCTCTACGAGAAGGTGGATTGGGGGCCGGTGGCGGCGGGGTACCTGGGAGTGCTGCTGATCGGCGCGCTCTTCCTCTCGATCGGCATCTTCTCCTCGGCCATGACCCGCAGCCAACTCCTGGCGGCGATGATGACGGCGGCGCTGCTCTTCGTGCTCTTCCTCCTCGGCGTTTTCGAGGAGCTGGTGAACAACGACCTGATGAAGCGAGCGCTCGGCTACGTCAGCGTCTTCAATCACATCGACGAGCTCGCCAACGGCATCGTCGACACCCGCCGGCTGGTTTTCTACCTCTCGGGCACGCTGTTCTTCCTGTTCCTGGCCAGCCGGGCGCTCGAAGACAAGAAGTGGAGATGACGACGATGGACCAAGCCAACCGCCGCCAGCTCGTGAAGACAGGGACCCTGTCGGCGGGCGTCCTGCTCCTGGCCGCCCTGCTCCTCATCGTCAATTACTTCGGCTGGAAGTACTACAAGCGCTTCGACTGGACGAGCAGCCAGCTCTACAGCCTGTCGGAGAAGACGGTCAGCGTGCTCAAGGGGTTGAAGCGGGACGTCGACTTCTACGTCTTCCTGTCGCCCGACGAGCAGCACGAGCTGTATCAGCCGACGTCCGAGGTGCTCGCCCGTTACGGCGCCGTCACCCGCCGCGTGCATATCCATACGATCGACGCGGCGAAAAATCCCATCGAGGCGCAGCAGCTCATCCAGAAGTTCGGCGTCACTTCCACCGGCGTCGTGGTGGCGAGCGGCAACGACCGCCGGGTCATCGACAGCAACGATCTCGCGGAGCTCGACTTCCGCTCCATGCAATCGACCGGGCGGCCGCAGATGACCGGCTACAAGGGCGAGCAGCTCTTCACCAGCGCCATCCTGCAGCTCTCCGAGGGGCACAAGCCCAAGATCCTGTTCACCACCGGCCACGGCGAGCACGGGCTGGACGACCAGGGGGGGCACGGCCTCTCCGGCGCCCGGCAGCTCCTGGGGCGCGACAACTTCGACCTCTCGGAGTGGTCCTCTCTGGGGCAGGCTGCCGTGCCCGCGGGCACCGACCTGCTGGTCGTCGCCGGACCTTCGGCCAGCTTCGTGAAGCCCGAGCTGGACGCCTTCTCGGCCTACATGACCGGCGGCGGGCGGATGCTGGTGATGCTCGATCCGACGCTCGGCCAGGGCACAGGCGCCGGGCTGGTGCAGACCGGGCTGGAGGCCTGGCTCGCGACCTACGGCGTCAAGGCCGGCCAGGACATCGTGGTGGATCCCAGCAATCCGCTGCCTTTCTTCGGCCCGGTGACGATCTTCAGCCGCAACTACGGCGAGCACCCCATCACCAAGGCGCTGGCCGAGGCCAACCTGCCGGTGCTGGTGAGCCTCTCGCGCTCGATGGGCAAGGGCAGCTCGCCGGGGCTCAAGGCGACGGAGCTGCTGCGCACCTCGCCCGAAGGCTGGGGTGAAACGAACCTCGCCAACCTCAACAAGGCGTCGCGCGACGCCCAGGACCTGGGAGGCCCGGTGCCGCTGGCGGTCGCCGTGGAGACCGATCCGACGCCCGCCGGCAAGAAGGGGCTGCGCCTGGTCGCCGTCGGCGACTCGGACTTCGCCACCAACCAGCTCCTGGAGGCCAACGTCGCCAACACCGTCCTGCTCTCCAACGCCTTCAACTGGCTGGTGGAGCGCGAGGCGCTGCTGGGCATTCCGCCGAAGAAGACGGAGCAGGTGAAGCTGACGCTGACTGGCGAGGAGTTCCGCCACGTCTGGCTGCTGGCGGCGGCCCTGCCGCTGCTCTCGGCGATCCTGGGCGTCTACGTCTTCTTCCGCCGCAGGAGATGAGCGCATGAAGCCCCGTACGCTGCTGATCCTGCTGGCGATCGTCCTCGTCCTGGGGGCCTTCATCGCGTTCTATGAGCGCAAGCTCCCCTCCAGCGAGGAACGTGTCGAGCTGGGCAAGAAGGTGTTCCGGATCGAGAAGAACGACGTCACGGCGGTGACCATCGACTCCGAGAAGGGCTCGGTGCGACTGGAGCGGGCGGCGCCGGCCAAGCCGGGAAAGCCGCCGGCCGACAAGGGAGCCTCGCCCGCGCCGTCGGCGGAGTGGCGGATGGTGCAACCCCTCGCGACGCGGGCGGACGCCTTCGCCGTCGATCGCCTGCTGGAAGCCGTGGCCGCGCTGGACAAGAGCCGCACCCTGGAAGGCACGGACCCCAAGGCGGTGGGGCTCGACAAGCCGCGGGCGACGCTGCGTCTGATCACCAAAAGCGGCGAGACGGTGCTCAAGCTCGGCGCCGAGGTGCCGCCCGGCGGCAATCTCGTCGCCGGCGTGGGCGGGCGGAAGGAATCCTACGTCGTCGCCGACACGATCCTCACCGAAGCCAACCGCGCCCCCTCGGAATGGCGGGATCGCCAGATGGTCCATGGCGACCGCGAGGACGTCGAGCGCGTCACCTTGACCGGCGCCCCGGGCGGCCCGGTGATCCTCGTTCGTCAGCCCCAGGGCTTCCGGATCGAGAAGCCGGTCTCCGATCGCGCGGACCGCGAGCTGACCGAGGGCCTGCTGGCGGATTTGACCGGTTTGACGGCAGAGCGCTTCGTTCCCGCTGGCAAATCGGCCGCGGACCATGGCCTCACTCCCCCGCGCGAGACGGTGGAGGTGGCCTTCAAGGGTCAACCATCCCTGCGCATCGAGCTGGGCGTCCCGGTGACGGGAGCGGCGGCGCCCGAGGGGCAGACCGCCGGCGAGCTGACCTATGCCCGTATCGGCGACGCCCTCTTCGAGGCCCGCACCCGTCTGCCTGAAGCCGCCCGGCGGGCCCCGGCCGCCTGGCAGGCCGCCCAGCTCTCGGCCTTCGAGGTCTATCAGGTCGAATCGGCTACCGTCCAAGACAGTTCCGCCACGCTTCAGCTCACCCGCGAGGGCACGGACTGGAAGCGGGATGGCACCGTCATCTCCTTTCTGCCGGTGAGCGATCTGCTAGCCGTCCTCACCGGCGCCAAGGCCACGCGCCTCCTGACGTCCGCCGCAGCGCAGAGCCTGCCGGCCGCCAAGCCGATCCTCACCTTCACCCTCCATTCCAAGGAAGAGGACGAGACGTTGACTCTCTACCCTGGGCAGAAGGAAGGGGCGCCGGCGCGGACGAGCGGACGCGACGTGGTGCTGCTGCTCACCGCGGACACGCTGAAGCAGATCCAGGCGAAGCTCCAGGACGTGAAGACGGCGAAGCCGGAGAAACCACAGAAGCCGGAGAAGGAGAAGAAGTAGGGACTACAAGGGTGTCTCATAGTGTCGACAGCGACGCCACTGGCGCCAGGGATTGAAATCACCTGGCTACCCTCGGTAGTCCCTACGGGACACGGGAAGAACGAATTGCAGTCCCGGAGGGGACAAGAGTTGGTAGCCAGGCGATTTCAATCCCTGGCGTCGCCGGAGTGGCTGTCGATACTTTGGGGACACCCTTCCACACACCTCAGGGATTCTGTCCCTCTCCCCCCTGCGGTCCCTCTCCCCGGAGCCGTTGTTTGAGCCGTTGCCGCAGCCGTTGGCCGGGGCGCTGCTTCTGGCCGCCGCCGAAGCCGGCGTTGGGTCCGAAGCCGCCCGGGTTGGGGATGCGGAGCTGGCCGATCAATCGCAGGTACTGCTTCTCTTTCTCCGGGCCCAGCAGCTCGCGCGTCGCCAGGATGTTGGTGACCAGCGATTTCTCCAGGGAGAGATAGGTGCGGCTGGACTCCTCCAGCAGGCGGTCCACCTGGGCGCGGTCGGGCTGGGGCTGAATCAGCTCGTGGCGCAGGTTGCGGTGGGTTTCACCGAGCTGCAGGCGCAGGTGGCTGGTCTCCTGGTAGAGGTTCCACTGGATGTCCAGGAACTTTCGCCGCTCTTCGCCTTCGAGACCGAGGCGGTTGGCGAGCTGTGGGAGACGGGGGAGGGGGTCCGGCGGCTGGTTGGCCGCCCCGGGCGGCTTCGCTCCCGGGCCTCCCGGCCCTCCCGGGCCAAACCGCCGCGCCGCGACGGCCGCCAGAATGCCGACGTTGAGCCCCAGGGACAGCAGCAGGACGATGACCAGCCACCAGCGCCTCACGGCCGGCCCTCCGTGTCCGTCGAGTCCACGACCAGGCTCCAATAGCCCGCGGCCAGGCTGAGCTCTTCGCCCGAGGAGACCTTGAGGCCGGCGATGGCCCCCTCCGGCGTGGGCGAAGTGTCGGCCGCCGGCCAGCTCCGGCCAACGCCGATCCCCAGCAAGGCGCCCGCCACCAGCGAGGCCGCCGCCGTGGCCCGCACCCAGGCGGGAGCGGAGGCCCAGGAGAGGGAGCCGGCGGCTTTCTCGCTACGCACGCGGGCCATGACTCGGCCGGTAAAGCCTGGGGGGACAGGTGCGGCCGGCGGGGGCTCGAGGCGATTCCACGTCCGCTCCAGACGCTGATACTCCTCGGCCAGCCCGGGCTCACGCCACACGCGGGCCCGCAGCTCCCGGGCCTCGCTGGGAGGGAGCTCACCCTGGAGCAGGCGCATCAGGAGGAGCGTCTGATCGTGTTCGGAGCTGCTGTTCATCGTGTCCCCTCTGCGGATGAAACCCGCGAGATCGTCTCTTCCTGCGCCGCTTCGAGCCGCCGCATGGCCCGCACCAAGCGGCTCTCCACCGCGCCCTCGGTGATCCCCAGCACCTCGGCGACCTGTTTATAGGACAATCCTTCGAAACGAACCAGCACCAGCACGGTCCGCTGGTTTTCCGGCAGCTTGCCGACGGCCTGCCGTGTGGCCTGCCAACGTCTCCGGGCTTCCAGGGCGGCCGCCGGATCGGCGGCCCGGTCGGCAGGATCAAAGGCGGGGGTGTCCTCTCCGCCCGGGGCGTCCCAGCGGAGGAAGCGCACCAGCTTTCGCCGCCGCAGCTTGTTCAGGCAGTGATTGACCGCGATCCGGTAGAGCCAGGTATAGACCTGCCCCTGGGGCCGGGCGTCCGCCGCTTTACGGTAGGCCTTGAGGAAGACGTCCTGCGCGGCGTCCCGGGCCTCCTCCGCGTCGCCCAGCAGGCGCTCGCACAGCCGGAGCAGGCGTTCCTGGTGGCTCTCGACGAGCGATGCGAACGCATTCACATCGCCCGCGGCCACTCTCGCCAGCGCCTCCCAACCTGGATCGACGGCCGCCGCCGTTACGGAATCGGTCGCCACCTCGCTGTGTGCAACCCTCCGGAGGGAGAAATCCTGCGCTCGCGCAGACGTTCAGAGAGACGTCACCGCGCCGGGGATCTCGTCGGGACTCATGCGGGCCTCGGCGGCCTCGTGCATGATTTCGGGATCGTAGTCGTAGATCAGCGACCGCACGGTCTTCTCCGGGGCGAGGCTTAAGCCCTCCTCGTAGCCCCACATGTCGATCGTCTCCCACGGGCAGTAGCGGGCGCAGAGCTGGCAGCCGATGCAACGCTCGAGGTCGACCTCCACCAGCTTCATGAAGTCGCGATACACGGGGCCGGGGACGATCTCGATGCAGTCCACCGGGCAAAAGGAGATGCAGGCCTCGCAGCCGGTGCAGCCGGTCTGGTCGATGACGGCGAGCTGCTTCGGCGGCTTGGCGCGCGGCGGCTTGTCGATCTCGATCTTCTTCTCGTAAGGAAACGCTTCGGCCATGAGTGTAGGCTCCGGGGCTTGGCTGCCCTTCAGTGGACCGATACTCTACCAGAAACGTGCCAGAATCCCCGCCGTGCCCGCCGTGATCATCGACCGCGTCGCCCGCTTCCTCACCACCGCCCCCGAGTCCGACTCCTTCGAAGACCTGGCGCTCGCCGCCTTCGCCTGGCAGTTCGAGCGCATCGAGGCCTACCGCCGGCTATGCGAGCGCCGGGGCACGACGCCGCAGACAGTGCGCGATTGGCGGCAGGTGCCGCCGGTGCCGGCCGCCGCTTTCAAGACCATGACCCTGGCCGCGGCGCCCGCCGTGGAGGTCTTCCGCAGCAGCGGAACGACTGGCGACCAGCGGGGTGAATCGCGCAGCGAGCAGCACCAGCCGTTCCCCGACCTCTACCGGCAGGTGATCGACGCCTCGTTCCCTCCCTTCTGCCTGCCATTCCTTACCGCCGGGGCGAAGCTGCCCATCCTCTCCCTGATTCCGTCGCGGCAGCAGATCCCCGACTCCAGCCTGTCGTTCATGGCGGATCACGTCCTCTCCCGCTGGGGGGATCCGGAGAGCGCCACGACCTTCGGCCCGCGCGGCGTCGAGGCGGTGAAGGCCCGGTCGTGGGCGGCGGCCCGGCAGCGGGAGGGGCGGCCCGTCCTCATCCTGGCGACCGCCTTCGCCCTCGCCCAGTGGCTGGAAGCGCTGGAGCGGCTGGGCCTGCGCTTCCGCCTGCCGCCGGGGACGGCTCTCTTCGAGACCGGCGGCTTCAAGGGGAGGACGACCGAGCTCAGCCGCCCAGACCTCCTCGCCCGCGTCCACACCTGGCTCGGCGTGCCGCCGGAATTCGTGGTGCGGGAGTACGGCATGACCGAGCTGACCAGCCAGTGCTACACCCGCGCCCTGCTCGGCGGCGATCCGGACCTCTTCGTCGCTCCCCATTGGGTGCGGGTCCGGGTGCTCGACCCCGAGACCCTGGACGAAGCGCCGGCCGGCTCGCCGGGCCTCCTCGCCGTCTTCGACCTCGCCAACCTGGGCTCGGCCGTCCATCTCCTCACCGAGGATCTCGGCGTCGCGGAGGGGGAAGGTTTCCGCCTGGTAGGCCGCGCCGCCGGGGCGGAGCTGCGAGGGTGCTCGCTGGTGGTGGAAGAGCTGCACCGATAAAGGAACTGATGCTCCGCGACGCTTTTCTGCCACTCGCTTTCGATCATTCCAGATCCCCGGTGTTCCGTGCCGTGGAGCATCCCGGTGTGCGCTACAACTCGGCGCGCTGGAGCGCGGAGTCGCTGGGCCGGCTGGTGGCGGCGCTGCGGGAGGGCGGGGAGGCGTTGCGGCAGATCCCGGCCGAGGACGTCCTCGCCGCCTGGGGCGACACGGTGGCGACCTTCCTGCGCCAGGGCTCGCTGGAGAGGCGGGCGCTCGATCCGCCTCTGGCCCGGCTGTGCGGCCTGTCCCGCGAGGGGCTGCGGGCCGGCCTGGAGGCGGTGCTGGGCGGGGTGCGGCGGGAGCCGGCGGCAGCGCTCTTCGCCCGCGCTCGGCCGCTTTCCACGGAGACCGGACCGGTGCTGGCCGTCCTCGCCTCGAATCTTCCGGGTCTCGCCGTCCAGCCTCTCCTGCCGGCGCTGGCCCTGGGCCGGCCGGTGCTCCTTAAATCCCCTTCCGCCGAGCCGCTCTTCGCGCCGGCCTTCCTCTCCGCCCTGGTGCGGCGGGAGCCCCGGCTGGGCGCCGCGGTGGCCGCCGCGACCTGGGAAGGGGGAAATGCGGACCTGGAAGCTCCCGTGCTCGCAGGTGTGGGCACGGTGCTGGCCTACGGCGGTCGCGAGGCGCTCGACGACCTGGAACGGCGGGCGCCCGGGAAGGTGATCGGCTACGGCCCGAAGACCAGCCTGGCGGTGATCGGCGGGGACGTGGAGCCGCGGCGGGCGGCGGAGGGGCTGGCGCGGGACGTCGCCCTCTTCGACCAGCGTGGCTGTCTCTCCATCGCCGCGGTCTATACGGCGGGGGACGGCGAGGCCCTGGGCCAGGCGCTCGCGGAAGAGCTGTTGGACCTGGCCCGCCGCTGGCCTCCCGGCCCCCCTCCCCGGCAGACCCTGGTGGCGGTGCAGCACCTGCGGCTCGAAGCCGAGATGCGGGGCTTCTGGCAGTCCTCGCTGGCGCCGCGGGAGGGAACGGTCGTGGTGGACCCTGACCCCGAGCTCAGGCCGTCGCCGGGGCTGCGGACGGTGAGGGTCCACCCGTTGGCGGACCTCTCCCGTCTTCCCGGCTTGTTACGCGGTTGGAAGGGCCGGCTCCAGGGCGCGGCTCTGGCCGGCGAGGCCGCCTGGAGACTGGAGCCCGAGCTGCGCGAGCTCGGGATCTCCCGGTTCTCCCCGCCCGGCGAGCTCCAATCGGCGGACGCGGCGTGGCACAACGGTGGGATCGATCCCCTGGAGGCGCTTACTTCCCCTTCACCGGCCTCGCCGCGGGACCGTTGACGATCCGGTCGAGCAGCACCTCGGGAGAATTCCAGCCCTCGCCGGTGATCCGCCCGGCCTCCTTGCCGTTGACGAAGACGATGCCAATGGGCACGGAGTTGATGCCCGCCTTCTTGGCCTCGGGATCTTTGAAGTCGCGAGGGAGGCCATAGTACTCGAACCGGAGCTTGGGGTTCTGCACCTGGTCCTCGACCTTGAGCAGCAGCGGCACGTGCTGCCGGCAGTGGGGGCACCAGGAGCCGAAGAACACCCGCACCGTCACCGGCGTGCCCAGCTTCTTGAGATCGGCGACGGCCGCCGCGTTGGGCGTGTAGCTCCTGGCGTTGCGCACGTAGTCGGGGAGATAGCCCTTGAGGTCGGCGTTCGACTTCACGCCCAGCAGGGCCGGCCGCGGATTGAGACGCACCTTTTTCCCCTGATAGGAGAAGGAGACGTTCTCGCCCTCGGTGGTGAACTGTCCGAGGGGAGCCAGCACGGCGTCGGCCAGCAGGTCCACGGAGCCGTCCTTCTGCTTGGAGACCTTCATCAGGTTTACCGTCTCGGCCTTTCCCGAGCGGGGCGTAAGGATCACCGGCGCAGGCAGCGCCGAGGTGAGGATCAGCATGGCGGGGATCTGGTCGTTCTGATAGATCTCGGCGCCCGGTATCGGCACGCCGTCGACGATCAGGGTGTACTCCCCGGTGGGCTGAAAGCCCCGCAGGACGCTGTCGGAGGGGATGCCCTGGGCCATCGCAAAGGGCATGGCCAGCAGGGCCAGGACAGCCGGAACAGCGGATCTCGTGTGCTTCATGTCGAGGACCTCTCGGATCGTATCAAGGGCGGCGGCAGCCCGCCGAAGGTGCGCGTGACCTTCCCGTCCTCCACCATGAAGGAACGGGGCAGGCGGCGGTAGAGCGGGCGCAGCAACTCCTGCGGCGCCTCACGGATTTCGAAAGCCGGTCCCCACTTCCAGAAGAAAGCCCGCTTCTCTTCCGGCGTGATGGGAGAAAGCACCCAGAGCGAGGGGTTGCGGTGATCTCCGGCATAGCGGTTGAAGGCGTCCACTGCCTTGGTGAGCTGCGGATCGTCGAGCTTTGCCATCACCACCAGGTGACGCCCCGTCTTGAGCTCCGGAACGATCGAATCGAAGCAGACCCGGGAGTCGCCGGCGCCGGTGCAGAAGTCCTTGGTATCGGCGCCGGGGCGCAGCCGGGTGGCGAGATCGTCGAGCGGGAGCGCCGGCGCCTTCCAGGCGAACATGGCTACGGCCAGGGCTGCCACCACGGCCACGGTGGTCCGCAGGCGAGGGAACCTCGGTCCCCGCTCGCGCCCCACGTAAGCGAGGAGCAGCGCAGGGACGAGCAGCGCGAGGTCCTGCCAGAAGGCCTCGGCCGGCGTGCGCAGGGCGAGGTTGCCGAAGCAGCCGCAGGAGGCGGATTCGCTGCCCAGCCCGTGAGCGGCCAGCCACCAGCCGCGGCCGGTGAGTGAAACGAAGAAGGCGACGAGGAGAGTCGCCGGCACCAGCACCCAGAGCCGCCGGACGCCGAGCAGCAGGGCGATGCCCAACCCTGCCTCGAGGGCCAGGGCGATCAGGGCCACGGCCTGGGCGGACAGGAGACCATCCAGCCCCTCGGTGTGGATCTGCTCCATGAAGGCCGCCGGGTCGAGCGCCTTGGCCCAGACGGCGACCAGCAGCACGCAGCCGAGGAAGGCGCCGCCGAACGTCCCCAACCACCACCAGACCGGATGGGAGGGTGCCGGCGATGCGAGAGGCGCGCTGTCTTCAGGCAGGCGGTTGGCTTCGATGGCTTCCATGTTCAAGCGCTGATCCTAGCGGCCCGGCTCCCGCGCCGCAACCGGGAAAACACGTCCACCCCCCGCAAAAATCCGCCGCCCTCAATCCCGCCCTCAATCCAAAATCCAAAATCCCCAATCCAAAATCCCCTCACGCCGCCTCTCCCGGCCAGCGCAGGTGGCGGCGCAACTCGTCCGCCGTGGGGCTCACACCGCGATCGAGGAAAGGTTCCAGGGGACCGCAGTAGAGCACCTCGCCGCCGTGGACGCCGCCGCCGGGCCCGAGGTCCACGATCCAGTCGCAGCGGGCGATCAGGTCCGGGCTGTGCTCCACCAGCACCACGCCGTCGCCCCGCTGCACCAGCCGGCGCAGCGTGTGGTAGAGGACGTCGATGTCGGCGAGGTGGAGGCCGGTCGTGGGCTCGTCGAAGAGGAAGAGCCGCTGACCCTCGCCGGCCGGGCGGTCGAGGAAGCTCGCGAGCTTGAGGCGCTGCGCTTCGCCGCCGGAGAGGGTGGAGGTGGACTGCCCCAGGCGCAGGTAGCCGAGGCCCACGTCGAGAAGAACGCGCAGGCGCTTGACCAGGCGCTTGTGGTCGTGAAACAGCGCCAGCGCCGACTCCACCGTCAGGTCCAGCACCTCGGAGATGGTCTTCCCCTTGAAGCGCACGGCCAGCACCTCGGGGCGGAAGCGGCGCCCCTGGCAGGTTTCGCAGGGCACCGTCACCGGCGCCATGAACTGCATGTCCACCTCGGTGACGCCGGTGCCCTGGCAGGTGGGGCAGCGCCCGCGCTCGACGTTGAAGGAGAAGTGGGCCGGCGTGATCTTCCGCGCCTTGGCGTCGGGTGTCGCGGCAAAGAGATTGCGGATCTCGTCGTAGGCCTTGATGTAGGTCACCGGATTCGAACGGCTGGAGCGGCCCAGGGGGCGCTGGTCGACGAGGGTGACGTCGGCCAGCTTTTCGAGCCCTTCGAGGCGGTCGCACTCCCCGGGCTCCACGTCCACCACGCCCCGCGAGCGCTGGTAGGTGCCGTAGAGCACGTTCTCGACCAGCGTCGACTTGCCGGAGCCCGAGACGCCGGTGACCGCCACCAGGACGCCGAGTGGAAAGTCGACGTCCACGTCCTTCAGGTTGTGGGCGCGGGCGCCGCGGATGGTGATGCGGGGCAGGGACGAGAGCTCCTCGGAGAGCGTCTCCCAGCCCTGCTCGCGGCGGAAGCGGGCCATGTGCCGGCGGGCCTGGGTGGGCGGCCGCTCGCGCAGATAGCGGGCGGTGAGCGACTCTTCGTTCGCCAGGATGGTCTCGATCGTCCCTTCGGCGACCACCTTGCCGCCGTGCTCGCCGGCCGCCGGGCCGAGGTCGATCACGTGATCGGCGCCGGTGATGAGCGTGCGGTCGTGCTCCACCACCAGCACCGTATTGCCGCGGGCCGCGAGGTCGCGCAGCAGGTGGAGGAGACGCTCGCTGTCCTGGGGATGGAGGCCGATGGTGGGCTCGTCGAGCACGTACAGGGTGCTGGTGAGCCCGGAGCCGAGGGCGGCGGCGAGATGGATGCGCTGCGTCTCGCCGCCGGAGAGGGTGCGGGCCTGGCGGTCGAGGGTCAGGTAGTCGAGCCCCACCCGGTGCAGCACCTCGACGCGCTCCGTCAGCTCCTCGATCAGATGGCCGGCGAGCTCCCGCTGTCGCCGCGTCCAGCGCCGCGCTGCGAGCCACCCGCGGAGCTGCTCGACGCTCATGCCGGTGAGGTCCGGCAGGGTCTTGTCCCCCAGGCGCACGGCCACGGCCTCGGGGCGCAACCGGCTGCCCAAGCACTCTGGGCACGTCTCATAGGAGCGGTAGCGGGCGAGCAGCACCCGCACGTGCACCTTGTAGGTGCGTCCCTCCAGCCAGTGGAAGAATTCGGTCAGGTTGACGAATTTGCCCTGGCCCTCCCAGATCCACTCCCGGGCTTCGGGCGTGAGGTCCATCCAGGGGACGTCGAGGGGGATCTTCCGCTTCTTGGCGGCGGCGAGGAGCTCGTCGTACAGCTCCTCGTAGGCCGGCGTGTTCCACGGCGCGATGGGGCGCTCGGCGAGCGAGCGCCGGGGATCGGGGATCACCCGCTCGCGGTCGATGCCGATGACGCGGCCGAAGCCCTGGCACTCGGGGCAGGCGCCGAGGGGCGAGTTGAACGAGAACAGGGGCGGCGTGGGCCTGCGGGAGGTCTCGCCGCACACCGGGCAGGAGAGCTCGCGGCTGAAGAGGCGCAGCCCGGCGTTCCCCCGCGCCTCGACCTTGCCGCCGTTCATGCGCCAGCCCTGCTCCAGCGTGTCGAGGATGCGCGCCGTCGATTCCGGTTTCGCCGTGAAGCGGCCGAGGACCAGCGGCAGCGGATCGAGCCGGGCTGGCCAGGCGTCGCCCGGCTCCATGCGCATCACCTCGCCATCCTTGAGCCGCCGCTGGAAACCCTGGCGGATCAGCTCGCCCAAGGCGTCGTTGGCCCCCTTCTTCGGCCGCGGCAGGCGCACCACCAGGGTGAACGAACTGCCGGCGGTGCCGGCGGCCAACTCCGCCGCCGCCTGCTCCGGCGTGTAGGTGCGCACGGGGCCGTGCCCGTGCGTACACACCACGATGCCGAGGTGAGTGTAGAGCAGGCGCAGGACGTCCAGCGCCTCGGTGATCGTGCCCACCGTCGAGCGGGCGTTGCGCACCGCGTTCTTGGCCTCCAGGGCCACGGCCGGCAGGATGTTGTGGATGGCGTCCACCGGCGGCCGTTCCATCTGGTCGAGGAACTGCCGGGCATAGGTGGACATCGACTCCACGAACCGCCGCTGCCCCTCGGCGAAGATGGTGTCGAAGGCGAGCGAGGACTTGCCCGCTCCCGAAGGGCCCGTCACCACCGTCACGGCGCCGTGCGGCACCCGGCAGTCGATCCCCTTCAGGTTGTGCGTGCGAGCTCGCTCGACTTGAATGGCTGGACGTTCGGACATCGATTCTCTATCTGCTCTCCCAGCGAGCGAAGAGCAGGAGATCATAACGCAGGGTGTGGCAGCGCATTCCCGCGGTCTGCGCAATTGTCTGCCGCAAGACAGAGGCGTAGACTGTCTTGGACTGACAAGCTCCGTCTTGTGGAGGCACCATGACCACTACCGTTTCAGTCCGTTGGCAGACCGTCATTCCCCAGGAGGTTCGGGAGGCGTTGAAAATCGAGCCGAACAGCAAGCTCGATTGGGAGGTGCGGGACGGGTGCATCGTCGTTCACCCGATCCCGGCCGACCCGATCCGGGCCGCTCGCGGCATGTTCAAGCAGGGAGGCCCCACGACCGAAGTCCTTCTCGCGGAGAGAAAGAGAGACCGGCAGCGTGAGGAAGAAGCGGAACGCCGGCTGGGGATCCTGAATTCGACGACGTTCCCGAGCTGAAGCACCGGCGGCTGCCGTACAAGAAGCCCTGAGCGCACCCGCGTGGTGAAAGTCCTCTCCCGCATCCTCCGCGGCCTGCTGCTGGCAACAGCGGTGGCCGTGCTGCTGCTTGCCGGCGCCGAGGCGGCTCTGCGCGTGGTCCTGCGCCTGCGCGACGGCGCGTGGCCGGTCACGAAGGCGACCGCGTTCTACGATCAGATCGAGGTCCTGCGCCGCATCTACCGCCGCCATGCCTACCTCAACACCGGCCCCCGCGAAGGCGGGCGGGCTGAAGTGTTCGGCAAGCGCGCGACGCTCAACCGCCTGGGATACCGCTCGCCGGAGCGCCCGCGGGCCAAGCCGGCCGGCGTCGTCCGGGTGCTCATCTCCGGCGGCTCGACGACGTTCGACGTGCTCGCGGACGACGACGCTTCGACCTGGCCCCATCTTCTGGAATCGCGTCTGCGGGCCGGCGGCCGGGCGATCGAGGTCTGGAACGCCGGCTTCCCGGGCTGGACCAGCCAGGAAAACGTCATCTCGCTCGCCATCCGCGACGTCGACCTGGCGCCCGACCTCGCCATCCTCTATCAAGGAGCGAACGATCTTCAGCCGGGTGCCCACCAGCCCTTCGATCCGATGTACGAGCACGGCCACGCCGAGCTGGCCCGGCGGGCCCTGGGCCTGGAGCTGCAGCCACCCTCCTGGCTCGGCCGCTCTCTGTTGGTGGAAAAACTGCGCGGGCTGGCCGGCCGATCCGCCGCCGATCCCTGGCAGTCCCTGGAGCGCCTCGATCTCGCCGCCGGGCCAAGGCGGGACCATATCGCCTCCGAGAGCGTGGCCACTTTCGAGCGCAACGTCCGCTCCTTCGCCGCCCTGGCCCGCTCGCGGGGGGCCGCCGTGCTCCTCGTCACCCAGCCGGTGCGCATCCGCGCCGCCCAGCGCGCCGCGGACCTCGCCTGGCTGGCCGGCTGGTATCCGGGATTGAAGCCCGAGGCCGTTCCCCAGGAGCTGGAGAGGCTCGACGACGTCCTGCGCCGGCTGGGATCGGAAGGCGTGGGAACGCTGGCCGACGCGGACCGCGAAGTCGCCTGGAGCGATGCCGACTTCGGCGATCCCCTCCACTACACGGGGGAGGGGCGGCGGAAATTGGTGGAGTATCTGGCATCGCGGGCGCTCCCACGTCCCTTCGGTCCGTCCCTCCGCAGGCGTTTCAAACACCTTGAAGAGTAGAGCGCACCGGAGCCGGGCTCTTCCGGAGCCGGTGAGGACCAACTTTTCCCAAGGAGGTTCCCCCATGCCCTACGTCAACCGCCGCGTGCTGGCCTGTACCGTCCTCCTCATCGCCCTGGCCGTCACGGTGATGAGCCTCATCGCCGTGCCGAACGCCGAGGCTGCGTCCTGCTCCCCACAGGGCGCCACCCGCTGGCTCTACAACGGCTGCTGCTCGGGGAACCGCACGGCCTACCTTCTGCAGTGGTGCAACAACGGCGTCTGGACCAACACGACCACGACCGACTGCCGCCCCGTCTGCCGATTCTAGGTCGGGCCCGCGAACCTGCTAGGCTTTCCCCCGGGAAGTCCCCGGCCTCTCCACGTTCTCCTGAATCGGATCGCGGGACGACCGTCCCGCGCTCCGTTCAGGGCTCCGAAATGCAAAGCCTGCGCGCCAAGCTCGCCAACCTTCAGGGGGAGGGCTACCGCGAGGACGCCACCTCCCCGGAGCTTCCCGCCGGACACCGCAGGTAGAGGTGGCCGGTGGCGGCCCATTTCTGACTCTCCGGAAGAAAGTTGTAAGGTGACGGCGAGTTTTTCCGTTTATAGATGGGTGAGAGGAGAAATCGCAGGGCACCCCTGGGAGGGGAGATCCCGCAATTCCGCGAGAGCTCTTCCTGAGGCTTGCTATTCGAAGACGTACGCCTTACAATGAAAGCGTACGCTGCCGAAGGAGCCCGGCGATGCCAAAGCCTATGACCGCCACCGAGCTACGGAAAGACGTCTACAGAGTATTGGACGAGGTGCTGGAGACGGGGGTCCCCCAGCCCGTGATCCGGGGAACGCGGACGCTGATGATCGTGCCTTCGGGAGGAGCGCGGCTGCGGCTGGCGGATCTGCCGCGGCGGGAGGCCCTCAACTGCACGCCGGACGAGCTCATCGCCACCTCGTGGGACTGGAGCCCGGAGTCATGAAGGCGTTCCTGGACACCCATGCCGTCATCTTCCTCTGGGAGGGGAGAACAGAGATCTTCGGGGCCGGTTCCCGAGAGGTTTTGGAGCAGTCGCTGCTCCTCATCTCACCGCTGGTTCGTCTGGAGATGGGGTTCCTCAAGGAGGTCGGCAAGCTCAAGGCCGAGCCGGACCAGATCCTGGGATCGCTCACGTCCGATTACGGAGCGGTGCTGACGGACGACTCCCTGGAGGCGCTGGTCCCTCTGGCCATGCCCCTTTCCTGGACCCGCGACCCCTTCGACCGCCTGCTGGTCGCCACGGCTCTCCTTCACCAGGCGCCGCTCGTCACCCGGGATTCGCGGATCCACGAGCACTTCCCGGGCGCGGTGTGGTGAATCCCGCCGGCCCGCGAACCTGCTAGGCTTTCCCCCGGGAAGTCCCCGGCCTCTCCAAGCGTTCTCCTGAATCGGATCGCGGGACGATCGTCCCGCGCTCCGTTCAGGGCTCCGAAATGCAAAGCCTGCGCGCCAAGCTCGCCAACCTTCAGTGGACCCGCCGCCGGTGGGTCTTCGTCCTTCTGGGCATCGCTGCGGTCCTGACGATCGCGGCGGTGTTCATCATCCGCCCGTTCTGGAAGGTGTCGAGCCAGTTCGAAGAGATCACGTTCCGCCAGCCGTCGCGGCTGTACGGCCGGGCGACCCGGCTCTTCGAGGGGCGAAACTTCCCGCCGGACCTGCTGATCGCCAACCTCCAGGGGGAGGGCTATCGCGAGGACGCCGCCTCCCCGGAGCTTCCCGCCGGCCGCTACCGCCGCTCGAAGCATGGGCTTGCCGTCCACCTGCGCAGCTTTCCCCTGCCCGACGGCAGCCGGGGCGGCGGACTGGTGGAGATCGCCTACGACGGCGGCCGCATCGAGTCGCTGCGCCAGAACGGCGAGGCCGCGGAGTCCGTGATCCTCGATCCGCCCCTCATCGCCACCTACTACGGGCCCGCCCTCCTCGAGCGGCGGCCCTTGAAGCTCGCCGAGGTGTCGCCGGACCTGATCGCCGCCGTCCTCGCCGCCGAGGACGACGGCTTCTACAGCCATGCCGGCTTCTCCGTCTCCGGCATGATGCGGGCCGTCTGGGTCGACGCCCGGGGCCATGGGCGGCGCCAGGGTGGCAGCACGCTCACCCAGCAGCTCGTCAAGAACCTCTACCTCACCCAGGAGAAGACGCTCTCGCGCAAGAGCCAGGAGTTCCTCCTCGCCGTGCTCCTGGAGGCGCGCTACAGCAAGAAGCAGATCCTCGAGGCCTATCTCAACGAGATCTACATGGGCGGCGGCAGCGGCGTCTCGCTGATGGGGATGGGCGCCGCCTCCCGCGCCTTCTTCGGCAAGGACGCGAGCCAGCTCGATCTCGCCGAGGCGGCGACGCTGGGCGGCATGATCCAATCGCCGGCCAACTATTCGCCGCTCCTTCATCCGGACAAGGCCAAGGAGCGCCGCAACTGGGTGCTGGGGCGCATGGCGGAGCTCAAGCTCGCCACCCGGGAGCGCGTCGACGCGGCGCTCAAGGAGCCCATGGTGGTCGCTCCCGAGCCGTTGACGCGCCGCCGCGCTCCGTATTTCGCCGACTCCGCGGCCCTGGAGGCCTCGCGCCGCTTCGGCGTCGAGGACCTGGAGGACGGCGGCTACGTCCTCTTCTCCACCCTCGACTGGCAGAGCCAGAAAGTCGCCCAGGAGGCGGTGGGCTGGGGGCTCGACACCATCGAGAAGGGCTACCAGAAGGGCCACAAGGGAGGCGGCCTGCAAGGCGCTCTCATCTCGCTCGACCCGGAGACGGGCGGCATCCTCGCCTATCTCGGCGGCCGGCAGTACGAGGGGAGCCAGTTCGACCGCATCGGCCGCGCCCAGCGGCAGGTGGGCAGCGCCTTCAAGCCCGTGGTCTACGCCGCCGCCTTCGAGGAGGGGAGAGCCACTCCCGCCACCCTCCTGGAGGACGAGCCGCTGACCGTGAACGAGCCCGGCCAGCCGGCGGCCTGGACGCCGAAGAACGACGACGGCGAGAGCCACGGCCTGGTGACGGTGCGCACCGCCCTGGAGAAGAGCTACAATCTGGCGACGGCCCGGCTCGCCCTGGACGTGGGGATGCCGAAGGTGGTCCGCCTGGCCAAGGCCATGGGGATTACCACGCCCATGGAGCCGTTCCCGGCCATGGCGCTCGGCGCCGCCTCCATCACGCCGCTGGAGCTGGCCACCGTGTATGCGACGCTCGCCAACGGCGGCGCCCGGCCGCCGGTGCACGAGCTGGTGGCCATCCTCGACCGCCACGGCAAGCCCGTCGAGGGAGCGCCGCTGCCCAAGGCCGAGCGCGTGCTCTCCGCCCAGTCGACCTATCTCGTGACCTCGCTCCTCGAAGGCGTCCTCATCCGCGGCACCGCGGGCGGCGCGGCCGGGGGCATCAGCGGCGAGCTCGCGGGCAAGACGGGCACCACCAACAAGCAGCGCGACAGTTGGTTCGCCGGCTTCTCCCGGGACCGCACGACGGTCGTCTGGGTTGGCTACGACGACAACTCGCGTACCCGCCTCGGGGGCGCCCGGGCGGCGCTACCCATCTGGGTCCGCTTCATGGCCCGCGTCGCGCCGCCGGGAGGCTATGGCACGTTCCGCCAGCCGGGAGGGCTCACCACGGCGGCGATCGATCCCACGACGGGCCTCCTCGCCACCGAGTTCTGCCCCGGCGTCCTCACCGAGGTCTTCAGAGAGGATCAGGTGCCCACGGAGCTCTGCAACCGTCACCAGAGCTTCCTCGACACCGAGCAGATC
>JBAPYB010000476.1:0-56116 GCA_049284515.1 Thermoanaerobaculia bacterium
GCCGGGGGAAAGGGCGAGCCCCGCGGCGCCCGCGGCCTCGGCCACCCGCGCCAGGGCGCCGAGGTTGCCGGGGTCCTGGAGACCGTCGAGATAGAGATAAGGCCGGTCCGGGACGATCGGCAAAGCCTCGACCCCGGCGCGCGGGACATGGGCGACCGCCAGGATGCCTTGCGGGGAGTCGGCGTCGGCCAGCTCCCCCAGCAGGTCCGGGTCCACCTCCAGCGGCTCAACGGTCCAGCCGCGCGCGAGCCTCCGCCCTCCGGCCGAGGCGAGGAAACCCGGGGTGGCGAGGATCTCGTCGAGCCGCAGACCGGCGGCCAGGGCGTCGGCCACCAGATGCGGGCCCTCCAGCAGCGCGTGGTCGCCTTTACTTCGCCGGAGCCGGCGAATATCCTTCAGCCTTTGGTTTTGACGACTGGTGATCACCCATGGATCTTAAAGACTTCTGGCAGCGGCTTCAAAGAGGGGTCGAGGTAGCGGTGGCGGGCCATACCGCCGACAAGCTCCTCGGCGTGCGGGACGGCTTTCTCCGCTTCTTCCACGACGGCCTGGACAAGACGGTGTCGGTGGCCGTCGTGCCGCAGTCAGTGGAGGAGGAGCCGGTGGGGCTGCTCGTCTCCGACGAGGAGGTGGTGCGCCAAGTCCGCAAACGGGCGGTGGAGCTCGAGGAGCGCCTCGGCGGCAACTACCACTTCTACCTTGCGAGCGAAGGGGGGATCGAGTCGCTCGACGTCGACGGCCGGCAGCGGTACTTCATCCGCAACTGGACCGTGGTACGGGGTCCCCTGGGCGAAGCCTGGGGGTCGAGCGGCGCCGTGCAGCTCCCGGAACGGCTGATGGCGGGGTTCGACAGCGCCCAGATTCCCTTCGCCGTCCCCGGCACGCGGCGCAGCGGCGGCATCACCAGCTCGCTGACCGGCGGCCTGGAGACGCGGCGCCGGACCATCGCCCTGTCCACCTTTCATGCCCTGTCAACACTCTTCTACGGGGTTTTGGAGAACCGCCCCGTCCGTTGACCTCTTTTTTCACCGATTTGGTAACATTCCGGTCCGTTTGCGAAAGCTCATACCCGAGGTGCGAACAATGAACGAACGAGACATCCACCTGTTCACGTCGGAGTCCGTGACGGAGGGCCATCCGGACAAGGTGGCCGACCAGATCTCCGATGCCGTCCTGGACGAGGTCCTGCGGCAGGACCCGAAGAGCCGCGTGGCCTGCGAGACCCTGGTCACCACCGGCATGGTCCTCCTGGCCGGCGAGATCACCACTCACGCCTACGTGGATTTCGCCGCCGTGGCCCGCCGGGTGGTCAAGGAGATCGGCTACACGCAGGCCAGCTTCGGCTTCGACAGCCAGACCTGCGCCGTGCTGTCGGCCATCGACCCGCAGTCGCCCGACATCGCCCAGGGGGTGGATACCGGCGGCGCCGGCGACCAGGGGCTGATGTTCGGCTTCGCCTGCCGCGAGACGCCGGAAATGATGCCGCTGCCCATCGCCCTCGCCCACCGGCTGACGCGGCGCCTCGCCGCCGCCCGCCACGGGGGCGAGATCGCCTGGCTGCGGCCGGACGGCAAGAGCCAGGTGACGGTCGAGTACGAGGGGACCAGGCCGGTGCGGGTGCACACCGTGGTCATCTCGACCCAGCACGATGCCGCCGTCTCCCACGAGGAGATCAGGCGGACGGTGATCGAGAAAATCGTCAAGCCGGTCATCGAGACCGAGCTGCTCGACGACCGGACGGTCTACCACGTCAACCCCACGGGCCGGTTCGTCGTCGGCGGTCCTCAGGGCGACTGCGGACTGACGGGCCGCAAGATCATCGTCGACACCTATGGCGGCTACGGCCGTCACGGCGGCGGCGCCTTCTCGGGGAAGGACCCGACGAAGGTCGACCGCTCGGCCTGCTACATGGCGCGCCACGTGGCCAAGAACCTGGTGGCCGCCGGCCTCGCCGAGCGCGTCGAGGTGCAGCTCGCCTACGCCATCGGCGTCGCCGAGCCGGTCTCGGTGCGGGTGGACAGCTTCGGCACGGGCACCCTCGGCGATCGCGGCGACCGCCTGATGGAGCGCCTTGTGCGCGAGCACTTCCCCCTCTCGCCGCGGGCCATCATCGAGGACCTCGACCTGCGGCGCCCGATCTACCAGAAGACGGCTTCGTACGGCCACTTCGGCCGCGACGACCAGGACTTCCGCTGGGAGAGCACCCACCGGGCCGCCGCGCTGCGCGCCGCGGCCGGGCTCGAGGTGGCCGTTCCCGCCTGATCGATCCGATCATGCCCCTTCGGGGCCGTCGGGGTGATGCGGGTCTTTCGCCGACGGCCCCTGGGTGGGCTCCCAGGTCTTCCCGTACTTCAGCACGTCGTGCTTCAAGAGGTCGACCTCGGTCTGGCGCGGTTTCGGCCGGGCGTCGCGGTAGACCGTGTCGCACTGGTAACAGACGACGACGTCCTTGAGCCGGCGGTAGAGCCAGAGGTCGATCAGGGCACAAGCGGCGAGCGAGAGGCCGAAGGTCCACGGCACCAGGAGGGCTCCCAGGACCACGAGGCCGCAGCCCAGGGCGCGGTTGAAATCCCGCTGGCGATAGAGGTGGCGGCAGCCGCACAGGGGGCAGACCTCGACGCCGCCATCCGGGCCGTCCGTCCAGCCCTCCCTGGCCACGGCTCGGGTCCGGCCGCAATTGGGGCAGGCGAGCTCGGCCGTCTCCGGGGTAAGGACGGCGGGGAAGGGGAGACCGCAGTCGCGGCACTGGGTACGAATACGCATCCCGGTCGTCCGGCCGTCATCCGATCAAACGGGAACGCCCGTAGTGACACTCAGATAGGCGCCCGTGATCTCGCCGATGAAGGCCCCCACCACCAGCACGTAGAGGATGCCGGTCGCGGACTGATTCGAGCGCTGGCGGGCGCACTGCAGGGCCATGACGGCCAGGGCGAGGGGAATGGCCAATCCCCAGAGGAGGCGGAACCAGAAGAAGATCCCCTGGCCTCCAAGCCCGGTCAGCACGCGCAGCGGGTGAGGCTCCACGAGCTCGCCGACGCTGGCCGCGGCGGCCAGGCTGGCCCCCACGGCCGCCAAGCGGATGAAGACCGTGGCCAGCAGCACCCGGCAGAAAATGGTGAGGTGCTTGAAGGCAAGCCGCGGAGCCACCAGGTACCAGTGGCCGAGGAGCATGGCGATCAGCGACCAGCCGAGCAGCAGGGAGGAGGCCAGGAGGCTCGCCGCCAACAGGGCTCCGCGGTGGGGCAGGGGGGTGAAGGGAGGGACGAGGTGCGGACCGGCGAGCAGGAGCGCGGCCGCGCAGCCGGCGAGCGACAGGGTCAGCGGCCAGCGGCAGAGATCCCAGCGCCGGCGCCAGATCGCGGCGTAATAGAGGAACCCACCCAGGAGCGACGCGGCCAGGGCCGTAACGCCTGCCGCCGGCCGCTCGCCAAAGGGACGGAACGGGTGGAGGAGCTCCACCGCCGCGGCGAGCGACAGCAGGCCGAGGACGACCAGGGCGTTCATCTGGAAGTAGCCGCGCCCGAGGGTTTCCTCGGGAATCCAGTAGAGGGTGGTGAGCGATCCCAGGCTGGTGGCGAGCAGGAAGAGGAAGAGGACGCTCATCGCCGCGGCATCTTAGCAGCCCGCTCCGCCCTCAGCCCTGTTTCGGCCCTGTGGACAGGCTTCGGAACCGGCGGCCTCTGCGCTATCCTAGGCGGCCGGAGCGCGGGGGTGGCGCGCAGCCGCTTGTGGCCGCTCCTGAGAAGGACAATCGCTTCTGGACAGGGCGCTAAGGGGGTGTTAGCCTAGCGGCTGTCGACGGCAGACATTTTTGTTATGGCAACGCTCGATCATCCTGAACTGCGGGAATCGCTCAACATTCTGCTGAAGAGCTCTCGGCCACGGCTGGAGCGCGTGCTCCGGAACTTCGAGATCCCGCCCGAAGACGCCGAGGACATCCTGCAGGACGCCCAGCTCACCCTGCTGTACAAGTGGGACAAGATCCGCAGCCCGGAGAGCTGGCTCATCGGTACGGTCAAGAAGAAGTGCATCATGTACTGGCGCAAGCGGCGGGGGAGCCTCTGCGAGGCGGTGGACACGGCGATTCTCGACCTGCTGGCCATTCCTCAGCCCCCGGAGCAGGAGAAGGCGGAGCTGGCGTGCGACCTCAACCGCGTCCTCTCCCGCCTCTCGACCCGCTGCCGGTCGCTCCTCAAGCTGCGCTATGGCCTTGGCTATGGGCCCACCGAGGTCGCCGAGCAGATGGGCTACCGGATCTCCAGCATCCGCAAGGTCACCAACCGTTGTCTCGCGGCCCTCACGCGGCAGCTTCTTGCCGTGGGCTTCGAGCGGCAGCCCGAAGGCGAGCCCCAGGATGGTTGACGAGCACCTGGATCCCGCCCTGCTCTCGGAGCTCGGCCGGGGCAGTCTGTCGCGACGGCGAAGCCGCCGGGTCGTCCGCCATCTCCTCACCGACTGCGACTCCTGCCGCAAGGCGGCAGCCGAGAGCCTCCCCTCCTACGGCGAGGCCTTCACCCGCTCGTGGCGGGAGGTCGAGCGGCGCGAAGCCGAGTTGGCCCAGGAGCGCAGGGCGGCTCCCATCCTGCTCCGGGAGCTGTTGGCGCAAACCCCTAAGCGCCGGTGGGATCGGGTGGCGCGGGACACCCGGCTCCAGACCTGGTCGCTCTGCGAGCAACTCCTGGATCTGTCGCGCGATTGGGGGTTCCAGAACCCCACCCGTGCGCTGGAGCTGTCGCAGCTCGGGGTCGACATCGCGATGCGGCTGAATCCGGCCGTTTACGGTGAGTCCCGGGTCAACGACCTCTTCGCCCGCGCCTGGGCGATGCAGGGCAACGCGCAGCGGATCCAGTCCAACTTCCAGGAGGCCGAAAAGAGCTTCGCCCAGGCGGCAGGGCTGCTCAAGCAGGGGACGGGCGATCCGCTGGAGAAGGCGCACCTGTTGCTGCACCAGGCGTCGTTCTCCGGCGGCCAGCAGCGCTTCGGCGAGGCCTTCCGCCTGCTCGACCGCGTCACCGCCATCGCCCGCCGCTGCGACGACCCGCAGCTTCATGGCCGCGCCCTGATCACCCGCGGCTTCCTGCTCGGCATCGCCCGTGACGCGGAGGCGGCCATCCGCTACCTGCGGGAGGGCATCCGCAAGCTCGACCCCGCCTCCGATCTCCGGCTGCTGGTGGCTGCCCACCACAACCTGACGCTCTACCTCACCGAGAGCGGCAAGTACCAGGAGGCCCTGGATCTCCTGAACAGCGCCCGGCCGCTCTACCACCAGCTCGGAGATCAGATGAGCCTCATCCGTCTGCGTTGGCTGGAGGGCAAAATCGCCATTGCACTAGGGCAACTCACGGCGGCCGAGGAGCTGCTCAAGGAGGTGCGCAAGGAGCTGATCGAGCGCGAGCTGGGGTTCGACACCGCCCTCCTGTCGCTCGACCTGGCGGACATCTATGCCCGCCAGGGCCGTGGAGCGGAGATGCGCCGGCTCGCCGAGGAGATGATCCCCATCTTCCGCTCTCGCGACGTGCACCGGGAGGCCCTCGCCGCCCTTCTCACCTTCCAGAAGGCGGCTGAGATGGAGAGCGTCAGCTTGGGGCTGATCCGCGAGGTGAGCAGCCACCTCAAGGAGAACGGGGCGGCGTTGAGTCTCCGGCCGCGCGGGTCGCGCTGATTCTGCGGGTACCGCGCACCCTGCGGTCACACGGCCAGGCTGGACAAAACGACGGCGGGTGGATAAAATTTTTAGTTGCATAAACTTCTATGATTCCCTCGGCACAACCCGACCTGGCGGAGCCGTCCCTCGAGGAGATCCTGGGTAGGACGGAGCCGAAGCTGAAGCGGGTTCTCAGTCGTTACAGGATTCCGGCCCAGGACGCCGAGGACATTCTCCAGGACACGTTTCTCATCATGGTCTCCAAGCTGGGGGCCATTCGCAATCCGGAGGCCTGGCTGGTCGGGACCCTCGCCAACCGTTGTATCATCTACTGGCGGCGGCACCGCACCCGTCTCTTCGAGCTGGTCGACTCCACCATTCTCGAGCTCCTGTCGGACGCCGAGGCGCCGGCGCAGGAGCAGTCGGACATCCGTACCGACCTCGAGGCCATGCTGGCCTGCCTGCCCAATCGCTGCCGCTCCGTGCTGCGGCTGCGCTATGGCTTCGGCTGCAGCACGGCCGAAGTGGCCGAGCAGACGGGCTACTGCAAATCGAGCGTCCGCAAGGTCACTCGCCGCTGCCTCGCAGCCCTCACCGAGCAGCTCGTGAGCTCCGGCTTCCGGCCGGGAGCCTGAGGAAAAGAGCACCCCCCGTTCCCCTTCTGGACATAGGGGCCCCAATGGTGCTACTGTGCTCGGCAGTTTCAAAGAGGCCCTTTCAGGGGACGATGAGTGCACTGGACCAGCCGCAGGTGGAGGCGTCGCTCGAGAGTTTGCTGAGGACCGTCCAGCCTGGTCTCAAGGCGCTGTTCGCACGCTACAGGATTCCTCCACAGGATACGGAGGACATCGTGCAGCAGGCCTTGCTCGCCCTCATCTACCAGCGCCAGGAGGTCCGCGAACCGGCCGCCTGGATGATGGGGACCATTCGGAACAAGTGTTTGCTGTACTGGAGGGAGCAGAGGCGCAAACTCTATGACGCGGTCGACGCTGCGGTCCTGGAATGCATGGCAGAGCCCAAGGCTCCCGATCAGGAGGAGACCGATCTCCGCCGCGACCTCAACCATGCCATCGAGCAGTTGCCGGAGCGTTGCCGGTCGCTGCTCTCCCTACGGTACCGCCATGGGTACGAGCCCCCTGAGCTCGCGCAGAGCATGGGCTACAGCCCGTCCAGCATCAACAAGATCACGACCCGATGCCTCGCCGCGCTGACGCGCCACCTGGTCGCAAACGGCATCCTGTGTGAAGACAACCGGACATGACGAGTCATCCTACCCCTGAAGCGCTCGAGCTATTCATCCTTGGCCAGCTCTCCGCCGCCGAGATGCGGGAGATCGCCTGGCATCTCCTCAACGGCTGTTCCCACTGCCAACAGGCCACCTCGACGCTCTGGGAGCCCGCCGACTCGTTCGAAGATCCTGAGATCTTCGAGGTCGACGCCGGCGCGGCAGAGGGAGACGACGACGCTTACGACGCGGCGCTGGATCGCGTCCTCGAGATGGTGGCGGCGACGGAAGCGGCCTTCGGTGCGGAGCAGCTCCAAGCCCGCAGCCTTCTCGCCGAGCTGATGCAGGTGCCCGCCGAGCGGCAGTACCTGCTGGTCACCAACAGCCATCGCTTCCGCACCCGCGCGCTTTGCGACCTGCTGGTCGAGGAGAGCCATGAGACCGGCTTCCAGGACCCCGGCCGCTCGGTCGAGCTGGCCCGCTTGGCCATTCTGCTCGCGGACCGCCTAGCCCCTGAAGAGTGTGGGGGAGAGGCCGGCCACGAGAGCCTCCGCGCCCGGGTCTGGGCCCAACTTGGCAACGCCTACCGCATCCACTCCGATCTCGTCGAGGCCGAGGCGGCACTGGCCGTGGCCGAGGAGCTTCTCACCGCCGGTGGTGTCGGTCTGTTCGACCGGGCCCGGGTGCTCGCCCTGCTGGCGTCCCTGCGCCGGGCTCAGGAACGGTTCGCCGAGGCCCTCCAGCTCTTCGATCGCGTCGCCTTCATCTACAAAAAGCTGGGCCAGTGGAACCTCCTGGGCCGCACCCTGCTTCAGAGGTCGCTCGTCTGCGGCGAAGCCGGCGACGTCGAGGCGGAAATGAGGATGCTGCGCCGCGCGCTCGAGCTCATCGACCCGCAGGCCGATCCTCGCCTCTTCCTGGCGGCCCGCCACAACCTGATCCATGCCCTGAACGAGAACGGCCAGTCGCGCGAGGCCTTCGCCCTCCTGTTCCACAGCCGGCCGTTGTACCTCAAGATGGGCGACCGCATGAACCTCCTGAAGCTGCGCTGGGTGGAAGGCCTGGTGGCGGCCGGCCTGAACCGGCACGAGCAGGCCGAAGCCGCATTCCGGGAAGTACGGGAGGCCTACGCCGGGATCGGGCTCGACTATGACGCCGCTCTGGCCTCGCTCGATCTCGCCGGGGTCTACGTCGCTCAAGGCAGAACCGGCGACCTGCTGCAGATCGCCGAGGAGACCCTGGCGATCTTCCAGTCCCGCAACACTCACCGGGCCGCCCTGGCGGCGGTCCTGGTCCTCTGCAGCGCCGCGCGCCAGGAGCAAGCCGGAGTCGGCCTCGTCCGCCAGGTCTCCGAGTTCCTGAAGAGAGCCCGCAACAAACCCGATCTGCAGTTCCCTCCCGACTCCTAGACCCGACTCCTAGAAAAGCCGCGCCCTCAGGTCCTGACGCCGAGGAAGAGGTAGCCCGAGAGCAGGGAAAAGACCGCACCCGGGCTCCAAACCGCCACGAGCGGGGGAAGGGCTCCGGCGGCTCCCATCTTGATGAAGAAGGCGAAGATCGCCATGAATGCCATTCCCAGCACGACCGACACCCCGATGCCATAGAGCGCTCCCTGGCGTCCCAGGCGGAAGGAGAAGGGGAGAGCGACGAGGGCCATGATCAGCGAGACGACCGGGAAGGCGATCTTGTTCTCGAGCTCGACCTGGAGCTCGGGGACGGGCTGGCCGCTCTCCTTGAGCTCCTGGATGTAGTCCTTGAGCTCGCCGAAGCGCATCTGATCGGGCGGGCGGATTTCGGAGTCGAAATAATCCGGGCTCTCGAAGTGCGCTTCGACCATGGGATTCAGGAACCGCTTGTATCCCGTCACCTCGACGCCATCGAAGTTGCGGACCCAACCGTCGTTGAAGAGCCAGGCGCCGCCGATGTATTTCGCGTCGTCGGTATAGAGCCGGCGGGTCAGCCGGTGGCGCGCGTCGAAATCGAAGACCTGCAGCCGCTGCAGGCTCGGCTGCTGCGGGTCGTAGTGGAGGTAGTTGTAGATGTACCGTCCCTGGCCGAAGAGCCACTGGTGGTCTGCCCGCCTGTAGGTCCTCGCCGTCGGCTTGCCCCGGATCTGGTCCTTGAGCTTCGCCACCTTCTCATTGGAGGCCGGCAGCACGGAGGATTCCAGGTAGCCGGAGAAAGAGGCCACCAGCAGCGCCGTGGCGAGGGCCGGTACGGCCAGCCGGTAGAGGCTGAGGCCCAGCGCCTTGCAGGCGGTGATCTCGTTGGTGCGGGCGAGCAGGCTGAAGGTCATCAGCGTCGTCACCAGCACGATGATCGGCGCGATGTCGTAGAACATCTGGAGCGACAGGTACTTGTAGTAGTTGAGGACGATACCGGTGCCCACCTTGTTCTTCAGGATGTCGTCGATGTTCTCGCTCAGATCGAAGATCACGAAGAGCGAGATCCCGGACAGCACCACCAGGGAGAAGATCATGGTGAACATGCGGACCACGTAGCGGTCCAGGATATTGGGAAAAACGATCCGCGGGCGGGGGAGGAGAAGGACCACCCTCCGGCCGGGAGAAGTTTCCCGCCGCGTCAGCTCCACGGCCTCGCGCCGGCGAGCCCGCTCCTCACGCTTCTCCCGCCGCTCCTGGCGCCGCGCCACGGTCAGTCCCCGCAGGCGCTGGATGGAGCTCCAAAGGTCCTGCCGCACCCAGCGGTCGAGCCGGCTCAACAGCAGGCTCTTGTCGCGATTGCGCCGCACCAGCAGGAAGAGCCCGGCGACCGCCAGGAGGATGTTCGGCAGCCACATGCCGAGCCAGGGAGGCATCTTGCCGAAGCGCGCGTACTCCTCGCCGTTGTTGAGCAGGACGTAGTAGAGGATCAACACGCCGATCGAGAGGGCGAAGCCCGAGGCCTTGCCGCCGCGCCGGTTGTTGATCCCCAGCGGCAGGGCGAAGAGGCCGAAGACCAGGCAGGCGACCGGGATGGAGAATTTCTTGTGGATCTCCACTTGGGCGAGGTTGTGCTGCTCGGCCGAGCCCGCCGGGTCGTCGCGCTGCTCCATGAGCTCTTGCAGGGTCATCTCCCGGAGCCCTTTGGAGATCGAGATCTTGGCCCGTTGCTCGGTGGCGAACTGGTCGTCGAGGATGAGGTCGAGCCGCTTGTGGCGGCTGACCTCGTAACGGTCCGGCGCGTTCAGGTCGACCTTGTGACGGACGGCGTTGTAGAGGCGCAGGACGACCCGTTCGCCGGCCTTGTCGACGAGGACCTCGCCCCAGTCGGCCGTGGTGATCTGGTTGTTGGGGTTGGCAGGAACGGATTCGGCCAGGAAGACCCCCTTCCAGCGTTTGCTGCCCTGGGGTACCTCGAAGACGTAGACCACCTTGCCTTCCCATTCCTCGTAGAAGACCCGCGGCTCGATCTGTTGGGCAACGCTCTGAGTGGTGATCTCCAGCCGCAGCTCCTGGAGGGCGTGATTGCCCCAGGGCAGCACATAGATCATGAGGACCATATTGAGCAGGGTGGCGAGGCCGGAGAGCAGGAGGATCGGCCGGTAGAGGGTGAGGAGGCTGATGCCGCAGGCCCGCATGGCGATGAGCTCGCTGTCCGACGACAGCCGGCCGACGGCGATCAGGGTGCCGAAGAGCAGCGACATCGGCAGCGTGAGGACGACGATGTTGGGCAGGGTCAGCAGCAGGAGCTTGCCGACGATGGACACCGGCAGCCCGCGCCGGATGATCATCTCCGCCGACTGGAAGAGAAACCGGATGAGCAGGATGAAGGTGTAGACGAGAAAGCCCAGACCCAGGGGTCCCAGGATCTCGGTGATGATGTACTGGTTCAGCCGGCGCCGCACGGGCGCATTATATGGGCCCTGAACCCAAGAGTCCGCTGATTTGGGAGGGAGAAGCATGAAGATCGTCCTCGAGCGTCGTTACCGTTTCAGCGCCAGCCACCTGTATCGGCGCCCCGACTGGAGCGAAGAGGAGAACCGAAGGCGGTTCGGCAAGTGCGCCAACCTGCCCGGGCACGGACACAACTACCGCCTGTGGATCGGCGTGCGGGGAGAGATCGATCCCGCCACCGGCTTCGTCGTCGATTTGGGTCAGCTCGACGGCCTCGTCCAGGAGAGGGTGATCGAGCGGCTGGACCACCAGCACCTCAACTCGGCGCTGCCGGAGTTCGCGGCGGGCGGTGCCATTCCGACGAGCGAGAGCCTCGTCCGCTGGATCCATGAGCAGCTCGCCGGTGCAATGCCTGACGGAGCCCAGCTCGTCAGGCTGCACCTTGCGGAGGACGAGGATCTGGCGGCGGAGTGGGCGGCCGAGTAGCTGTGCGCCCGAGTCGCCGCCCACCCTCGCCGTGCCGCCGAGCAACATAATCTGCCTTACCAGACTGATTGGACCGATCTGATCAGACCGATCGGACGGATCCGACCGATCCGTCTGATCGTGCCGGAAAATCCGGGGGTTTACTTCCCGTTGCCCTGCCGCAGATCGCCGAGGATCTGCTCAAGGGCCTGAATGAGGTCGTGCTTGTCGACCTCGCTCTGGCGGAACGCCAACGACAGGCTGAAGCTGCGGTCCGGGGACTTGAAGCGGAAGACGTAGGGCTTCCGGCGGCTGGACTTGCCGCCTTTTTCGCTGCGCCGCAGCCGCTGGCGCAGGTCGTCGCGGTTGAGCCCCCGCCGGGCGACCTCTTCGAGAAGCTCGATCATCTCCGGCTCCGAGCCCGCCTTGAGCACCTCCAGCAGCAGCGACTTGGAGGTGATGCCCAGGGCCTGGACCGTATCGCGCACCCGGGCCGGCATCTGCAACAAGGCGAAGCTCTCGGTGATCACGGTGCGGGACTTGCCGACCGCCTCGGCGATCTCCTCGTGGGTGTACAGGTGGACCTCGGCCAGCATGCGGTACCCCTCGGCTTCTTCGAAGGGCGTCAGGTCCTTGCGCTGGAGGTTCTCGATCAGGGCGATCTCGAGCGCCTCTTCGTTGGTGACGTCCATCTCGATGGCCGGCACCTCGTAGAGCCCGGCCTCCTGCGCCGCCCGGTAGCGCCGCTCTCCGGAGATGATCCGGTACAGAACGCCGGAGGGGCCGCCGTCCTCCTCCCCGCCCGGCCGGGGCCGCACGAGGATCGGCTCCAGCACTCCCTTGTCGCGGATCGAGAGCACCAGATCGTCGAGGTCTCCCATCGTCGAGCGCGGCTGACCGGGATCGGGCTCGATGGCCGACAACGGAATCATCTTGCCGACAGGCGTCTCGTGACGGGCCGAGAGCTCCTCGACGAAATGGTTGTCGTGGCGCATCTTCACGCGCACCGGGAGGCCGCGTTTACGGGCAGCGGGATCAGACACGGCTCAGCACCTCCTCCGACAGCCGGTAGTACTCGTAGGCGCCCGTGGAGCGCGGCGCGAAGGTGAAAATCGACTCCCGGTACGCCGGGCTCTCCTCGAGCCGGACGCTCTTGGTGATGACCGTTTCGAAGACCTTCGCCCCGAAGACCCGCTGGATCTGCTCGTAGATGTCCTTGGCCAGCGTGGTGCGTTTGTCGTACATGGTGATCAGGGCCCCGAGGATCTGGAGCTGGGGGTTGGCCCGGACCTTGATCTTGTCGACCGTCTCCAGCAGATCGTCCGTCCCTTCCAGGGCGAAGTAGCTTGCCTGGATGGGGATCAGGACGTGGGTGGCCGCCACCAGGGCGTTGACGGTGATGATGCCCAGGGTTGGGGGCGTGTCGATGATGATGTAGGCGTAGTCCTCCTGGACCCGTTGCACCTCGTCCTTGAGCCGGTAGTGGCTGTCCAGCTCGCCGATCAGCTTGGCCTCGATCTTCGCCAGCGCGATGGTCGAGGGGGCGATGAACAGGTTGTCGATCCTGGCCGCGGGGCGGATGATGTCCGGGATGTGAACGTTGTCTTCCGTGAGGGCGTCGTAGATCGAGGTGCCCAGCTCGTGGATGTCGAGGAAGGACATGGAGCTGTTCGCCTGGGGATCGAGGTCTACCAGCAGGGTCTTCATCCCCTTGCTGGCCAGGGCTGCGGCGAGGTTGATGGCGGTCGTCGTCTTCCCGACTCCACCCTTCTGGTTGGCGATGGCGATGATCATAGGCGGCGCGCAGTCTAAGGAAAGGCCTTACGACAGGTCAAGGTGGTGAGAAACGGTGATGTCGGCGCGCCGACATCGCGAGCAAATGACTGATTTACCGATACTTGCGCGGTACCACAAGGCTGGGCGCGAGGTCACATCGTCCACTTTCCCAGCTCGTCCGGGCTGATCTCCTCCAGCCATTTCTTGAGCTTCTCCTCGTCGCTGCTATCGGTCGCCAGATCGACGGCCTGCGCCTTGTCGAGGACGGTGCGGAGGACGAAGATCGGCGACTCGGTGCGCAGCGCCAAGGCGATCGCGTCGCTCGGCCGGGCATCGATCGTCAGGGCGGCGTTCTGGTTGCGGACGTGGATGACGGCGAAGAAGGTGCTCTCCCGCAGGTCGGAGATGACGATCTTCTCCACCTTGCCTCCCAGTTGCTCGAGGAAAGAACGAAGCAGGTCGTGGGTCATGGGACGCGGCGGGTCAACCCCCTCCAGACGCAGGGCGATGGCGTTCGCTTCGAAGACCCCGATCCAGATGGGCAGGAACATCTGGCTCTGGATGTCGCGCAGGATGACGATGGGGACGTTGGACGAGGGGTCCAACATCAGGCCCTTGATTTCGACCTGGAGCTCTTCGTCGGGGGTACTCATGCCGCTATTGTGGGCGCGCCGCGAAGCCAGGTCAAGGCAAACCGCGGCGCGGCAGAACGGAGAGCGGAAAGCCGAGGGCTCAGGGCGCGGCAACCGGGGTGGGGACGCCGAGGCGGCGCCCGCGCAGGCCGTAGGCGAAGGTCTCCCCCACCTGGACGCGGGTGACGCCGCCCAGGGCCACGGGCTCGGGGCCGGCCTCGAAGGTGATCACCCGATGGCACGGGGTACGTCCCACCTGGGTGCCCGGCCGCTTTCCCCAACCCGTGACGATGACGTCGAGCTCGCGTCCCGCCAGGGAGGCGTTGATCTCTTCCTGGATTGCCTCCTGAGCCGCGAAGAGGCGTTGCAGACGTTCGGCGGCGACGCCGGGATCGACGTCGCCTCCCAGCCGCGGAGCCGCCGTGCCGGGGCGGGGTGAGTAGGTGAAGGCGTAGAGCGCCGAGAAGCGGACTTCCTCCACCAGCTCCAAGGTGAGGCGGAGCTCCTCTTCGGTCTCACCGGGAAAGCCGACGATCAGGTCGGTCGAGAGTGAAAGGTCCGGGCGCGCCTGGCGGAGCTGTGCCACGAGGTCCAGGTAGTTGCGCCGCGTGTATCCGCGTCCCATGCGGCGCAGGACCGAGTCGGCGCCCGACTGCACGGGCAGATGGAGGTACGGGCAGATGTTGGCGCGCTTCCCCACCTGCTCGACCATGCGAGGGGTGAAATCCCGTGGGTAGGAGGTGACGAAGCGCAGCCGCTCCAGACCCGGCAGGGCGGCGACCTCTGCCAACAGATCAGCGAAGTCGAGAGCTCCCCTGGGCTCGCGCCAGTGGTTCACGGTCTGCCCCAGCAGCTCGATCTCCTGGAAGCCGTAGTCGAGGAGGTGGCGAACCTCGCGTACGATTTCCGCCAGCGGCCGGCTGCGCTCGGGTCCCCGGGTCTGCGGGACGATGCAGAAGGTGCAGACCTTGTTGCAGCCCTCGATGATCGTCACCATCCCCTTGTACTCGCCGTGGCGCGAGATGGCGTCGACGTCGTAGGCTCGCTCCTCGGGAAAGCCGGTCGCGACCACCCGCTCGCCGGCCCGCCGGCGGGCCAGCACGTCCTGGAGCTCGCCCACGCGGGCCGGGCCGAGCACGAAGTCGAGGTCCGGCACCCGCGCCAGGGCCCGCTCCCCCTCCTGCTGGGCCACGCAGCCGCAGAGGCCGATGAGAAGGTCCCGGCCGTCCCGTTTGAGCAGCCGGTACTCCCCCAGCCGCGAGTACACCTTCTGCTCGGCTTTCTCCCGCACGCTGCAGGAGTTGAGAAGGATGAGGTCCGCCTCCTCCGGCCGGCGGGTGGGCAGGATGCCCTGCTGCATGAGCTGGCCGGCCATGCGCTGGCTGTCCAGCTCGTTCATCTGGCAGCCCCACGTCTCGATGAAGTACCTGCGGGGGCGGGGGCGGCTCGTCACCTCCACCGGCCGTGCCCTCCGTTGTCGTTCAGCACCGGCGGGTCGATGGATTGGGGCGGCGGCAGGCTCTTCTTTTTCTTCTCGGACGCCGTGGGCGGCGGCTCCTGGTCCTCGCCCTCGCGCAGCCAGCCGGGAAGCGCGCCGGCACGCCTCCCCTCCTCCAGGAAGGCGGCGAGCTCCTCGCTGGCCGCTTCGGCTTCGACGCGGGCTTTTTGCAAGCGGTCGGTCACCCGGTCCCACTCCGGCTTGACCTGGTTGTCCCGCACGAACGAATCGTTCTCGGAGTAGAAGCGCTGGCGCAGCTCGGTGGACTTCTGCTCCAGCTTCTTGATCTCGTCGGCCGCCGCGCGCCACCGCAGGCGAATCCCCAGGGCGCGGCCACGCCAATACTGCTCGTCGTGGAGCAACTGTTCCGCCGCGGAAGGAGCCACAGCTCCCTTCTTCTTCTCCTTCTCCTTCGGATCCGCCACCGTGAGCTGCCCCTTGGCGGCGTACTGGTGAAGGTTCTTGTCGGTGATGACGATGGCGGCAGGCGCTCCCGCCTGGGCGCGACGCTCGCGCTCGGCACGAGCGGCTTCGACCAGGGTCTTGGGCGTACTGCTGTCGTCCACTCCCGGATCGACCACCACGGGTGCGTCGTCGCGGCCGGGATCCTTGAGCCCAGGCGCAGCCGGCGCGGGAGTGGGGGACGGGGGTGAAAGGGTGGCAGCGGGAGGAGGGGTTGGCGGGGTCTGCTCGGCGCGGACGACCGGCGGCGGGGTGCCGCGGCACCCTGCGGCGGCCAGCAAGAGGCTCACGGCCAGCAGCCATCGGGGCTCACTACGTGCGGCCATAACGGTCCTCCAATCTCACGACGTCGTCGGAAAATGCTCAGCCTGGGGGCGGCGAGGCCGAGCACGCGAAATGGCGTTCGACGTGCTCCTGCACCTCGGCAGCCGTGCCGTAGCCCATGCAGCTCGCCGCGAGGTCCGCAAGATCCGCCGCGGTCGACTTGCGCAACCAGGTCTTGACCTCGGGGATCTGCCGCGGGCTCATCGAGAGCCGCCGCAGCCCCAGGCCCACGAGCAGCAGCGCGTACCTCGGGTCCGCGGCCATCTCGCCGCAGAGCCCGACTTCGATGCCAGCCGCACGGGCGCTGTCGATGACGAAGCGTAACATGCGCAGAATCGCGGGATGAAGAGGCTGGTAGAGGCTCGCCACGTGCTCGTTGTTGCGGTCGACGGCGATCGAATACTGGATCAGGTCGTTGGTGCCGATCGAAAAGAAGTCCGCCTCGCGCGCCAGCAGGTCGGCGATGATGGCGGCGGCCGGCACCTCGATCATCACGCCCAGCCGCACGTCGGAGCGGAAGGGGACCCCCTCGCGCGTCATGTCCGCCATCACCTCGCCGGCAAAGGCGCGGAAGCTGCGTACCTCGTCCAGGGTGCTCACCATGGGCAGCATGATCCAGAGGTCGCCGAACAGGCCGGCCCGGAAGAGGGCGCGGATCTGGCTGCGGAAGGTCTCGGTGCGGGCAAGGGTCAGGCGGATGCCGCGCAGTCCCAGCACCGGGTTCTCCTCTGCCGTCGCCATCATCTCGCGGGCCAGCTTGCGCCCCCCCAGGTCGTAGGTGCGGATGATGGCCGGGTGAGGCGCAGACAGCTCGATCAGCCGGCGGTAGATCTGGACGTGCTCGTCCTCGGTGGGCAGGCGCGGGCTCTTCTCGATGTAGAGGAACTCACTGCGATAGAGGCCGACGCCGGCGGCGCCGAAAAGAGCCACCTCGTCCACCTCTTCCGGCAGGTCGATGTTGGCCATCAGGGCGATCTCGACGCCGTCGCGGGTCACCGCCGGGAGCTCGCGGGTGGCCAGCAGGTCCTGATCGCGGCGCACGATCTCGGTCTTGCGGGCCTGATAGCGCTGGAGCGTCGGCGGGTCGGGATGAAGGATGACCGTGCCGGTTTCGCCGTCCACGATGATGGGAGTCTCGTCGCCCAGCAGGCCCATCACTCCCGCCAGGCCGGCCACCGCCGGGAGGTTGAGCGAGCGGGCGATGATGGTGGTGTGGGAGGTGCGGCCGCCGCTCTCGATGGCGAAGCCGATCACGCGCTCGCGGCCCAGACGGACGGCGTCGGAGGGGGTGAGGTCGTCGGCCACGATGACGATGTCGTCCGGCATTTGCGAGAGGTCGTGATGGGCAATGCCCTGGAGGCTGCGCAACAGGTGGCGGCTGACGTCGGTCAGGTCCTCGCTCCGCTCGCGCAGGTAGGTGTCGTCCATGTGGGCGAAGCGGTCGTCGAGCTCCTCGGCCGTCTTGTGCACGGCCCACTCGGCGTTGACGTGATGGGTCCGGATGCGCTCTTCCGCCCGGCCGAGGAAGTGGCGGTCGGAGAGCAGCAGGACGTGGGCGTCGAAGATCGCCGCGAGGTCGTCGCCGAGATCCTCCTCCGCCCGCGCACGGACTCGCTTCAGCTCGGTCTGGGCGCGGCTTGCCCCCTCGTGCAGGCGGGCGATCTCGGTAGCCACCTGGTCCTCGGCGATGTGGAAGCGAAGGACGTCCGGGCCGCGGGTCTCGAGGCACACGGCGCGGCCGATGGCGATCCCCGCGGACACCCCCATGCCCTGCAGAACCTGCATTTCGGCGGCTGGCATCGGCTCTCCCAAGTCAGGTCTCTTCGTCGAAGCGGTTGGCGATCAGCTCCGTCACCGCGCGCATGGCGTGCTCTTCGTCCTCGCCGTCGCAGCGGATCATCACCTGGGTGCCTTGGCTGGCGGCCAGCAGGAGGATGCCGAGGATGCTCTTGGCGTCGACCTCCTCGCCTTCCCTCTCCACCGTCACCCGGCTTTGGAAGCCCCCTGCGAGGTGTACCAGCTTGGCCGCCGCCCGCGCGTGGAGCCCGAGACGATTGACGATCTCCGTCTGGCGCTCGATCATGTCTTCTTCGTCCCCATCGTCCCCAGGGGCATCACCGGGATCACGCCCGTATCGATGCATTTCCCTTTCTGCACCAGGTCTCCCGCCAGGCAGATGCTCTTCTGCCCCTTGGCCTGGAGCACCCGGGCCAGGTCCGTGACGGCCCCCTCCTCTCCTCCAGCCCGGCAGGCCAGCTTTACGACCATGGGCAGGTTGACGCCGGTCACGACCTCGACCCTTCCCGGCTGGTAGAAGGTCATGGCGACGTTGCAGGGCGTCCCACCATACATGTCGGTGAGGATCAGGACGCCCTGTCCCTGGTCGAGCCGCGCCAGAGCGGTGCCGACCTTGCCGCGGGCCTCCTCGAAGGGGTCGCTCCAGTCGAGCGCCAGGGCCTCGAAGCTCGAAGGGTGGCCGGAGATGACGCTGGCTGCAGACAGGAGCTCCCGCGCGAGGCCGCCGTGAGTCAGAATCAGTTTGCCGATCATCGCTTTCCTGCGTTATGGATAACGTGCCTTCGCTGGCGCCGATTCCATGGCAGCTCTCACCATACCCTCACCGGGCAATGTCCCGGTGGATCACCCGCGCCGGCCAGCCCCGTTCCTCCAGCACGCAACGCAGCCGCTCACAGATCGCCACCGACCGGTGCCGGCCGCCGGTACAGCCGATCGCCACCGAAAGGTAGCTGCGGTTCTCGCGCCGGTAGCGCGGCAGGAGGTACGCCAACAGGTCGGTCAAACGTATCACCAGTTCCTGGAAGTCCGGCTGCCGCTCCAGATATTCGAGCACCTCGGCGTCCTGGCCGGTGCGCTCGCGCAACCCGGGCACGAAGTGCGGATTGGGCAGGAAACGCACGTCGAACAGGAGGTCGGTGCCCTGGGGAATGCCGCGTTTGAAGCCGAAGGAGACCAGCGATACCACCATCCCCGGCTCCTCGCCGGGATGGGGGGCGAACTCGCGGTAGACCTGGTTACGGATTTCGTGGATCGACCACTCGCTGGTGTCGAAGACCCGGTCCGCCTGCGCCCGCAGCTCAGCCAGCATCTCCCGTTCGCGCTGGATGCCCTCGACGACGTGGCGGTCCGGCGCCAGGGGGTGAGGGCGGCGGGTCTCGGAAAAGCGCCGCACCAGGACCTCGTCGGAAGCTTCGAGGAAGAGCAGGGTCGGCTCGATCCGCTCGCGGTCGATCTCGGCGAAGAGGCGCGGGAACTCCTCGGCGAAGCCGGGGGCGCGCACGTCGGTGACCACGGCGATGCGGTCGTGCCCGGCCACCAGCTCCAGCGGGTTGTCCAGGAAACTGCGCAGCAGCGGCAACGGCAGGTTGTCGACCGTGTAGTACGAGAGGTCCTCGAAGCACTTGGCGACGATGCTCTTGCCCGAGCCCGACAGGCCCGTGATGACGGCGAGCCGGGCCTTACCGGGTTTTTCGGCTGCGCTCAAGCTGGGCCTCGAGTTTGCTGATGAACTCCCGGGCGGAATGATGGCCCTGAAGCTTCAGGACATGGTTGCGGGCCGCGATCTCCACCAGGATGCTGATGTTGCGTCCCAAGGCGACGGGCATGCGAATGTAAGGGCACGGCGTGTCGAGAATGGGGTACAGGGATTCGTCGAGACCCAAGCGGTCGTAGGCCTGGCCGTCGCGCCAGTGCTCCAGCTCGATGACGAGGTCGATGGTCGTCCGCTCGCGCACGGAGGCGAGGCCGAAGAGGTCCTGAACGTTGATGATGCCGATTCCCCTCAGCTCCATATGGTGCCGCAGAGGGCCCTCGCTGTAGCCCACCAGCTCGCCGTTGGGATAGCGCTTGGCCATCACCTTGTCGTCGGCCACCAGGCTGTGGCCGCGGGTGATGAGATCGAGGGCCGACTCGCTCTTCCCCACCCCGCTCTCGCCGATCAGCAGCACGCCGAGACCATAGATCTCCAGCAGCACGCCGTGCAGCGAGGTCGAGGGGACCAGGTGGTCCTCCAGGAAGTAGCTCACCCCCTTGATGACCGTCGAGGAGAGGGCCGGCGAGGAGAGCACCGGCAGCTCGCGGCTCTGGCAGAGGGCCAGGAACCCGGGGAGCGGCTCGATCCCCTTGGTGATGACGAACACCGGCACCGGCAGGGAGGTGATCTGCTGCAACCGCAGATCGCGCTCCTCCTCGGCCAGGGTCTTCAGATACTCGGTCTCGCTCTCGCCGATGATCTGGACGCGGCCGGCCTTGATGTAGGCGTAGTAGCCGGCAAAGGCGAGGCCCGGCTTCTGCACCCGCGGGTGGGTGATGAGGTTGTCCAGGTGCTTCTCGCCCGAGAGCACCTTGAGGCGCAGGAAGGCCAGCTCCTCGCCCAGGAGCTCGGCGACGCTGACCGTGCCGGTCGTCTGCTCGGTTTGCTCGGTACCCTCGGCCATCATCAGCCCCCCTCTTCCTGGAGGAAGTCGTAGACCGCAGCCGCGTCATGCAGCGCGAGGAGACGCTCGGCATGGCGGTCCGCCTTGACCCAGCGCGAGATCGCCGAGAGCATCTGGAGGTGCTCGGACGGCGACTCGCTGGGCGAAACGATGAGGAAGAAGACCCGAACCGCCTGGCCGTCGGCCGCTCCGAAGTCCACCCCCTGAGGCACCAGCCCGACTGCCAGCACGCCTCGCTTCAAGCCGGCCAGCTTGCAGTGCGGGATGGCGATGCCGGCGCCGATCCCCGTCGAGCCGAGCTGCTCCCGCTCCAGCAGCTTTTGATAGAGATCGACGGCATTGGGTGTCAGCCCCTGCCCGGCGACGCGCTCCGCGAGCGCGTGCAGCACCCCCGCCCGGTCCGTCTCCGGGAGGTCGGGAAAGATCAGCTCCGGCCGGGCCAGCGATCCGAGGCGCATCCCGACCTCACGCCCTCAGAAGATCTGCTTGCGGTCCGTGGACGAGGGAATGCTCAGCTCGTCGCGGTACTTCGCCACCGTGCGGCGGGCGATGTTGATCCCCTCGCGGTTCAGGATCCGCATCAGCTCGCTGTCGGACAAGGGACGCTTGGGGTCCTCGGACTGGATGAGCTGCTCGATCTTGCGCTTCACCGTCAGCGAGGAGATGTTGTCGCCGTACTCCCGGTCGATGCCGCTGTGGAAGAAGAACTTCATCGGGAACAGCCCGCGGTGGGTGTGGATGTACTTGTTGGAGACCACCCGGCTGACTGTCGACTCGTGCATGCCGATGTCCTCGGCCACGTCGCGCAGCACCATGGGCCGCAGGTTCTCGATGCCCTTGTCCAAGAACTCGCGCTGCTGGCGGACGATCGACGCCGCCACCTTGTAGATCGTGCGCTGGCGCTGATCGAGGCTCTTGATCAGCCACACCGCCGAGCGGATCTTGTCCTTGATGAACGCCTGGGCCTCGTTCTGCCGGCCCTCGCTGCGCATGGTCTGGAGCATCCGCCGGTAAGCCCGGCTGACCCGCAGCCGGGGGAGACCGTCGTCGTTGAGCTGGATGACGTACTCGTCGCCCACCCGGCGGACGAAGACGTCCGGCTCGATGTAGTGGGGGCGGTCGGTGCTGAACCGCCGGCCGGGTTTCGTCTCCAGGGTGCGGATGAGCTCGAGGGCCTCTTCGAGCTCGGCCAGCTCGACGTCCAGCTTCTTGGCCACCGCCGGAAACTGCCGGCGCAGGAAGAGGTCCCAGGCCTCGAAGATCATGCGGCGGGCGAGGCTGTCCGCCGGCGCCTCCATGACGTCCAGTTGCAGCAGCAGGCTCTCCTGGAGGTTGGCGCAGGCGATGCCCGGCGGATCGAGGCTGCGGACGAGCGCCAGCGCCGCCTCCACCTCCTCCAGGGAGTAGTCGCCCCCGGTCTGGTCGCCCATGTCCCGGATCTCCTCCGGAGTGGCGACCAGAAAGCCATCGGGATCGAGGTTGCCGATGATCAGCTCAGCGATCTCCCGCTGGCGCGGCTCGACCTCGGCCATGTGGAGCTGCCAGAGGAGGTGGTCGTAGAGGTCGGGCTCGCGTGAGAGGCTGTTCTCGATGGGCGGCTCGTCCCGCTCCTCCATCATCGACGAGGTGCCCGAGCCCTCCCAGTAGTCGCCGAAGTAGGCGTCGAGGTCGATGTTCTCCATCGACTCGGCGTGGTCCAGGGTCTCGCCGTTGGCCGGCGGCTCCGGGGGAGCCTCCTCGCGCGGCGTCTCCTCCTCGGCGCTCTCAGCTTCCGCCGCCTCTTCGAGGACCGGGTTTTCCACCAGCTCCTGGCTGAGGAGCGTGTCGAGCTCCATGCGGGTCATCTGCAGCAGCTTGATGGCCTGCTGCAGAGAAGGCGTCATCACCAGCTTCTGGGACAGCCTCAGGGAAAGTTTTTGCTCTAACGCCATTCAGGAACCAGTCCTACAGAGTGAAGTCTTCTCCAAGATAGATTTTCCGGACCTGCGGATCGGTGGACAGCTCCAACGGTGTGCCTGAGCGCAGGATTTCACCGTTGTTGATGATATAGGCCCGATCCGTTATTTTCAATGTTTCCCGCACGTTATGGTCGGTGATGAGGATGCCGATGCCCATCGACTTGAGGTGCCGGACGATCCCCTGGATGTCCAGCACCGCGATAGGGTCGATCCCCGCGAACGGCTCGTCCAGGAGGATATACCACGGGTTGATGACCAGCGCGCGGGCGATCTCCACCCGCCGCCGCTCGCCGCCCGAGAGCAGCGCTCCCTTGGTCTTGCGCACCATGACCAGCCCGAGGTCGGTGATGAGCTGGTCGATGCGCCGTTCCTGCTCGGCGTGCGAGAGGTCGAGGGTCTCGAAGATGGCCCGCAGGTTGTCCTCCACGGAGAGCCGGCGGAACACCGACGGCTCCTGGGGGAGGTAGCTGATCCCGCGCTGCGCCCGCAGGTACATGGGGAGATCGGTGATGTCCTCCTCGCCCAGGATCACCGTCCCCGAGTCCGGAGGAGTCAGCCCCACCACCATGTAGAAGGTCGTCGTCTTGCCGGCGCCATTGGGCCCCAGGAGGCCTACGATCTCGCCGGGACCGACCTCGATCGAGACGCTCTGCACCACCGCCCGCCCGCGATAGACTTTGCGCAAATTATGGGTCGAGAGCTTCTGCGCCTCCTCCACGTCCTGTTCTTTCATGTCTTTCATCCGCCGCTCCCAGGTGGATGCGCCGCCGGGGCCGGAGTGGCGGCCGGAGTGATCGCGGGGGGGGCCGGGGCGACGGGCGCGTTTGGGTCCTGCCCCTTCACTTCCACTTTGCCCGTGTCCATGGCGTAGAGCGCGCGCTTGCCGCGGATCTGGTTGCCGTCCTTGTCCTTCATGGTCACCGGATCGCCGAACACCTCCACCAGCTTGTCGGCCACATGGTAGAACGCCCTCTGGCCCAGGATGGTACGGCCCGCCTGGGGGTCGTTGATCTTGGTGTCGCCGGTGCAGACCATGGACTTCGCCTGGCGCTTGTCGTCGAGGTCCACCTGCATCTTCTGGCAGCTCATGGTCTTGCCCTGCTGATCCACCCGCACGTTGCCGGTGTAGATCAGCACGCCGGTCTTCTGCTGGTAGGTCATCTCCGTCGCCGCCACCTGGACGGGCTGGCGCGGCGCGGCGGTTGTTGGGGCGGCTGGGGCGGCTGGGGCGGCGGGCTTCGGCGTGGCCGCGGGTTGTGCCGCCTTGCCTGAAGCCTGGGCGGTCTGCTGATCGGTCGGGTACCAGATCGTCTTGACGCCGCCGGTTGCCGCGAGCTGGTCCGCTGCCTTGTCGCCCCGCACCTCGGGGGCCAGCAGGACGTTGTCCCCCCGCCAGGCGCGGACGTCGCCGCGGAAGACGAACGACGACGGCTGCTGCCGCCAGAAGGCCTCTTGCGAGACGACGTTGACCGGCCCTTCCCCTTGCGACAACGGGGAGCCGGCGAGAGCCGTCTCCTCCACTTTCTGGAGCTTGGCCTTGACGCCGTCGCGGGCGCTGACGATCTGGGTGTCGGTGTTGTAGACCATCCGCGGCGCCTCCAGCCGGCCGCGGTCGCTGGTGACCACCACGGGAGAGCCCACGAACTCGCCGCGCCCCTGTTCCATGTCGAGATTGCCGCGGTTGCCGGTGGCCGTCACGTCGCCGTCGCGGTAGACGACGTTGGTGTTCAGCTCCACGGTCGCGAGCTGGCCGTCGGGGCGGAAGGTGGCGCTGGCGGTCTGGCCGGTGGCCTGCCGCTGCGTGGGAGGCTTGCCCGGCAGGTGGGCGTTCTCCACGATCTCGATGCTGCCGAAAGCCTGGGCCGCGTTCAGCACGCCGTTTTCGAGCGCCCCGTCGATGTGGCGCTTCGCCGTCAGGGTGCGCACCAGTCCCGGGCTCGTGGCTTCCAGGCTGGCCCGCCCGTCGAGGGGCGCTTCGAGCGCCACGGAGCGGGGCTCGTTACCCTGCGGCTTGAAGAGGACGGAAAGCTCCTTGCCGCTGAACTTCACCTTGGTGCGGCTCGCCGCCCTGGAGGCCTTGGCCGGCGTTGGCGGCTGCAGTGAGGACCGGGTTTCGCCGTTCACGTCCCACATGGCGTGCACGAAGGTCAGCCCGCTCTCGTCGTCGGCGACGTTGCCGTAGATGCGCTGCGCCGCCATCCAGTCCTCGCCGCGGTGCAGGGTGACCCCTCCCTCGCAGCGGATCCAGTGCCTGGTGCGCTCGAAGACGAGGCGCTGGGCGTTGACCTGCAACGGCAGCTCGATGCCGGCAATGCTGCGCACCTGCGAGCCGCCCATCAGGGAATACACCTGCGCTCCCAGGTCGATCTCCATCTGGGCGGCGTTGGCGACGTACTTGCCGAGGTAGCGGATCTCGACCGCGCTGGGGCTGGAGACCACGTTGCCTTTGTCCTGCAAGTCGAGGTGGTCGGTGCGCAGCTCGAGCTCGTCCGGCCCCTTGAGGAAGACCTCGCCCTGGAGCTGCCCCTCGTTGGACTCGCGGTTGAAGCTCGCATTCTTGCTCTCGACGTGGAAGACCCTGCCCTGCTTGTCGTAGAGGGTGACGGCGACGTTGTCGAGATAGATCACGCCCTGGCGATCCGCCTTGACGCTGGTGCCGCGGATGCGGAAGATGGGCTTCTCGCGCTCGGTGAAGGTGTAGTCGAAGTCCTCGCCGATGAGCGACATCCCCTTTTCAGCCTGCGCGCTCTTGGGGTCCATGGCCGGCGGCTTCTCACGACGCAGGCCCGCCTTGCCGAACCAGAACAACCCGCCGACCCCGAGCAGCAGCACTGCGAGCACCGCCAGCATCAGCTTGCGTAGTCCCGCGACGGATGATTTCGCTTTCCGTGCCATCGTTCATGCATTCTATGGGCTGGGAGGACCGTTTCCTCACGCCGGGCGGGAATCCACCAGCCGCAGGACCGGGCCGCCGCGATAGCTGTCGCTCTCGACGCAGGCCAGAACCTCGAAGCTGCCGCGGAGATTTCCCAGCCGCTCCTGCCAGCGCCATCCCACCAGCTCGACGATGGCGCCGTCCTCTCCCCGCGCCCGCGCCGAGAGGTGCCCCTTGCCGAACAGCCGCGGCTCACCCTGGAGGCGCAACGGTCCCGTGCGCACCAGGGGCCGGGCGTTCCCCTGGCCGAAGGGTTCCAGCTTCGCAAGCTGCGCCAGGAGCGATTCCGAGATCTTCCCCGGCTCGAGATGAAGCTCGTACTCGTACCTGCGGGCCAGAAGCTCCGCGGGCCAGCTCTCCCCCGCCGCCTCCCACTCCCGCCGCAGATCCTCCAGGCGCCCCATCTCCACCGTCAGCCCTACCGCCTGCGAGTGGCCGCCGAAGCGCGTCATCCGCTCCTTCCAGGTGGCAAGAAAGCCGTGCAGCTCCAGGCCCGGCACGCTGCGGCCGGAGCCCGTGGCCGCCTCTCCCTCCACCGACAGCAGCACCACCGGGCGGTGGAAGTCCTTGGCCACCCGGCCTGCCGCCACGCCCACCACGCCCTTGTGCCATTCGGCGCTCCATTCCACCAGGATGGGCGGCAGCGGCGAGCGTGCCTCAAACCGCGCCCGCGCCTCCTCCACCACCTGCATCTCCGCCGTCTGCCGCTCGCGGTTCCAGCCGTCGAGCTCCTGGGCCAGCTCGAAGGCCCGTCCGGCATCGCGGCTCATCAGCAATTCCAAAGCCCGCTCGGGCTCGTGGAGCCGCCCCGCGGCGTTGATGCGCGGGCCGATGCGGAAGCCGATATCCGCGGCGGTGAACGGCGGCTTCATCCCCGACTGCTGGATCAGCGCTTTGAGACCCAGGGACCGCGTTTGGACCATCGCCGCCAAACCGAGAGCCGCGATCACCCGATTCTCTCCCTGCAACGGCACGAGGTCCGCGATGGTGCCGAGACAGGCGATGCGGAGAAGGACCGCGGGATCGACCGGTTTGCCACACCTCTCGGCGAGGGCCAGGGCGAGCTTGAGGGCGAGGCCCGCCGCCGCCAGATCCGGAAACGGATAGGTGCACCGCACCTGCCGGGGGTTGATGTGCAGCGCTCCGGCGGGAAGCTCGCACCCCGGCAGATGGTGATCGGTGACGATCACCCCGATCCCTGCCGCCAGGGCCGCCTCGACCGCCGTGCTGGAAGAGCTGCCGCAGTCCGCCGTGACGATCAATCCGCACCCTTTCGCCTGCGCCCGCTCCACGTGCACGGGTTGGAAGCCGTAACCCTCGCGCAGCCGGTGCGGCAGGATGGCCGTCGCCTCCACCCCGCAGCGGGCGAAGACGGCGAGGAGCTGCGCCGTGGCCGAGATGCCGTCGACGTCGTAATCCCCCACGATCGCCACCTTCTCGCCGCGGTTGCGGGCCTCCACCAGCCGGCAGACAGCCTCTTCCATGCCGGCGAGGAGGAACGGATCGTGGAGCTGATCGAGCGAAGGCTTGAGAAAGCGGTCGGCGCTCGCGGAGTCGGCAACGCCCCGCCGGGCCAGCAGGATGGCGAGCCACGAGGGCAGGCCGGCCTCCTGCAGGCCCGCGGCGGCGGACGGCACCGGCGCGGCCACCCACTCGATGGAAGAAGTCAGCGCTCTAGCCCTCGTCGAAGGCCCCGAGGGCACGGAACTTCTGGTAGCGGCGGGCGAGGAGATCGCGGACGTCGAGGCGCTCCAGCTCCCGGAGCGCGCCTTCGATGGCATCCCCCACCCGCAGGCAGGTGGCGAGCGCGTCGGTGTGAGCGCCGCCCGGCGGCTCGGGGATGATGGCGTCCACCACGCTCCATTGCAGCAGATCGGGCGCCGTCATCTTCATGGCTTCGGCGGCCTCGCCCTTCTTGTTCTGGTCCTTCCACAGGATGGCGGCGCATCCCTCAGGGGAGATCACCGAGTAGGTGGCGTATTCCAGGATGAACACCCGGTCCCCCACGCCCAGGGCCAGGGCGCCGCCGCTCCCCCCCTCGCCGGTGACGGTGACCACGATGGGCACCTCCAGCTCGGCCATCTCGATGAGGTTGCGGGCAATGGCCTCGGCCTGCCCCCTCTCCTCGGCGTCGAGCCCCGGGTAGGCGCCCGCCGTGTCGATGAAGGTGAGGACGGGCAGGCGGAACCTCTCCGCCATCCTCATCACCCGCAGCGCCTTGCGATACCCCTCCGGCCGCGGCTGGCCGAAGTTGCGCCAGATCCGCTCCTTGGTGTCGCGCCCCTTTTGGTGGCCGATGACGGCGACGCTGCGGCCGCGGAACTCCGCGAGCCCGGCGACGATGGCTGCGTCGTCCGCAAAGGTGCGGTCGCCGTGGATCTCCACCCACTCGCTCATCAGGGCGGCCACGTAGTCCAGCGTGTAGGGGCGGTCCTGATGGCGGGCGACGAGGACCTTCTGCCAGCGGCTGAGGTTCGCGTAGATCTCGGCCGTGCTCTTGCGCAGCGCCGTGCGGAGGCTGTCGAGCTCCTTCTCGTGCCCGCTCCCCGCCGGATAGCCCTCCAGCTCCTCGATGCGGCGCCGGATCTCGATGAGGGGTTCTTCGAAGGAGGGGTCAGAGCTTTGCATGACGCCCGGGAACCTAACAAAGCGTAGGCCCCAGGTCAACGCGGGCCCGATCCCTCAAGGAAAACCTCTGAAGTAACGGTTGAAGGATTGTCGGCACGCCGACCAGGAAGAGCAGTCGGCGCTGCCTCCCCGTGGGATCACACCGCGTGAGGCGAAGGCGAGTAGTCGGGGAGCTGGCCGAAGAGGTCCTTCCCCTTGGCCATCACGTCCAGGACGGCACCGGACGAGAGGAATACCTCGGATCGGCTTTCCCACTCCACGATGGCGACAATCTCAGCCGGGTTGATGCTGACCGGCTGCCCGCCGACCGTCTTCGTCTTGATCCAAGGCATGGCTCGGCAAGACTACCACCTTCTACTACCGCGGCCCAACCCATGGCGCGGAGCATTTTCCCAATGGGTCCGGCAAAAATTGGCGCTTCACGCTTTTGTGTGGGTAGCTCCTGAGATCCCGGCGGGGTAGAGGTCGAGGCCGCCGAGATGGAAGTAGATGGCATTGCGGAAGCGCTCTCGGTTGCGGAAGCCTCGCGCGGTGTACTTCAACCACTGGATCTTGGCGTTAACGCTTTCGGACCGGGCGTTGGTGATGCCCTTGACCACCGCGGTGACGATCCCGGCCAGGTGCGCCTTGACCATCCGCGCCACCTTCTTGATCGGCTCTAGGCGCGAGCGGATCGCCCAACTGTACCAGCGCTGCCAGGCCCGCTGCGCCCAAGCCGGCCGGCGATAGGACCACAGACTCATCGCGTACTCCTTGATCGCCCAGGCACGGGCCGTCTTCAGGCTGCTCCGGCGTAGCGGCTCGAAATGCTTCCAGGCCTCGGCCGTCAGCCCGTCGGGGTGGCTCAGCCAGAGGTACTTCGTCTTGTTGAGCTGCTCGTCGCCCTCGGCGCGCAATGCGCGGTGCTCTTGGCGCCGCACCTTGTCCACCGCGTTGCCCAGATGCTGGGCGACGTGAAACTTGTCGAACGCGATCTTCGTTTCGGCATCGGGAATGTGCTCGGTCGTCGATGCGATGTAGGGACCCCACATGTCCATGGTCACCGAGATCACCGCCGCGCGTTCGGCCAATGGATGGCTTTCATAGTAGGCGTCGAGCACCTCGCGACCACGCCCGTCGGCGACATGGCTCACGACCTTGGCCTCCCGGTCGATGATCACGGTAACGTACTCGTGGCGGCGCTGGAAGGAGGTCTCATCGACGCCGATCTGCCGGGGCAGCTTGGGAGTACGGCGAGCCAGACCGCGCCGCACCGCACGGCTCAGGACGCCATCGACCTCGTGCCAGGTCAAGCCGAGAAGGCGTGCCACGGCAGAGACGCTGGCTTCCTTGAGCCAATCGATGATCAGCGCCTCGAACAGGGCGGTGAACCGCGCCCCCGGCTCGCCCCAGGGCACGCGGATCTGCTTGACGCCGTGATCGGGACAGTCCACCCGGGGCACCAGCGCCACCAGGATGGTCGGGTATTGGCAGGTATCCAGATGCCGCCAGCGACGCGGCAAGTGGTCGTAGCCGGGGCACAGCCGGCCACATTCCGGGCACGGCCACTGCTCGGCCGAGCCTTCCACATGGACGCGGATCTCGCCCTTTCGGAGGTCTTTGACATCCAGCTCGACCTCGGTGACAGCCCACGGGGCATCGAGGCCGAGGATTCTCTGGTAAAGGTCTTTGTCTCTCATACCAGGAACAACGTGGCGCAATTCCCAGCGTCATCCCGCACCGTGGTTGCCGCCGAGCCAGGCCCCCCAGTTCCTTTCGGAGCGGCCGCTGTTCCCCCCGTCGCTATAGTACTGCCCAACCGCGCCCGAGTCCGAGGGTCAAGGCCGGCGCAGCCGCCGAGCTCAGCGAGGGCAGCCTTGACACTCGAATCTCGGGCGTCGGTACCCTGTCCGAGCGACGGGTTGCTTCACAGGGACCCTGCAGGCGGCGCCCACACAAAACCGCGAAGACCCCAAAAATTCCAGTGCGCGAAGGATTTTCCCAATGGGTCCGAGGATTTTCCTGATGGGTTGGAAGATTTTTCCAATGCAAAAATGATTTTCCCAATGGGTCCAGCGATTTTTCCAATGTCTTGAGCCGGAAACACATTGGGAAAATGGCCCGTGCACCGGAAAACGGCCCGCCGCAAGCTCGGAGTCGACGATACCGAGCCGCTCGATCTCCTTGTGCAGCGTCTCCCTGCGATCCGCAATCAGCGCCTGGAAGTAGTCGTCGCCGAGCCCGGTCTCCAGGCTGGGGAGCCGCGGCTCGCCGGGAAGGGCATGGACGAAGTACACCTGCGCCCCGGCGGCCCGGGCCACGGCGAGGCCCGAGCGCATCACCTGCTCGCTCTCGCCTTCGAGCGAGACGCCGATCAGCACGGTACGCAGCGGTCGTTGACAAAGGTTCGGATTCTGAATGCTCATGGCACGGTCCTCCTGAAATTTACCGTACCCCGCGACCGGCGACCGGCGACCGGAAAACATCCGTCAGGACGGGGCCGGGCGCCCTGCCGAGTGGTAGAGCGCCGCGGCGGGACCACCCCGCGGGGTGGGATGGCGGCGCCAGGCTCCAGCCTCACGGCGTCAGATTTCCCACCGCTTCGACGGGTGCGCCGGCCGGCACCGTTGCCTAGCATGATCGCCGGGAAGTGAACGAATCGCGAACGGGAAGGAGCAACGATCATGTCCGAAACCCCGAGGAAAATGATCATCGGCACCTCGCTCACCGCGGCGAGCGACGACGTGGTGCGCATTGGAGCCGCCATTGCGCGTGCGGCGGGTGCGTCTCCCTGGCTCGTCCATGGCTATCTGCCGGCGGCCCTGCCGCTTGAGGCCGCCGTGGATGGGATCCTGATCGAGCAACAGATCAAGGAGCTGCACGAGGCGCTCGCCCAGCAGGCGCAGCGGACCGGGCTCGCCGACCTGCCGGGTTTCAAGGCCGACCGGCTCCTGCCGCTGATGGACTCGCCGTCCCGGGCGATCGTGGAGCTGGCGCGCCAGGCCCGAGCGGACCTCATCGTCATCGGCGCCGCCGAGAGCGGTGCCCTGCACCGGTTGCTGCTGGGCTCGACCGCCGGCGGCGTCGTCCGCAAGACTCCGTGCCCGGTGCTGGTCCTCCGCTCCGCATCCGCGTTCCCGCCCGCCCGGGTGGAGATCCCGGTGGATTTCTCGCCGATCTCGGCCCATGCCCTCAGCCAGGGTCTGAGCCTGCTGGCCGAGGTTGGCGTGCCGCTCGCCGATACCGAGGTGCTCTTCGTCCTCAGTCCGTTCGAGGCCGCGGGGTCGCTCCACTTCACCGCCGAGCAGGTCGAGCACTTCGCGGGCGAAGAGCTGGGCCGCTTCGCGAAGGCGAACAGCCCGGGGGCGGTCCCCCGCCTGGCGCGGGTGCGCGTCGGCGTGGTCACGGACGAGATCCTCGCCGTCCTCCAGGAGCGGCAGGCGGACTTGGCGATCCTCGGCACCCACGGCCGCAGCGGCTTCGAGCGCCTCACCCTCGGCAGCGTCGCCGCCGACGTGATGCACCGAGGCGCCTGCAACCTGCTCGTCGTACCGCCCGACGCCAGCCTGCAGCAGGAGACCGCACACCGGCGTGAGGAGCTGAAGCGAGCGGATTGGACCTTCGTCTCGGATGAGACCCCGGCCACCGCGGGCACGGTGGTCACCTAGGAAACGGCCCGCGGAGGCCTCCGGCGCGCGGTCTCAGAATTCGTCGAGACCGATCTCAAGCAGCCGATGGGACATGATCCATTGGCGAACGCTCGCGAGTAAGAGCACTGTCTGCAGAGGCTTCGAAGTGACTTTGCCGCCGTCTGAGCTCCCCACACCGGAGCCCCGTCCGCGACTTCCCCTGGGCATCCGCATCGGCATCTTCGTCCTGGGCTGGATGCTGATCGTGGTGGGGGTGGCCGGCCTGGTGCTGCCGGGCATCCAGGGCATTGCCGCCATCCTTGCCGGGGCGGCCCTGCTCTCCCTCGACAACGAGTTGGTCTACCGAGGCTTGAGGCGGCTGCTGGCCCGCTGGCCCAGCCTATGGAAGAAGGTGGAGCACTTCCGGGAGCGGGCCCACGACCGACTGCACCGCCTCACCCACCGTCAGCGCTAGCCTCGATCGCGCCAGACCCCCTCCGGGGTGGGCCGCTGCCCACCCGCCCGCGTCTGCCGGCCCCCCTGAACGGGCGTGGGGCGGCGGCAGGCTGCCCGCTACCCTGAGCCCAGGAGCCTGAACCAAGAAAACCCCAGGCTCCAAGGAGGCTGAGATGTTCGAGAAAACCTACATGACGCCCTTCAAGGGCGAGCCGGTTCGTCCGTTCTTCCGCACCCCCCTCGGTTTCGTCGACAACATGCTGTCCGAGGTTGAAAACCTGTGGCAGCGGCCGCTGTTCCGGATGAACCGCCGCTTCGACAAGGACATGACCTGGGTGCCGACCTTCGACGTCTATGAGCACGAGGGCGAGCTGGTGGTCAAGGCAGATCTGCCCGGCCTGAAGAAGGAAGACATCCGCATCTATCTGGAGGACGGCGCGCTGGTGCTGCAGGGCGAGCGCAAGGAGGAGAAGAAGGTCGAGAAGGAGAGCTTCTACGTCGCCGAGTGCGGCTACGGCTCGTTCTACCGGCGGCTGCCGCTGGCGTTCGAGGCGGACTTCAACAAGGTCGACGCCAAGTTCACCGACGGCGTGCTGGAGATCCACATCCCCATTCCGGCCGTGGAGCCGCCCAAGCCGCAGGAGATCACGCTCAACTGAACGGCTGCGCAGCAGCACGGCGCGAAGCCTGCCGTTGGCCCGCATCCGGAGCACGGATGCGGGCCGTTTCATTTTCACGGGCTCCCCCACCCATGAGGGTGGCCGCGGCTCCGGCGCGAAACCGCCCTCCGGCACGGCGCATCCGGCGGGCGCTCACCGGTAGTCTCCACGCCAGGAGGTCACCATGAGCGAAGCAGCCAGGATCACCGTCGACGGCAACGAGGCCGCAGCCTCGGTCGCCTATCGCGCGAGCGAGGTCATCGCCATCTACCCCATCACGCCGTCTTCGCCCATGGGCGAGCTGGCCGACGAATGGGCGTCCCGCCGACGTCCGAACCTCTGGGGCACGGTTCCCGAGGTGATGGAGATGCAGTCCGAGGGCGGCGCCGCCGGGGCGGTCCACGGCGCGCTCCAGGCCGGGGCGCTCGCCACCACCTTCACCGCCTCGCAGGGGCTGCTGTTGATGATCCCCAACATGTACAAGATCGCCGGCGAGCTGACGCCGTTCGTCATGCACGTGGCGGCGCGGACGCTCGCCACGCACGCCCTGTCGATCTTCGGCGACCATTCGGACGTGATGGCCTGCCGGCAGACCGGCTTCGCCCTGCTCGCCTCGGGCTCGGTGCAGGAGGCCCAGGACCTCGCGGCCATCGCCCAGGCGGCGACGCTCGCCTCCCGCATCCCGTTCCTCCACTTCTTCGACGGCTTCCGCACCTCGCACGAGCTGGCGAAGATCGCGGAGCTGACCGACGACGACCTGCGCGCCCTGATCGACGAGGGCCAGGTCCGCGCCCACCGCGAGCGGGCCTTGACGCCCGACCGGCCGGTGGTGCGCGGCACGGCGCAGAATCCCGATTCGTTCTTCCAGGCCCGCGAGGCCGCCAACGGTTTCTATCTCTCCTGCCCGCGCATCGTCCGGGAGATGATGGACCGCTTCGCCGCCCTGACCGGCCGCCGCTACAACCTCTTCGACTACACCGGCCACCCCGAGGCCGAGCGGGTGATCGTGCTCATGGGCTCCGGCGCCGAGACGGTCGAGGAGACGGTGGACCGGCTGATCGGTGACAGCGGGCGTGGCGAAAGGGTCGGCGTGCTGCGCGTGCGGCTCTACCGCCCGTTTTCGATCCGCGACTTCCTGGCCGTCCTGCCGCCGGCGGTGCGCACCCTCGCCGTGCTCGACCGCACCAAGGAGCCGGGCGCCGTGGGCGATCCGCTCTACCTGGACGTCGTGACTGCCCTGCGCGAGGCGCGCGAGGAGGGAATCCACGCGCCCGACCCCCGAATCGTCGCCGGCCGCTACGGCCTGTCGTCCAAGGAATTCAATCCGGCGATGGTCAAGGCGATCTTCGACGAGCTGGCGCAGGAGCGGCCGAAGAACCACTTCACCGTCGGCATCGTCGACGACGTGACCTTCTCCTCCCTGCCCTACGATCCGGATTTCGACGTCGAGCCGGACGACGTGGTTCGCGCCCTTTTCTACGGCCTGGGCTCGGACGGCACGGTGGGAGCCAACAAGAACTCGATCAAGATCATCGGCGAGGAGACGGAGCACTACGCGCAAGGCTACTTCGTCTACGACTCGAAGAAGGCCGGCGCGGTGACCATTTCGCACCTGCGCTTCGGGCCGCGCCCCATCCTTTCAACCCACTTGATCCGCCGCGCCAACTTCGTCGCCTGCCACCAGTTCGACTTCCTCGACCAATACGACATGCTGGCGGCGGCGGTGCCGGGCGCGGTCTTCCTCCTCAACTCGCCCTACGGGCCCGAGGCGGTGTGGGACCACCTGCCGCGCGAGGCGCAGGAGCAGATCGTCGAGAAACGGCTGCGCTTCTACGTCATCGACGCCTACGCCGTGGCGCGGGAGGCGGGCATGGGGGGCCGCATCAACACCATCATGCAGACCTGCTTCTTCGCCATCTCGGGCGTGCTGCCGGCCGCCGAGGCGATCGCCAAGATCAAGCAGGCGATCGAGAAGACCTACGGCAAGCGCGGCGCCGAAGTGGTGCGGCGCAACTTCCTGGTGGTGGACGCCTCCGTCGAGCATCTGCACGAGGTGACCGTGCCCTCGGCCGCGCCAGCGGTCACATGGTCCTCGCGCCGCCGGCCGCCGGTGGTGGCCGCCGAGGCGCCGGACTTCGTGCAGAAGGTGACGGCCGTGATGATGGCGGGCAAGGGAGACCTGCTCCCCGTCTCCGCCTTCCCTCCGGACGGCACTTGGCCGACCGGAACCACCCGTTGGGAGAAGCGGAACCTGGCGCTCGAGATCCCGATCTGGGATGCGGACGTCTGCATCCAGTGCAACCAGTGCGCCCTGGTGTGCCCGCACGCCGCCATCCGCGCCAAGGTCTACGAGCCCGAGGCGCTATCTGCAGCGGCCGCGGCGCCCGCGGGCTTCCGCTCCCGCCCCTACAAGGCCCCCGACCATGCGGGTCTCCTCTACACCCTCCAGGTGGCGCCCGAGGACTGCACGGGCTGCGGCCTCTGCGTCGAGATCTGCCCGGCCAAGGACCGCACGAACCCGCGCCACAAGGCCATCAACATGGAGCCGCAGCGCCCCCTGCGCGACAGCGAGCGGGAGCTCTACTCCTTCTTCCTCGACCTGCCCGAGGTGGACCGCACCACGGTGACGCGCATCGACGCCAAGGGCTCGCAATTCTTCCAACCATTGTTCGAATATTCGGGGGCCTGCGCCGGCTGCGGCGAGACGCCCTACATCAAGCTCCTCACCCAGCTCTTCGGCGACCGGCTGTTGATCGCCAACGCCACCGGCTGCTCGTCGATCTACGGCGGCAACCTGCCGACGACGCCCTACACCACCAACCAGGACGGCCGCGGGCCGGCGTGGGCCAACTCGCTCTTCGAGGACAACGCCGAATTCGGCCTGGGTTTCCGCCTGGCGGTCGACAAGCACCGCGAGCAGGCCGGGGAGCTGCTGCACGCGCTCGCCGGGCAGGTGGGCGAGGAGCTCGCCGGTTCCCTGCTGGCGGCGGATGAGCCCGGCGAGGAAGCCGTGCGCGACCGGCGCGAGCAGGTGGCCCTCCTGCGCGAGCGGCTGAGCGGGATTCCTGATCCCGAGGCCCGGCGATTGGAGGCCCTGGCCGACGCGCTGGTGCCGAAGAGCGTCTGGCTGGTGGGCGGCGACGGCTGGGCCTACGACATCGGCTTCGGCGGCCTCGACCACGTGCTGTCGACCGGGCGCAACGTCAACGTCCTGGTGCTCGACACCGAGGTCTACTCCAATACCGGCGGCCAGCAGTCGAAGGCCACTCCCCTGGGCGCGGCGGCCAAGTTCGCCGTCGCCGGCAAGGAGACGCCGAAGAAGGACCTCGGGATGATCGCCATGAGCTACGGCAACGTCTACGTGGCCCGCATCGCCTTCGGCGCCAAGATCAACCAGACCGTGCAGACGCTGCTCGAAGCCGAGGCCTATCCCGGGCCGTCGCTGATCATCGCCTACAGCCACTGCATCGCCCACGGTTACGACATGGTCCACGGCGCAGAGCAGCAGAAGCTGGCCGTCGAGTCCGGCGTCTGGCCGCTCTACCGCTTCGATCCCCGCCGCGGCGCCGAGGGCCTGCCGCCGCTGCAGCTCGACTCGGGAGCGCCGAAGGCCTCGGTCCGCGACTACATGCGCAACGAAGGCCGCTTCCGCATGATCGAGAAGCAGTCCCCGGAGCGCTTCAAGCATTTCCTCGACGCAGCCAGCCGGCAGGCGGCCGAGCGTTACTCGATCTATCAGCAGCTCGCCGGCGTGCACCTGCCGGCGCCTGAGAAGGACTGAAGGAGAGAGATATGGACCTGTCGACCCCTTGGCTCGGCCTGCGGCTGAAGAACCCGCTGATCGTCGGCGCCTCGCCGATGGTGGACGACCTGGGCACCGTGCGCCGCCTGGAGGACGCAGGGGCCGCGGCGATCGTGCTCCACTCCCTGTTCGAGGAGCAGATCCTGCGCGAGCAGCTCGCCACCTTCCGCCTCTTCGAGAACCACGGCGAATCCTCGGCCGAGGCGGCCTCCTACTTTCCGCCGGCGGACGACCCGCGGCTCGGGCCCGAAGAGCACCTGGAGCTGATCCAGCGGGTCAAGCTGGCGGTGGGGGTGCCGGTCGTCGCCTCGCTCAACGGCACTACCGAGGGCGGCTGGCTCCACTATGCCCGGCTGATGGAAGAGGCGGGGGCGGACGCCCTGGAGCTCAACGTCTACGCCCTCGCCACCGATCCCTGGGAGAGCTCCGAGGCCATCGAGCGCCGCACCCTGGCGATGGTGCGCGCCGTCCGCGAGGCGGCGGGCGTGCCGGTGGCGGTGAAGCTCTCCCCCTTCTACACCTCCTTCGCCCACTTCGCGCGCCAGCTCGACCAGGAGGGGGCGGACGGGCTCGTCCTCTTCAACCGCTTCTACCAGCCCGACCTCGACGTCGAATCGCTCGACGTGCAACGGACGCTGCGCCTTTCCGACTCAACCGAGCTGCCGCTACGGCTGCGCTGGCTGGCGATCCTCTCCGGCCGGGTGGAGGCCTCGCTGGTGGCGACCGGCGGCATCCACACCGCGCTCGACGCCGTCAAGGCCATCATGGCCGGCGCGCACGCGGTGCAGATGGTCTCGGCGCTCCTCAAGCGCGGCCCCGACTATCTCCGCCTCGTCCGCGACGACATGGCGCGCTGGATGGCGGACCACGGCTACGAGTCGGTCCAGTCGATGTGTGGAGCCCTGAGCCTCGCCCGCTGCCCCGACCCGGCCGCCTACGAGCGCGCCAACTACATGCAGATCCTGCAGTCGTGGCGAATGCCGGCGGGGTGGTAGGCGGGCACCTCGGCAATCATCCGGAATCCGGATTTTGACCCGTCGGCTGTCTTCGAAGAGTCGCCCTCTGAGCTTCCGGAACTTTCTTGACTCGGCGTAGGAAGCCGCCTGTCCGGGTGTCCCAGGCCCATCGAGTAGGGGTGTGCCGGGGAAATCACTACGCCCGACCCCACCAGTAGAATGGCCTTCTCCGTTGGTGCATCACCGCTAGAATCCGGACTTCATGGTCGCGGATCGTATACAGCAATGCGTACGGAAAACGCCGAAGCGGTTTACGACGAACGTCGCCTCGAACCACCTTCGCAGCCTTAGGATAACCGCGAATATGGTCCAGCGCTTCCTCTATAGCCAGCAGGAATCTCTCACGCAACGCCTCTGATTCAAGGCCGTAGAATTCAGCCGCTTCCTTTAATTCCACACGAGCCTGCGGATTGAATGAGGCAGACCACCTCATTTCGATTTCGATCTGAGCTCGCGCAACACTTGGTCCGCAGGTATCCCCTCAACTTTGCCGGCGTCCCACTCCCGCTCCCGCCGCTCGGCCTCATCCAGCCATAGTTCCTCGATCTCTGCTTCCGCCAGATCGTCCAGGCTGCCGAGCAGGCGCTCTGCCAGGCGGGCTCGGGACCGTGGATCCAACCGTAGTGCCTCGTTTTCAAGCTCAGTGAGTTTCATGGCCGCCCAGTATACCAAGGGTCGACCTCGACGAGCGGGCATCTCTGGACGTGACCAGACCGCCCCGACCTCCTGCACCCTCTATAGACTGGGCTGCGACGGGCGCGGAGGCTGAGAGCCTGCCGCCGGTGGCGACGACTGCGGCCACGCTCCTCTTCCAACCGCGCCGCCCGCGGGAAGAGGACGTTGTTCTCCAGATGGATATGCTCGTGCAAGGCCTTCTCCATCTCGTCGAGGCCGCTGTAGAGGCCGCGGAAGGTGTTGCAGGCGTCGGCGGGCGGAGTATAGCCTGCGGGTGGCAGGCGCCCAGGATCAGGTAGGGCTCGCGGTCGACGTCCAGCTTCTTTTTGAGCGTGGCCTTGAGGTCGATCTCCGTCAGCACGCCGAAGCCTTCGCGGGCCAGGGCCTGACGGCAGCGTTCCACGGCCTCGTCGAAGGACAGGCTGGTCTCCGTCTCGAAGGCGACTTCCGTCTCACGCATGGCTCGAATCTCCGGACTTCACGCCCCCAGGCGCCGGGCGATCACGCCGCCCAGCCGGCGAATCCCCTCTTCAATCAACTCCGGCCGCGAGTAGGAGAAGTTGAGCCGCATGGTGTTCCTGCCGCCGCCGTTGGGGTGGAACGAGGTTCCGGGAACGAAGGCGACCTTCTCCTTCAGCGCGTCTTTCAGCAGCTCCGCGGTGTCGAATCGTTCCGGCAAGGTCGCCCAGAGGAAGAGCCCGCCCTGGGGGTGAGTCCAGCGCACGCACGGCGGGACGTGGCGCGCCAGCGCGGCCAGCATGGCATCCCGTCGTGCGCGGTAGACCTCCCGCACGCGGCGCACGTGGTGGTCGAGAAAGCCGCCCCGCGCCACCTCGTAGGCGACCATCTGCCCGAAGGTGCTGGTGTGGAGGTCCATCCCCTGCTTCATCTGGACGAGCCGCGAAACGACTTCTTCAGGGGCGACCATCCAGCCGATGCGCAGGCCGGGGGCGAGGGTCTTCGACAGGCTCCCGAGATAGATCACGCCCCCCCGGTAGGGGTGCCCGGGGCAGGCGGAGCCGTGATGCTCGGCGTCGATCTTGACCAGCGGCGGCAGGTGGCTGCCCTCGTAGCGGAGCTGGCCGTAAGGGTCGTCCTCGACGATGGGCGTGCCGTAGCGGCTGGCCAGCTCGACCAGCCGCCAGCGCCGCTCCAGCGACAGGGTGACGCCGCCAGGGTTCTGGAAGTTGGGCAGCACGTAGAGGAACTTGGGCCCGGCCCGCAGCGCTTCCTCCAGGCGATCGGTGCGCAACCCCTGCTCGTCGATGGGCACCGTCAGGTATTGAGCCTGGTAGGCGGTGAACGCCTGCAGGGCGCCCACGTAGGTGGGCTCCTCGGTCAGCAGATGGTCGCCGGAGTTGACGAAGAGCTTGCCCACCAGGTCCAGAGCCTGCTGGGCGCCGGAGGTGACGAGGACGTTGGCCGGGGTGACCAGGATGCCGTACCGCGCCATGTGGCGGACGAGAAGCTCGCGCAGGGGGAGGTAGCCCTCGGTCGCCCCGTATTGAAGAGCCGAGGCCGCGTGCTCCGCCAGCACCCGCCGGGTTGCGGCCTCGATCTCGGCGGCAGGAAAGACCTCGGGCGCGGGCAGACCGCCGGCAAAGGAGATGATCTCGGGATCTTCAATCAGCTTCAGCAGCTCGCGCAGCGCCGAGCTCTTCATGCCTCGTGCGCGCAGCGCGTAGCGGTCGCTCCAGGGCGTATCCGCGGTGGTGACCGGATAGGCAACGCTGAAATCCATGAGCTCCCCCTTGAGAGTCATCCCGGAAACACGTACCGCCGCTCCCGCGCCGCCTGGAGCAGCTCGGCACGGAAGTCGGGGTGGGCGATGCCGACCAGCGCCTCGGTGCGCTGGCGGATGTTCTTGCCCCAGAGGTCGGCGATGCCGTACTCGGTGACCACGTAGTGGATGTCGCCGCGGCTGGTGACCACGCCGGTCCCCTCTTCGAAAACGGGCTGGATGCGGCTCACCGTCCCCTCCCGGGCCGTGGCCGGCAGCGCGATGACCGGCCGGCCGCCATGGCTGCGCGCCGCGCCGCGGATGAAGTCGACCTGGCCGCCGATGCCGGAGAAGAAGCGGCCGCGCACCGTGTCCGCGGCCACCTGCCCGGTGAGGTCGACGGCGAGCGCCGAGTTGATCGCCACCATCTGGTCGTGCCGCGCGATCAGGAAGGGGTCGTTGGTGAAGCCGCTCGGCCGCATCTCGATCTGCGGGTTGTCGTGCACCCAACTGTAGAGCTGGCGCGTGCCCATGACGAAGGAGGTGACGATCTTGCCCGGCAGCACGGTCTTGCGCCGGCCGGTGACGATGCCCGCCTCGGCGAGGTGCATGACGCCGTCCGAGACCATCTCGGTGTGAATCCCCAAATCCCGCCGGTCGCCGAGGGCGGCGAGGGTGGCGTCGGGGATGCGGCCGATCCCCATCTGCAGCGTGGCGCCGTCCGGAATGAGCGAGGCCACGTTGCGGCCGATCTCGTGGCAGACGTCGTCGAGCGGCTGGGCCGTGAGCTCCGGCAGCGGCACGTCCACGGGCACGAGCTGCGCGATGCGGCTGACGTGAAGGAAGGAGTCGCCGAGGGTGCGCGGCATGTTGGGGTTGACCTCGGCGAGGATCAGGTCCGCCGTGTCCACGGCGGCGCGCACGACGTCGACCGACACGCCCAGGCTGACGAAGCCGAGCCGGTCGGGCGGGCTGACCTGGATCAGCGCGACGTCGATGCGCACCCGGCCCGAGGTGATGAGCTGCGGGATCTCGGAGAGGAAGACCGGCATGAAGTCGGCCCGCCCCTCCTGCACCGCCGAGCGGACGTTGGCGCCGATGAAGAACGCCGTGTGACGGAAGCGCCCCTCCAGCCCTGGCTGGACGTAGGGGGCCGAGCCCAGGGTCATCAGGTGCACGACCTCGTTGCCCGCGAGGTGGGTGCCGTGCGCCACCATCGCCTCGACGAGGCCGCTCGGCTCCGCGGCGCCCGAGCCGATGAGGATGCGCTTCCGAGGCGGGATCAGGCGCACCGCCTCCTCGGCGCAGGCGAGCTTGGCGGCGTAGCGGACCTGCCAGTCCTGCTGCGTGTCGAGGTCCATGCTCATCCGACGGAGCCTCAGGCGGCACTGGGCGCTCGGTGCCAGGCAGGCGTCGTCCGGGCCAGGATCGCCTCGGCGATGCCTTCCTCCAGAGCGGCTTCCGGCGAGACCACGAGCACGCTGCAGGGAGCCTTGCGGGCGGCCGTCGAGGCCACGCTCCCCAGCACCAGCCGGTCCAGCCCGCCGCGTCCATGGGTACCCACGACCAGGAGGTCCGCCGGATGCTCCTCGAGCTCGCGGAGGATCTCCCGCCGGGCCTCGCCGGGAAGGACCGCCGTCTCGACGGGGAAGGGCAGGTCGGGCTGGTTCTCGAGGACGAACCGCCGCAACTCCCCGGCGGTAGCGCGCTGTGCCTGCTCGCCGGCCGCCCCCGCGGTCTGTGGCCCGGACGCATCCGGAAGGCCGAGGGCATGAACCGCCTGCACCCGGGTCTCTCCGCTCCCCGCGAGCTGGGCCAGCAGGCTGAGGCCGCAGTGGAAGGCGTCCCCCGAGAGCGTCGAGAGGTCCACCGGCGCGAGCACCCGGCGGGGCGGCAGCCGCAGCTCGCCGCGCACCACCAGGACGGGGACGTGGGCCTTCTGCAGGAGCCGTTCCGCGGTCGAACCAAGGAGCTCGGCGAACGGCCCGGAGCCGGTGGCGCCGACGACGACCAGGTCGGCCGCGATCTTCTCCGCGATCTCCAGGAGGACACGATACGGGGCTCCCACCCGGACCGCGGAGCCGGCGAGCTCCGTCGGGGCGATGTCGAGCCTCTCGATCTGCCCGCGCAGCTCTTCGCCGCAGCGGGCGATCTCCTCCCTGCCCCCGACGCCGGCGAGCCGGGGTTCGAGCTGGACCGCGTGGACGAGGTAGATCCTGGCGCCCGCCGCCCGGACCGCGGCGAGACCCGCGCGCACCACCCGATCACTCTCCTCGCCGAGCGAGGTACCGACCAGCACGGTGCGCAGCGGACGGTGAGCACGGACCAACGGCGAAAGGCTGTTCTGGATGCTCATGAGGGGCCTCCTCTCGAACAGACCCTATCCGGCCCGCCGTACGCTCCGCCACCTCTGCCGGGGCGGGGCGAGAAGACCCGTCGGGTGGCCGGGACGAGCCGCCCCGCGGGGTGGCTTGCGGCTGCGGTCCATCCCGCGTCATCCGCCGGTAAGACCACCGCTTCGCGATCTCGTATTTTGGACGTAAGTGCTTGATTCCAAGGTGGTGCGGCTGGGAGGACTCGAACCCCCGACCAAGAGTTTAGGAAACTCCTGCTCTTTCCACCTGAGCTACAGCCGCAGGCCGGGGGATTATACCCCAGGGTCTTCACAGGCCCCGGAGGGAGCGCCCCCGTCAATACTGGATCAACGACTCCACCTCGTAGCCCTGGAGCTTCTTCCGGCCGGGGAGGAAGGTCAGCTCGACGAGAAAGCCGAAGCCGGCCACTTTGCCGCCCAACGACTCGACCAGCTTCGCCGCCGCCAGCGCCGTGCCGCCGGTGGCGATCAGGTCGTCGACGATCAGCACCTGCTCGCCGGGGAGGATGGCGTCGTTGTGCATCTCGATCGAGTCGGTGCCGTACTCCAAGTCGTACCCCTGACTGGCCCTCTGGTACGGGAGCTTGCCCGGCTTGCGCACCGGCACGAAGCCGGCGTTGAGGTTGTAGGCCACGGTGGGCGCGAAGATGAAGCCCCGCGACTCGATGCCCACCACCTTGTCGATCCGCTTCTGGGCGAAGAACCAGACGAAGCGGTCCACCGTCATGCGCAGCGCCAGCGGGTGCTGGAGCAGGGTCGTGATGTCGTAGAACAGGATGCCCGGCTTGGGGAAGTCCGGCACCTCGCGAATGTAGGCCTTCAAGTCCTCCATGAGCTCACCTCCAGGCTAGCGGTCGATCGTAAAGCCGTCCCAGTCGGGCACGGCGGACATCTTCTCTTCTTCGAGACGGGTGACCCGGGCGCCCGGCGGTCCCGCCCGCAGCCGCTCTCGCAAGTCGCTCAGGGCTTCGGGCTCCCCCGCCACGGCCACCTCGACGCGGCCGTCCGGCAGGTTGCGCACGCGACCGGTGACGCCCAGCTCCTGAGCCTCCCGGCGGACGAACCAGCGGAAGCCCACGCCCTGGACGCGGCCGCTCACCCAGAAGCGGAAGGCCCTGCCGGGCGGAGTCGTCTCGCTCATCGCGGGTCCGGCTTCCAGCCATGCCGGCCGACCAGAGGCACGAAGACGACTTCCTCGCCCTCGCGGCGCCGGATCTCGCCGCGCGGCGACTTGCGGTACAGCACGAGGCGTTGCAGGTTGCGCGGCCCCTCGGGAATCAGCAGGGCGCCGCCCGGCGCGAGCTGCCCCAGGAGCGGCTCTGGCACTTTCGGCGCACCCGCGGTGACCAGGATGCGATCGTAGGGCGCCCACTCGCTCCAGCCCACGGTGCCGTCGAACACCTGAATCTTGACGTTGTCGAACCCGAGCTGGCGCATGCGGGGTATCGCCGCCTGGGCGAGCTCCGGGACGCGCTCCAGGCTGTAAACCCGCCGCGCCAGGCAGGCCAGGATCGCCGTCTGGTAGCCCGAGCCGGTGCCGATCTCCAGCACGGAGTGCTCGGGCCTCACCTCCAGGAGCTCGGTCATGCGGGCCACGATGTAGGGTTGCGAGATGGTCTGCCCGCTGTTGGCGCCGATGGGCAGGGCGTGGTCGCCGTATGCCTGGCTGCGCAGGTGGTCCTTGACGAACAGATGGCGGGGAATCTTGCGCAGGGCGTCGAGCACGCGCTCGTCCTTGACGCCGCGGGCGGCGATCAGGTCGCGGACCATCCGCTCGCGCTGGACGGCGTAGTCGCTCATCCCTTATTCGGAGAGATCGGAGGGAGGAGAGGCGGCGGGGAACGTCAGGGCGGAGAGCTTCTCCCGCACCGGCCCGAAGCTCTCGAGCCCCGGATAGTAGGTGAGGTCGAGGTGCAGCGGCGTCACCGAGATCCGGCTCTCGGTCACCGCCTCGTAGTCGGTGCCGGTCGCTTTCTCCCACTGCGGCGTGCCGGCGATCCAGTAGTACTTGCGCCCCCGCGGATCGAGCTTCTCGATCACCGACTGCTTGTAGACGCGGCGGCCGAGCTTGGTGAAGCTCACCCCTTGAATGGGGCCGGCCGGCACGTTGACGTTGAGCAGCAGGTCGTTCGGCAGCGTCTCGCCGAGGAGCACCTCCACCAGCCGGCGGGCGAAGTCGGCCGCGGCGTGGAAGGAGAACCCCTCCCCCACCTCCTGGCTGAAGGCGACAGAGGGGATGCCCAGCAGGGTGCCCTCGAAGGTGGCGGCGACGGTGCCCGAGTAGGTCACGTCGTCGCCCAGGTTGAGCCCGAAGTTGATGCCGGAGCACACCAGGTCCGGCGGGTTGTCCTTGAGCAGCGACAACACCCCGAGGTTGACGCAGTCGGTGGGCGTGCCGTCCACCGCGTACCAGTTCTCGGCCACCTTCTGCATGCGCAGCGGCCGGGAGAGGGTGAGGGCGTGGCCCATCGCGCTCTGCTCGCGATCGGGAGCCACCACCACCACCTCCGCCAGCGCCGACAGCGACGCGGCCAGCAGCTTGATCCCCTCGGAGAAAATGCCGTCGTCGTTGGTGAGCAGGATGCGTGTCATCGGGCCTTGATGTACTTCCCGATGATCGGTTGGAGCGCCTTGACGGTCGCCGCCGGGATCATCGACCGTTCGGTGATCAGCGAGTACTTGAGAGCCTCCGCGCAGAGGCAATCCCGGGAATGGTCCTTCCCGAGGCGGCTCACGATCTGGCGGACGACCCCCTGCGCCATCTGGACGTTCTGCCGGATGACCTCCATCACCGCCTCGCCGGAGACGGCTTCCTCGGTCTCGTGCCAGCAGTCATAGTCGGTCACCATGGAGAGTGAGACGTAGCAGATCTCCGCCTCGCGGGCGAGCCTTGCCTCCTGGAGGTTGGTCATGCCGATGATGTCGAACCCCTGCCGGCGGTAGGCCTCGGACTCGGCGCGGGTGGAGAACTGCGGTCCTTCCATGCAGACGTAGGTGCCGCCCTTGTGCACCGTGGCGCCCGCCGCCCGCGCCGCCTCGTCGGCCACGACGAGCAGCCGCGGGCAGACGGGCTTGGCGATGGAGACGTGACCGACCAGGCCGTTGCCGAAGAAGGTGTCGACCCGGTGGCGGGTGCGGTCGAAGAACTGGTCGGGCACCACGATGTCCGTGGGCTTGTATTCGATCTTCAGCGAGCCCACGGCGGAGACGGAGACGATCTCTTCGACGCCCAGGACTTTGAAGCCATAGATGTTGGCGCGGTAGTTGAGCTCGGTGGGCAGCAGGCGGTGGCCGCGACCGTGGCGGGGCAGGAAAGCCACCTCGCGGCCGTCGAGCTCGCCGAGGATGTAGTCGTCCGAAGGGTCGCCGAACGGTGTTTCGATCCGGCGCTGTTCGCGGACCTTCATCCCCGCCATCTGGTAGAGGCCGCTGCCGCCGATCACACCGATACGGATGTCACTCATCAGGAGCACTCCTCTTGCTATGAGAATCCGGGCCGAAGCCGTCGAATGCCGGAACCGGCGGGAGAGTCTACCAGGGTGGGGCGCTTGGGGCGAGCGGGGAAGACGACGCGGGCCCCTCCTCAGCGAGCGATGGAGGCCTTCACCGTCTTGGTATCCCATGCGGCGCCGGAGAAGGTGTCTTCCGTCCGGGCCGCCAGCAATCGGCCTTCGATCTCCTGGAAGACGAAGAGCTGGTCCCTCTTCACCGGCAGGGGGGGCTCGACATTGGGTCTCATCGTGTGCTGCATGGCCAACGGCAGGCCGTTGTCGCCAAGCCACATCTGGACCTCGCCGGTGAACCGCCAGAGGGCCCCGGCGGACGCGGCTTTCTCGCCCACCGAGGTGGGGACGAACACCAGCAGCCGGGCCGGCTTACCTTGCCAGGTCGCCGGCTTGTCGCTCAGCAGCGCGGCGTCCCACAGAAGGTAATACAAGACCGTGGCGGGGTCGACCAGAAAGCTCGCCTCGCCGTCGTCGAACGGCGGAAGCTCGGCCCCTCCTGGTTTACCGCCGGCCCCCAGCCACGACGAGGAGCTCGAGCTGCCCGACCAGCGCTGCCCGCTTACCTTGACCCCCTTGGGACCATAAACGACGGTCGCCCGCCCCGTCAGCTTCGCACCGCTCCGGTGCAGAGGAGAGCTCTCCGAGTGCTCGGCCTCGATTTCCACCTGGAGACGGATCGGTTGGGAGTTGCGAAGCGCCGCCAACCGCGTCCGCAGATCGGTCAGCGGCTCCGCCGTGAGCACGCTGGAGATCAGAAGTCCGCTGGTCATCAACAATCCCAGGGCCCGGCTCTTCATGAGCGTTCCTCCCTGCAGAGCAATAACGTCCGCTGAGCAGTCAAGCAGAAATGCAAACCAAATGCCTGCTCTCGATCCGCCAGGGTCCACAGGGAAACACGGTTGGAGCCGTGCCTGGACGTCCGGCAAAGAGGACGACACTGCTCTAGCGGATCGCCTCCACCACCGCCAGCGCCGTCGCCAGCGCCTGGCGCCCTTGGGCTCCGTCCACCCGGGGAACCGGCTCGCTCCGGCAGGCGGCGAGGAAGGCCTCGAGCTCCCGCTTCAGGGGCTCGGCGCGCTCGACGGCCAAGTCGTCCGGCAGGATCTTCCGCTCCCCGTCTCTCTCCTCCAGCCGGTAGCCCTTGATCTCCTGCGCCTGGTAGTCGAGCGAGTAGTACCGGTTGGGCAGGAAGGCCCGCAGCTTGCGCGCCCTTTCGGAGGAGACCCGCGACGCCGTGAGGTTGGCCACTCCGCCGGAGGCGAACTGCAGGCGGACGTTGGCGATGTCGATGCGCGGCGAGAGCACGGCGATGCCCGTGGCCCGCACCTCCTCGACCGGGCTGGGGTCGAGCGCGTGCAGGATCTGAAGGTCATGGATCATCAGGTCGAGGATCACGTCCACGTCCAGGCTGCGCGGCGAGAAGACCCCCAGGCGCTGCACCTCGACGAAACGCGGCGGCGTGCCCACCGCCAGCAGGGCCTGGACCGCCGGGTTGAAGAACTCCACGTGTCCCACGGCCAGCACGCGGTCGCCGGCGGCTGCCAGGAGGCGGTCGGCCTCGGCCAGGCTGGCGGCCAGCGGCTTCTCGACCAGCACGTGCAGGCCCCGAGCCAGCAGGGCGCAGCCCATGTCGGCGTGGGCCACCGTGGGCGCCGCCACCACCGCGGCCTCGATCTCGCCGGCCAGCTCTTCGAACCGGGGGACGATGCGGGCTCCGTGCTCGCGGGCCGCCGCCTCCGCCGAGCGGGGATCGGGATCGTAGATGCCCACCAGCTCGGCGCTGGGCAGCGAGGACAGCAGGCGGACGTGGTTGCGCCCCATGGCGCCGGTGCCGAAGACGCCGATGCGCAGGGGAGAGGGACCCGGGTCCGGACGATCGCTATTCAGGCTCGCCCCCTCCGCGCGCGCCGCCCCGCGGCATGGACTTGTAAATCCCCCGCTGGCTGCTCTCGATGAAGGCGATGAGGTAGTCGACGTCCGGATCGCCCGCCAGCTCGGCCTTGAGCCGCTCCAGGGCGTGGGGCGTGTTGAGCTTCGAGCGCACCAGGATGCGGTAGGCGAGCTCCAGCCGGCGCACCTGGTCGGCGTCGAAGCCCTTGCGCTTGAGGCCGATGGAGTTCAAGCCATAGCAGGCCGGCTTCTGCCCGACGGTCTTGACGAACGGCAGCACGTCCATGGTGGCCACGGTGTAGCCCCCCACGTAGGCGTGGCGGCCCACCCGGCAGAACTGGTGCACGGAGCTGAAGGCGCTGACGTTGGCATCGTCATGGACCTCGACGTGCCCGGCCAGGGTGGCGCTGTTGGCGAAGACGATGCGGCTCCCCACCTGGCAGTCGTGCCCGATGTGGGTGTAGGCCATGAACAGGCTGTCGCTCCCCACCCGGGTGACGCCGCCGCCTTTGGCCGTGCCGCGGTGGACGGTGCAGAACTCCCGGAAGACGTTGCGGTCGCCGATCTCCAGCCAGACCTCCTCGCCCTGGTATTTCAGGTCCTGGGGATCGAAGCCGATGGCGGCGCTGGGATAGATCCGGTTCTCGCGGCCGATGCGGGCGGGACCGTAGACGTGCGCCCCAGAGCCCACCTCGGTGTCCTCGCCGATCTCGACGCCGGCGCCGATCACCGCGAACGGCCCGACGCGCACCCCGTCGCCCAGCCGGGCCGAGGGGTCCACGACGGCGAGGGGATGGATGAGGGTCATAGGGCGGTCCTCCCCGCCAAGGCCCTCATCACCCCGGCCCTCTTCTCCCAGCCTCCCCCCCGTCCGCCGGGAGAAGAGGGAGAACAGCAGCGGCAAGCCCCTCCTCTCCCGGCGGGGCGGGAGTGCGGTGGGAGAGGAGGGGTTGGGGTGGTGAGGGGCCTGGGGCGGCCGAGCCGGTCCGCGTCAGGCCGGACGATGACGCTCATCAGCGGTCCACCATCGCCGACGAGATCACGGCCTCGGCCGCGAGCTGGCCGTCCACCATCACCCTGCCCCTCAGCTTGCAGTAGGTGCTGCGCAGGCGCAGGACCTCCATCTCGTAGCGGATCTGATCGCCGGGCACCACCGGCCGGCGGAACTTGGCTTCTTCGATGCCGGCGAACAGCAGCAGCTTGCTGGCGCGGTCTGGAACGTCGCCCAGGAGCAGCAGACCGCCGGCCTGCGCCATCCCCTCGATGAGCAGCACGCCCGGCACCACCGGACGGCCCGGGAAGTGGCCGGCGAAGAAGGGCTCGTTGATGGTGACGTTCTTGAGGGCGACGATGCGTTTGCCGGGCTCGACCTCCAGCACGCGGTCCACCAGCAGAAAGGGATAGCGGTGAGGCAGCACCGAAAGGATCCATTCGATGTCCCACTTCGGAGTCTTTGAGGTCGGCTCGCTCAACTCATTCCTCCTCGTCGGCCTCGCCGTCTTCGCCGGTCTTTCCGAGCCGCCGCTCCAAGGCCCGCAGGCGCCGGCTCATCTCTTCCAGGCGTGAGATCAGGACCGTCTGACGCCGCCATTTGCGGAGCTCCACGGCGGGAACGCCGGCCACCGCCGTGCCCGCTTCCACCGAGGCCAGGGCCGCCGACTTGGCCGCCACCTGCACACGGTTCCCGAGCTGGATGTGGCCGGCCACTCCCGCCTGCCCGGCCAGGACCACGCCGTCGCCCAGCCGGGCGCTCCCCGCGATCCCAGCCTGGCCGCACAGGATACAGTGCCGGCCGACCTGCACGTTGTGACCGACCTGGACGAGATTGTCGATCTTGGTGCCGGCGCCAATGCGGGTCGCGCCCAGCGTGGCGCGGTCGACGGTGGAGTTGGCGCCGATCTCCACGTCCGCCTCGACCACCACGCGGCCGAGCTGCGGCACCTTGTGATGGGCACCGCCGTGCGTGGCGTAGCCGAAGCCGTCCGCTCCCAGCACCACGCCGGCGTGGACGATGGCGGCCGCTCCCACCTCGGTGCCGTCGTACAGCACGGCGTGAGGATGGAGCACCGCCCCCTCCCCCACCACACAGCCCCGGCCCACGGCCACGAAGGCGTGAAGAGCCGCGCCGGCGCCGATCCGGCTGCCTTCGCCGACCACGACATAGGGGCCGACGTGGGCCGTCGGGTCCACCTCGCAGCCAGGCTCCAGGATTGCCGTCGGGTGAACCCCCGGTTCTCGGCGGCTACCGGGAAGTGCAGGATGAAACCGCGCCAGCAGCAGAGCCAGGGCATACCCGGGATCGTCCACCACCAGCAGGTCCCGCCCGAGGGCAGCCTTGTCCGCCAAAGGCGGTCCCACCAGCAGAGCGCCGGCACGGCTGGCGATCGCCTGGGCGCGATAGCGGGGACTGGTCAGGAACGAGAGGTCGGCAGGGCCGGCCTCTTCCAGAATGCGGATCGTCTCGACGGCACGCTCCGGGTCGCCCTCGATCCGGCCTCCCACCAGCTCGGCCAACTCGGCGAGCCGGTAGGTCACCGCGTCACTTACCCGCGGCCGCAGCGGCATCCAGCCGCTGGACCACCGAAGCGGTGATGTCCACCGCGTCGTCGGCGTAAATCAGCCCGCTCTCGAACTTGCGGAAGATCAGGGTGTAGCCGAGCTCGTGGCCGACCTGGTTGATCACCGGCATCACCTTCTCGTCGATGGCCGCCAGCATCTCGTCCCGCTTCTTGTTGAGCTCGCGGGTGGCGTCGTCCTGCGCCCGGCGCAGCACGATGTCCTTCTCCTCCAACTGCTTGGAGAGCTCGGCGAGCTTGTCCTGGGCGAGCGACAGACGGCCGTCGGAGATCTTGGTCTGCAGGTCCTTGAGCTCCTGGGCCTTGGCGCGCAGCTCACCCTCCCGCTGCTCCTGGAGCTTCTTGAGGTCGGCCACGGCCTTCTTGCCCGCCACCGAGGAGAGCAGGATCTTCTCGGTGTCGATCACGGCGATCTTGATGCCGCCGGAAGCAGAAGCGGCAGCCGGCGCCGCCTGGGCCGCCAGAGGGGCGGCCAGAGCCAGGCCCAGAAGCGCCGAGGCAGCGGCGTGGGAACAACGAATTCGCAACGACATCACGGGGCTCTCCTATTTTCTTGTCGATCAGAAGCTGGTTCCGATACTGAATTGGAAGTTCTGGAAGCTGTCTTGCGGCAGCGGATCCAAGTTTTTGGCATAGATGAATCGCAACGGCGCGCCAAACACGGGCAACAGCACCCGCAGCTCCACGCCCGCGGTCTTGCGCAAGTTCGACAAGTCGTACGACTGGCCTTGACCGTAGACGTTGCCGGCGTCGGCGAACAGCAGCAGGCGGAACGGCCCGCCCAACAGGAAATGGTACTCCAAATTGATCTGCGCGAACTTGTCGCCGCCCAGGATGACCCCGGTCGAATCCATCACCGGCAGGTTGTGGGAATCGCGCAGGAAGATGGAGCGGAAGGCGTGGCCCCGAATGCTGTTCTCGCCGCCCAGGTAGAAGAGCTCGAGGATCGGGATACATCCAGGCCGGCAGGAGAAGCCGGGCCCAGGGGTCTGGTCGCCGAACGGCTTGATCAAGCCACCTTCGAGGTTGACGGCGAACAGCGTCTTCGTGGGGTAGTTGCTCACCGGCTGGAAGATGCTGTACGTCAGCTCGGGCCGCCAGAAGTTGTTGTCACCGCCCAGGAAGCCTCCCGCGTATTCGACGGCCACCGACATCTTCTGGCCGCGGGTGGTCTCGAAGGGATTGTCCCGGCTGTCGAAGGCGAACACCGGCCGCAGCGACGAGTTGTTGATCCGCAGCTTGGTGGTGAGCACTTCGCCCGGCTGCGGCTGGCCGGCGGGCGGCGGCGTTTGGCCGGGCAGCAGCGGGGGGATGGTCGTGGTGGTCTCGTCGTTGTAGTTGGACCGGTTGTAGCTGATGCTGGCCGAGTTGAACAGCCGGAAGTTGCGGCCGTAGGTCAGGACGGCGCCCTTGCTGTGGCGCAGGTAGGTATCCGCCGAGCCCGACAGCAGGTCGTACTGGAGGCTCTGATTGTAGGCCCGGATGCCGATGCTCTGCGGCTTGTCGAGGAACCAGGGCACCGAGTAGGAGAGGTCGAAGAAGTTCCGCAGCTTGCCGCTCTGCAGCGACAGGCCCACCTGCTCGCCACGGCCGAGGAAGTTCTTGGTGCTGATGGAGAACTGGGCGAAGAAGCCGTCCAGCTCGCTCCAGCCGCCGCCGAACTGCAGCTCGGTGCGGTCCGACTCGGCGCCCTTGAAGGTCAGGTTGACCTTTTTCCTCTCGGTGTCCGTGTCGATTTCGACCGGGTCTTCTTCGTTGAGCTTGAAATACCCGAGCTGGTTGACTTTGAGGACGCTGTTGCGGATCGCCGTCACGTTCATCAGGCCGCCCTCGTAGAGGCGCAGCTCGCGGCGCAGCACCTTGTCCCGGGTGCGCTCGTTGCCCGAGAACTCGATGCGCCCGACCTGGAACTGGTCCCCCTCCTTGATGTGGATGACGACGTTGGCGACGCGCCCCGGACGCTCCACCAACTCGGGATCGACGCGGGCGAAAATGTAGCCGGTGTTGCGGTAGAGATCCGAGATCTCTTTCACGCCGTCCTCGATCACCTTGGACCGCAGCCAGCCGCCGCTCTTGTTCGCGAAGGCGCGCAGCAGGGCCTTGCTGGGATAGATCTGGTTGCCTTCCAGGGTCACCTCGCCGAATTTCCACCGCTCTCCCTCTTCGATGGGGATGGTGATGAACATCCGGCGGTTCTGGTCCTTGATCTTGGGCGCCGTGGGGTTCATCGCCCGGACCTCGACCTTGGGATCGCCGATGACGACGTTCTTGTAGCCCACGCTCTTGTAGAGGTCGCGGACCTTGTCGAGGTCCTCCTGGAGCTTGGCCGGGTCGTAGATGTCCTTCTTGGAGATCTTGCTGATGATGTTGCTTTCCTTGGTCTTCTTCATCGACCAGCGCAGCCGCAGGTCGTTGAACACCGTGTTGCCCTCGAACTTGATGTCGGAAATGCGGACGCGGTTGCCCTCGTCGACGGTGAAGCTGATTTTCTTCTCGTTCGGCCCGACGTCGGTGATGGTGTACTGGGCGTTGGCAAAACGGTAGCCCTTCTCGGCATAGAGCTGCTCGATGAGGGTCTTGACCCGCTGCAGCTCGCCCAGCGACAGCGGCTCACCCTCCCGCACGTGGATGCGCTGGGTGGTCATCTTGTCCTGGAGGTCCGTCTTCGAGATGCGCTTGAGCTGATCGTAGTCGATCGATTTCAACAGCGGCCGTTCGACCACCGTGACCACCAGCCGCACCCCCGCCGGCGTCGGGACGCTCTCCACGTCGATGTTGTCCACCAGGCTGCGGTCCCAGAGCTGCTTGACGTTGCGGTTGAGCGCATCCTCGTCGAGCGGCTGTCCCGGCTGGAGGCCGAGGTAGTAGCGGAGAGTCTCCTCGGTGAGGGTCTTGAGCCCCTTGAACTCGATCGCCTCGATGGTGCGGCCGTTGACCGGCGAGGGCGGCGCTGACGGCGGTTGCGGCGCCTGCGCGCGGGCCGAGAAGCCGCCCGAGAGCAGGGATGGCAGGAGCAGCACTACCAGGAGGCGGCGCACAACCTGCCAGCGGCGCGATCCACGCCGGTCCACGATGAGTACAGACATCGTCTCGTCCTTTCCTCGTCCCGGCGGCCAGGGCCGCCGGGAGTGACTGCTGCTCTTGCTGGAGGCCGCCGGCCGGCGGTTCAGCGCCTGGGAATGACGATCTCCTGGGCGCCGGCCTGGAACGTCAGCTCACCGCCCTCCAGATCGACGTCGATCCGCTCAATCGTTTCGCCGTGCTGGTTGATGAGGATCTCGGAAACCGAGTCCTGAATGTGACGCTGGATGGTCCGGCGCAGCGGCCGGGCACCCGTCGAGGGCTCGACCCCCGCCTTGGCCAGCAGCCATTCCTTCGCCGGGTCCGAGACCTCCAGCCGAAGACCCCGCTCGGATAGTGTCAGGTTGACGTCCTCGAGGAGGATGTCGACGATCGCCCGCAGGTCGCGCTCACCCAGGGGATTGAAGACGATCACCTCGTCGATGCGATTGATGAACTCCGGGCTGAACGTGCGCCGCAACTCGGCCAGGATCTCCTCCTCGATACGCTGGAAGCTCGCCTCCTCACTGCCCTCCCCGAACCCCATGCGCCCCCCCCGCAGCACCAGCTTGCTGCCGATGTTCGAGGTCATCAGCACCAGGGTATTGCGGAAGTCCACCTGGTTGCCGTAGGCGTCCGTGAGTTGGCCGTCCTCCAGGATCTGGAGGAGCAGGTTGGCGACGTCGGGATGCGCCTTCTCGATCTCGTCGAACAGGATCAGCGAGTAAGGCTGCCGCCGCACGCGCTCGGTGAGCTGGCCACCCTCCTCGTGGCCCACGTAGCCCGGCGGCGAGCCGATGAGCTTGGAGACGGCGTGCTTCTCCATGTACTCCGACATGTCGAACCGCACCAGGGCCCGCTGGTTGCCGAACAGGAACTCCGAGAGCTGGCGGGCGACCTCGGTCTTGCCCACCCCCGAGGGGCCCAGGAAGATGAACGAGCCCACCGGCCGTTGCGGGTTGGAGACCCCCAGCCGGGAGCGGCGAATGGCCCGGCTGATGGCGCTGATGGAGCGGTCCTGGCCCACCACCCGGTGCCTCAGGATCTCCTCCATTTGCAGCAGCCGCGCGGCCTCCTCGCTCTGCAGCGCGGCCACCGGGATTCCCGTCCACGAGGAGATCACCTCCTCGATGTCGTGCCGGGTCACCTCCAGGACGCCCGTCTCGTCGGCCGCCACGCTCATGCGCTCCAGGTCCTCGCGCAGCTCGATCTCCCGCTCCCGCAGGTAGACGGCGCGCTCGAAGTCCTTGTCGGAGATGGCGACCTTCATCTCCTTGACCACCTGGCGGATCTCCTGCTCCAGCCGGCGCAGGTTCTGGGTATCGCGGACCCGGCGCAGCTTCACCCGGGCTCCGGCCTCGTCGATGACGTCGATGGCCTTGTCCGGCAGGTGGCGGTCCGGAATGTAGCGGCTCGACTGGTAGATCGCCGTGCGCAGCGCCTCGGCGCGGTAGCGCACCTTGTGGAACGACTCGTAGCGGTCCTTGACCCCCTCGAGGATCTCCTGGGTCTGCTCCGGCGTCGGCGGATTGACCTGGATGGCCTGGAAGCGGCGCAGCAGCGAGCGGTCCTTCTCGATGTATTTGCGGTATTCCTTGAGCGTCGTCGCGCCGATGCAGGAGATCTCGCCGCGCGACAGGGCCGGTTTCAGGATGTTGGCGGCGTCGAGCGAGCCCTCGGCCGAGCCGGCGCCGATGAGGGAGTGGATCTCGTCGATGAAGACGATGAGCTCGCGGCTCTCCTTGAGCTCCTTCAGGATGCCCTTCAGGCGCTCCTCGAACTGGCCGCGGTACTTGGTGCCCGCCACGATGAGCGACAGGTCGAGCGCCATGATCCGCTTGTTGGCCAGGAAGATCGGCACCCGGCCCTCGACGATGCGCTGCGCCAGGCCCTCGACGATGGCCGTCTTGCCGACCCCCGGCTCGCCCAGCAGGATGGGGTTGTTCTTGGTGCGGCGGGAGAGGATCTGGATGATGCGGTCCACCTCCTCGTCGCGGCCGATGAGGGGATCGAACGACTGCTCGGCGGCGAGGGCCGTGAGGTCGCGCCCGTACTCCGAAAGGAACGGCAGCTCCTTCTTCTGCTGCGAAGCCTCGCGCTCCTTGGCGATGGCGAGCACCTCCTCGCGCACCGTGTAGACGTCGAACCCGTGCTGGGCCAGGATGCGCATCGCCGTGCACCCCTCGACCCGCAGGATGCCGATCAGCAGGTGCTCGGAGCCGACCGTCGCGTGCAGCATGCTCTCCGCTTCGTGCGAGGCGTAGGCCAGGATCTTCTTGGATTCTTCCGACAGGGGCAGTTCGGCAGTCGACGAGATGCGCTCGACGAAGATCCTCTCTCCTTCGATCTCGCGCCGGATGTCCTCCGGCTTCACTTGGAAGCGCCGGAAGATCTCGCTGACCGTTTCCTCTCCCTCCCGCAGGATCCCCAGCAGGATGTGTTCGGACTCGATGACCCGGCTGCCCAGCTTGCTGGCTTCGTAGCGGGCGAAAAACAGGGCTCGGCGGGCCTTCTCGTTGTACTTCTCAAACATTGGGCTCGACCTTTCCTCAAGTCGTCTACGTGCCACACGTCCACCTGCATCGAGATGATTTGGAGCGACCCTCATCCTCTGCAGTCGGTCGGATTCTAGCACGCCATACTCCCTGGGGACCTCCGTAGAGCTCTGCTGCTCATTCCGCCCATGTCCGCGGCAGCCTCGGACCACCACGCACTGCAATTCTCCCGCCCGGTCTCCCTCCTCCTTGGAAATGCTGCAGGGATCGTCACGAAATAACTGTCCCAACCCCTCGGAGTTAGGCCCTGGAGGGGCGACAGCATGGAGCCTGGGGCGTCAGCCCCAGGTAGGAACGGAACCAAAACCTCCCAGCCCCGAAGGGGCGACAGCAGACCGCCGTGGAGTCGCGCTGCTGCCGCCCTTTCAGGGCTGGAAGGGGT
>JBAPYB010000477.1:0-9845 GCA_049284515.1 Thermoanaerobaculia bacterium
GGCATGGCACCGGTGAGGCTGGGGTCGAGCGCCGCCGCGCCGCCGAAGAGATCGCCCGGGTGAGCCGAGATCTCTCACCCGGACAGCGGAGATTTTTCGATCGTATTGCGGAGGTTCAGGATGGAACACAGCAGGATGGTGCCGGCGGATCGGGAATCAAGCTCGGAAAGATCAGGCCGAACGGCTGAGCCCGCCGACCCGATGCATGACATCGTCGACCGCGTGCGTGACATCACGCGCGCCAACGAGCGGCTGTTCTCGCGCCTGATCGAGGGAGAACGCCGCTTCCGCAGCCTCGCCAAGGCGGTTTGGCGGGTGCAGGAGGAAGAGCGGCGGCGTCTGGCGCGCGAGCTGCACGACGGCCTCGGCCAGACCTTGACGGCCCTCACTCATCAGTTGGAGCGCCTGGGGGAGAAGCTCGACGGAACGGTGCCGCCCGAGCTTTCGGCCCGCCTCGACGACTCGGTGGAGATGGCGCGCCTGGCCCTCAACGAGAGCCGCGAGATGTCGCGCCTGCTGCGCCCCACGGTGCTCGACGACCTGGGGCTCGTGGCGGCCCTCTCCTGGCTTGGCCGTACCCTGGAGCAGCGCACCGGCCTCAAGGTCGAGCTCACTCTCGATCCGCTGGCCGAGCGGGTGGACCCGGATCTCAAGACCCTGGTTTTTCGCATCGCCCAGGAAGCCCTGACCAACGTCCTCCGTCATGCCGGCGTGGACCACGCACAGGTGGACGTCTGGCGCTCCGGAGAGTCTCTGGTGCTCCGGGTGGCCGATGCCGGGCGGGGCTTCGAGCCGCAGGCGGTCCTCGGGGGAGAGGCGGCGACAGGCTCCGGCCTGCGCGGCATGCGCGACCGGCTGGAGCTCTTCGGCGGGCGGCTGGAGATCGCCTCGGTCCCCGGCCAGGGGACCGTCCTCTCGGCCGCCGTACCCTTGACGGAGGAGGAAGGACGATGAGCTCCCGGGTCCGGGTTCTGGTCGCCGACGACCATACCCTGGTGCGCCAGGGATTGGTGAGCCTGCTCGTGGAGAGCGGCGAGTGCGAGGTGGTGGCCGAGGCCGCGGACGGCCTGGAGGCGGTGGAAAAGGCGCGCGCCACCCGGCCCGAAGTGGCGGTCGTCGACCTCAGCATGCCGCGCCTTTCGGGTCTGGAAGCGGTGCGCCGCATCCACGAGGAGATGCCGCAGGTGCGCGTGCTCGCCCTCACCGTCCATGAGGAGGAGGAGTACGTGCTGCCAGTGGTTCGCGCCGGCGCCTCCGGCTACCTGGTCAAGGACAGCGCCGTGGCCGAGCTCCTCGCCGCCGTGCGCGCCCTTCACGCCGGCCGCGATTACTTCGGGCCTCAGGCGTCGCGGGTGCTCACCGAGCCCAACCGGCAACCGGAATCGCTCGAAGATCCCTACGGCGGCCTCTCCCCCCGCGAACGCGAGGTCTTCCACCTCGTGGTCAACGCCCGCACCACCAAGGAGATCGCCCGCACCCTGGGGATCAGCGTCAAGACGGCGGACAACCACCGCTGCCGGCTGATGGAGAAGCTGGGCGTCCACAACACCGCTGAGCTCGTCCGCTACGCGGCCCGCCGGGGGCTTCTGTCCTGATCAGCCGCGTTTGAAGAACTGGACCTCGCGCTCGTGCTGCTTGGCGGCTTCGAGCGAATTGAAAGTGCCCAGGTTCTTCCGCTTGCCCGTCTTCTCGTCCTTCTTCCGCGAGTAGAGGCGGTACTCGCCGGACTTGAGCTTTCGGATCATGGCACCGCCTCGGGCGCCGGCTTGTGGTGCAGCACCTCGGCGAGGAGCGGAATGGTTGTCAACGCGCCCACCGCGAGGAGTGTCCAGCCCACGGCCCGCCGCGGTTTGGAGTCGAGACGCTCGCCCAGCAAGAGGGCGATTCCGGCGCCCAGGGCCGCGCGGGTGCTGGCGACCAGACCGAGCTCGGGCAGAGAGATGTTTCGCGAAATCATTGGTGGCCTCCCTTCGGTTGTTACGCGCAGGAGCGGACCGCTCCCGCGCCGACTGTGAAGAAAAGCAAGAGACGCGCCAGCTCGCGGGAAATCGCTTGGCTCAGAGCGACCAGCCGACAGGGTAGTCTGCTACACTTCGCAGGGCTGAGGGATACGGCCCCCAGGGCGGAGGAGTGAATGGCAACCCAACCGGATTTCGTCCTTTACGATCGTTATGGCCGCTTGGCGGCGGTCATCGAGATCAAGGCCAAGCGGGGAACCTCGAGCCGCTGGGCGGCGGAGTTTCGGAGGAATCTCTTGGCCTATGAAGCCTTTCGGTACGCGCCACTATTCCTCCTCGTGACACCTGATCGGCTATACCTCTGGAAGTCAGGGGTGCCGAAGGATGCGGATGTCGCGCCCGTTTCTCCGGACTACGCGATCGATGCGAAGCCCCTCTTCGAACGCTACTTGCAAGGATCTGGTGTGAGGCTGGAGGAGATCAGCGGTCCGGCCTTCGAGCTCATCGTGATGTCCTGGCTGGAGGATCTCATTCACCAATGGCCGGAGGCCCCGAGGAACGCCCAACTCGCGGGCTCGGGTCTTGACGAGGCGGCAAAGAACGGCAGAATTGCCTACCCGGCCGCCGCGTGAACGTCTACGTCGAGTCGAACTTCGTCCTCGAGCTCGCGCTCCTCCAGGAACAGCATGTTGCCTGCGAAGAGATCCTGCTTCTTTGTGAGAGAGGGACCCTGCGCCTTGTCATGCCTGCGTATTGCCTCATGGAACCCTATGAAACCCTGGGGCGGCGCCAAGCCGCCGCAAACAATTGAAATTGATCCTTGACGGTCCTTTTCGGCAGATCGCCCGGACTGCTCTCTACAGAGATCGGCTACGCGATTTTGAGAGCGCGATGTCTCTTCTGGTCGATAGCGCCGAAGAGGACATGTCGCGCCTGGAAAGCGTACGCTCGAGGCTCCTTCCTCAGAAGACCGGCACCCGCGGAGTGAGGACTCTGGCCAGCTTGGTTCTCGGCAAAACGGAGGGCAAAGGATGAGCCGCTTCGATCTCTCTCGTTCGCAGGCACTCTGGAATCGCAAGGGTCTTGCGCTGGAAAGCGACGAGGTCCTGGCCCAACTCCTCGATCGCGGAGAGCTCGAGGCCTGGCGGGAGCTCTACCGGATGGCCTCGGGTCCCGGCGAGGAGGCCGCCACGCTGCGCCGGCGGATCCTGCGCCTTTGCCAGACCGTCCCCCTGTCTTTCCCGCATCTCTTCATTGCGGCCATGGGAGCGCTGGAGGGGCCAATCGAGCCGTATCCGAACGTACCACCACCGGCGGACGATCTCGCTTGATGTACGCCCAGATCCTCAGACGTTCCCGTACTCCGCCAGGTACATCCTGAAATCCGCGAAGATGCGATCCCGCAGGGGAATGACGTCGAGATATTCTTGCTCGAAGAACAAGGATTCGGCAAGCTCCTCGGTGGGGAAGTCGATCACCATGATCAGGCTGGGGTAGTGCGTGCCGTAGAGCGTCCTCTTGATGAGCTGCCGGCGCAGGGTCGTCCCCTGGTGCCTGGCCAGAAAGGCCTTCATGATTCCCGAGTACTCGTCGAAGTATTTCTCGTAGCCCTCACGGAAGGTGCCTTCCACGATGATCGTTGCCTGGCTCATTTCGCGCTCCTCAACTCCTTGGGTGGATCGAGCACCCAGTGGAAGCCCTTGCCGATGAGCGGCATCTTGGCGAGCTTGGCGTGGGTACGATGGCCGTCCAGGGTGCCGTCGAAGACGAGCACGTCCGTCTCGGGCTCGTTGAAGGAGAGATCTCCCTTCCAGCTCGGGTCCTTCTGAGGCCTGCCCGCCGCATTCAGCAGGGGTTTGCCTTGCGGATCTTTCTGATATCTCGTGAGGGTCATCCTCTTCGCGACGGCGTCGAGCTTCATCGTGTAATTCTCACGCGCTCCGGTCGTCAGCTCCAGCCTCATTTCGCCGGGCTTTTCGAGGGTGACCCATCGCCACCGGCCGATGGCGGTGGCCAGGGGCACTTCCTGGCCGTCGAGGGTCATCTCTTCGACAGACCAGATACCATAGAGCGGCGGCTTCGGTGGATTTCTGTCACCGTAGCGCTCGATGCCCTCGATGATGTTCGTTCCAATGGTGTAGAAACCGAAGATCACGAAGACGATCTGTACGGCTTGATCGAGCCGCCGGCGCGCAAACAGAGGGCGCGCTTCCGCCGCTTCGACAGGGCGGTTGAAGACGAACAAATTGGCCAGCCGGCGCAGGTCCGGAGCTACCAGAAGGACACCCATGACCAGGTAGTGGAACGACATGATCTTGACCGGCACGTCGTAGCCCATGTTCATCATGAAGACCATGGTCATGTCCGCGACACAGATCAGAGAGCCCAGCAAAACCGTTCGAGGCACCAGCAAGAGAAGGCCGGCCAGCAGCTCGGCCAGGCCGGTGAAGGTCTGGAATGCTGGGGATGCACCCATCAAGGTCCACAGCAACCGCATCGGCGTAAGCTGGCCCACTCGCTGTAATAGCGTGAACGAGCGCGGGGACGGCATCTGGTTGGGAATCACCTTGACGAGCCCGTAGGTGATCAGTGCCATTGCCAGCGTGAAACGCAGTAGGAAGCGGAGCCAGGTGTAGAGCCGCTTGTAGTTGGGCCTCCTCCGGTCGAGCACCGACCAGAGGATCGTCGCGGCGGCGGCCAGCGCCAGATAGCATGGCAGGAGAATCCATTGAAACGTGGTGTCTCCGCTGCCATCCCCGTTCATTGGAAAGTCATACTGGATGTGGAGAAGATGCTTGCCGGTCCAGACGGCGATCCCATACCAGAGCTTCGTGTACCTTTCGACCAACGGGGTGGTGAACGGAATGATGCCGATCTCCTGCCCGGTGAGAAAAAACAGGACGAAGTAGGAAAACAGGAAGCGAAACCCCACCTTCTGAGCCAGGCTCCAGCGCCCCTCAGCGTTTCCGGCGGCCGGCTCCGGTTCCGGGTCGGGCAGCCATCCGTTTCTCTCCGCCTGGGTCTCTGGTTGCATCTCGATCTCCTGCCGAACCTCTAGACCGGTTTGAACGTGAAGTTCTCCCACCCGCTCAGCGTGGTGACATCGGCTCTGAGCTGGCCTCCAGCGGCGGTCTCGCGGGTCAGAAAGTGACCGGTGGCCGTCCGGAATGCAACGTTTTGAGGACCGACCGGAATCAGGTCCAAGGCTTCCCAGCCGCCAATCCCGGGCCCATTGGAGAGGACCTCTCCACCACCGCCATCCTGGGGAGATAGATACAAGCCGTTGGGTGCCCGGAGATCGACTTTGCCAGGCGCCACGTAATCGATGCCGAGCGTCTCCCAAGCGCCGATCGCGGGACCGTCCACGAGGATCGTTCCACCGCCACCCGCTTGCGGCGAGACGTATTTGCCATTGGACGCCTGTAAGGCCAACGAGAGCGTTCTCTGGGCGGCCGTCACGACATCGGGAATCGCAGTCAGCGGAACGAATTGATAACCCTGAGACTTGAGAGTAGGGACGAGGATCTGGACCATTGCGTACGTAAGATTCACAGGTTTGGCGAATTCGATGTCAGCCGTGCTGTCGTGCATGAGAACGATGCCCCGATCGGCCGCTTGGATCGCGGCCAGATAGGCGTCGGAACCCACCTGCGCGCTGTCCCCGTTCAGCCAGTGCGAGACATCGCCGCCGTCGATATCCCACCCAATCGGTCCCACGTGTCGCATGTTGACAACCAGGTTGTTATTGAGCGCGAGAGCCACATTGGCCGACCAATCCCCGTAAGGCGGCCGGACGAAGGTCGTCGACCCGGTGATCCAATTGCTGATGACGGCATCCGTCCGAGCAATCTGATCGATGACGTCCCCTCCCGCGGCAAGAAGATCCACCACGTCCGGATGGTTGAAGGTGTGATTGCCCACCAGATGACCGAGGTCCCTGACCTGGGGGGGTATGGAGGGGTACTGCTCGCCATGCTTGCCCACCATGAAGAAGGTGGCTTGGATGCCTTCCTGAGCGAGATATTGGGCGATCTCGAGAGTATGCGGTCCCGGTCCCGACCCGGCAGTCTCTCCCGGTCCATCATCGAACGTAAGACAGAGTGTTTTCGACGGCAGGGAAGTTCCGACGATCAGGCTGTTGTCATACATCGGTGGGCTCCTCTCTAGTGGGGTGGCTGTGGAGGCTGGATCGCCGATCTTGGACCTATTGTAGAGGGGCTTTTTATTGGGCTTATCCTAGGCCGGCCCCACGGTTCCGTCAACTTCTGTTTGTCGGGATCTCCATTGAAACGGTTCTCGACAGGAGGTATCTTTCCCCAGGGGGCTGGTATGAACCACTGGAAGGAAACAGCCGAGATCCTCACGCGCCTGGCCGAGATCAAGGCGGCGGGGCGGCGGGCGGCGCTCGCCACGGTGACCCACATCGTGGGCTCCGCCTACCGCCGGCCGGGCGCCAAGTTCCTCATCGAAGAGACGGGCGACACCCTCGGCAGCGTCAGCGGCGGCTGCCTGGAGGCGGACGTGCGCGAGGTGGCCAAGGGCGTCCTGGCGACGGGCCGCCCCAGCCTGCGGCACTACAGCACAGGCGCTGACGAGGACATCGTCTGGGGTCTCGGCCTGGGGTGCAACGGACTGGTGGACGTCTTCGTTCAGCCGGCCACCGAGGGGCCGCTGGCGGAGCTGGCGGACTCTCTGCGGACCTTCCTGGCTGGGGACTCTCCCTTCGTGGCCGCGACGGTGGTGGACGGCGAGGGCCTGGGCGCGATGCTGGTCGTGGGGCCGGACGGAGCCTTGCACGGCTCCTTGGGATCGCCGGACCTCGACAGGCTCGCCGCGGAGCACACCCGGAGCCTGGCCGCGGCCGGCCGCTCGGCGGCGCAGGCGCTCGCGGAGCGCAGGGTCTTTTTCGAGGTGCTGCCGCCGCCTCCCCATCTCATCGTCTGCGGCGCCGGGGACGACGCCCGGCCGCTCGTCGCCTATGCCGCGGACGCCGGCTTCCGCGTCACCGTCCTTGATCATCGGCCGGCCCTGCTGGACGCTGCCTGGTTCCCTCAGGCGTCCCAACTCGTACTGGCCCGGCCCGAGGATCCGGGGATCGTCCTGCCTCCCGCCGCCCGTTCCCTGGCGGTGGTGAAGACCCATTCGCTGGCGCAGGACCGCGAGTGGGCTCGAAGGCTGCTCACGGCGGGTGTGCCCTATGTCGGCATGCTGGGGCCGCACGCGCGGACGGAGAGCATCCTGCGTGAGATCGGGATGATGGGGGACGAGCGGGTCTATGGGCCGGTCGGGCTCGACCTCGGCGCCGACGGGCCGCGGCAGGTGGCATTCGCCATCGTCGCCGAGTTGCTCGCCTACCTGGCCGGTCGCGAGCCGCGGCATCTCAATGAACGGAAGGAGGCTATCCATGCCGCCTGAACGGAACGGGAACGTCGCCGGAATCCTCCTCGCCGCCGGCACCTCCAGCCGCATGGGGAGCAACAAGCTCCTCTTCGAGCTGGAAGGCGAAAGCGTCCTGCGGCGGGCGGCGAAGCGGGCGCTGGCCGGCGGTCTCTCGCCGCTGGTGGTGGTGCTTGGCCACGAGTCGGACAAGACTGCCCGCGAGCTCGAAGGTTTGCCCTGTGAGTGGGCGCTCAATCCCCTCTACCAGCAGGGAATCAACTCCTCGCTCAAGAGCGGCGCCATGGCCGTCCAGGGGCTCAAGGCAACGGCGGCCATTGCGGCCATGGTGATGCTGGCGGACATGCCTTTCGTCACCGCGGAAATGATCGCCGCCATGGTCGCCCGCTACCGCGAGTCCACGGCACCCCTCGTCATCTCGGACTACGAAGGCGTCAACGCGCCGCCCATGGTCTACGACCGGAGCCTCTTCAACGAGCTGCTGCTGATGACCGGAGAAGGCTGCGGCCGGCAGGTGGTGAAGCGCCACCGCAGCGAGGCCGAGGTGCTGCCCTGGCCCGTATCCGCTCTCGCGGACATCGACGTGCCGGAGGACTATGCGCGGGTGAAGGAAGGGCAGGGAGGGTCGTAACTCACCGGGTCAAAGGGGCCCAGAGGCGCCCCTCAGTAGCTCCAGGTCTCTTGCCGAACCGGCAGGCGGTTGAGCTCCTCCCGATGGAACTGCCAGTTGGGCATGAAGCGGTCCATCAGCGCGAGGAAGCGGGCGTTGTGGGTGGGCTCCAGCAGGTGGACCAGCTCGTGAACCACGATGTATTCGAGGCATTGCGGGGGTTTCTTGGCGAGCTCGGTGTTGAGGCGTATGGTGCGCGCCTTGTGGTTGCAGCTCCCCCACTTGGTCTTCATCCGCTGCACGAACCAGCGGTCGGCCTTCACGCCCAGCAGTGGCTCCCAGCGCTCCAGCAGGGGCGGCACCGCTTCTTTGAGCTGTTCTCGATACCATTCCTCGACGAGAGCTTCCTTCTTTTCGCGACGGGTCCCCGGCCGCACCTGTAGGAGCATCCGGCGGTGCTTCAGCTCGACGGCCGGCGGCGCGTCTTCCTCTGTAACCGTGAGGAGGTAGCGCTTCCCCCAGACGTAGTGGCTCTCCCGGTTCAAGTATCCGCGAGGCGTCTCGCGTTCCTGGCCCCTCAGCTTCTCCTGCTGTTGCTTGATCCAACCCAGCTTGGAGATGGCGAAGACACGGATGGTGTCGAGGCTCATGCGCCTCGGGGCCGAGATACGCACACGCCCTGCCGGGGGGTAGACGCTGAGATGGACATTCTTGATGTCCTTGAAAACCACGTCCACCGTGATGTCGCCCAGCTCGATCCGCGACGTCATCAGTACTCGCCCTGCGCCTTGATGATCGGGAAAAGCCGTTCCACTTCACCGGCGTCGCCCAGAACGTTGTACAGAGCCTGCTTGATCGTCTGCTCGCGCGCCTGGACTCCCCGCCAGCCATCCGGCCGGACTCGTCTGATGGCTGCGTCCAGCCTCATCGCCAGGTCGAGGACCGGATCGCCGGTGGCTGAATCTCCGGCCGGCGGCGCGGCGACGGTACCCGCCTGAGCAAGCTTCCGGTCGTTCCCCTGGAGGTTTCGGTAGAGGGCCCGGAGCGCCGGGCTGCGCTTCAGGGGCTCGGGCGTATCGTCCAACTGCCCCTCCTCGACCCCCCGCGCCACGATCGCAATGCGTTTTAGGTAGTCCTCGTAGGCGATGGCCTTGGCCTTGCGCAGGGCGATGATCTCGTCGAGCAGCGCCGACATCCGCTCGTAGTAGGCGGGATCCGTCAGGTGCTCCTTGATGATCTTGCGGCGGACGTTGTTCTCGATCGTCTCGGCGATGGCGTCCTTGTTCCCCTTCAGCCCGCCGAGCTGAGAGTTGATCGCTTCCGCGATGCCGGTCTTCACGATCAGCTCCAGCAGGCTCAGGCCGTCGAAGGGTGAAATCTTCCGCGGCTCGTCTGCCTCGATGTAGGTATCGATCAGGTGCCGCATGTCCGCCTCGTAAGGCTTCATGTCGAGCGTCTCGCCGCTGGCCTTGCGGATGATCTCGCGGAGGCTCAGGTAATGAGCGAGCGATTCCTTGATGCGGCGGATGCCGGCCTCGCTGTAGCCGGCGGCCTCGAGATCGTCGGCGATGTTGGCGTAGGCGCGGACGAGCGCCGCGGTCGACTTGTAGAGCATGGACCTCTGCGGCTCCCGTTCCTCCAGGTCGGCCGGAATCTCCGTGTTGCCACAGAAATAATGGATGTGCTCCAGCTCGCCCTTCGGCGGCTCCACCGGCTCGCAGAGCAAGGCGAGGGCCTCCAGGGCGCCGTCGAGCCGCTCCCTTCCTTTCGCGAGGCGGTCCTGGAGCAACACCTCGGGATCGGACCCGCCGGCGCTGTGATCGAGCTCCGAGGTGTAGACGGCGATCGCGTTCTCAACCTTCTTGAACAGGTCCTTGTAG
>JBAPYB010000478.1:0-1584 GCA_049284515.1 Thermoanaerobaculia bacterium
GCGCAGCACCCGCGCGCGCTCGCGGCCGGGCCGCAGGCGGCGCGCCAGGGCCTGGGCCACGAGCCTCCAGTCGCTGCGCCGGATCATCTCAGAATCCCAGACGGAGGAGGCTCCGCCGGCCGCTCGCATTGAAATCGAGCACCCGGAGCCGCGGCGACAGCAGGGCGCGGAGCCGCATCCAGTACAACGGCATCCAGAACGAGATCAGGACCTGGTCGGGACCGATCAGCCCAGGCTCCTCGGAGGTCGCCTGCGCCCACTGCCGCAGATACGGCCACAGCTTGATGGGACCCGTGTTGGCCGGGGCGAACGTGCCGGGCGCGCAGGTGCGGCACAGCAGGTCGAAGAAACCGGGCCAGAGCGGGTGACGCGGGACGCAGGCGATGAGCGAGTTGGCGATCCGCTCGAACGGATCATTCGGGCGTTTCGAGGCAAGGTTCTTGTAGAGCGCCACCAGGAAACGGGCATCGCCGGCCTGCAGCAGCGGGTCGAGCGGGCGGACGCAACGGGTGTCAACGTCCACGTAAAGGCCGCCGTGGACGTGGAGCACGGCATAGCGGCCGAGATCGGAGCGCTCCGCGAAGTCCTGGTGCCGCTCGTACAGCGCGAGCAGCTCCGGCAGGTGCTCGCCCAGGAGGCGCCGCAGCGCCGCATCGTCCCACAGCACGTACTCCCAGTCGGGGTGGAGGGCGCGCCAGCTCTCCGCCCAGCGGCGATACCGGCGGGGCATGGCGCCCTCACCCTGGATCCAGATCTGATGGACGATGCGCGGGATCTTCATCGGGATGCCGATTATAGATCCGGCCTCGGGAGCGCACCGGTCAGGAAGCGAGGACCACCTCCGCCGCCAGCAGACCCGCCGTCGGCCGTACGCCGCCGCCCGGATGGTTGCCGCTGCCGCCCAGGAAAAGGCCGGGGATGGCGGTGCGATAGCGGGCCGCGGAGGGCGACGGGCGCATTACCAGCAGTTGATCGAGGGCCAGCTCGCCGTGATGGAGCTGGCCGCCGGTGAGGGCGAAACGGGTTGCGAGATCGGCGGGGGTCAGCACTTCCCGCGCCACGATCCGTTGGCGCACGTCCGGAGCGTGCCGTTCGAGGACGGCGATCACGGCGTCGCCCAGGCGCTCGCGCGCCTCCGCCGTCCAGCCGCCATCCAGGTGGTAAGGGGCGAAGCTCGCGAGGATGGAGACGACGTGGTGGCCGGACGGCGCGAGGCCCGGATCGGCGACGGTGGGCACGCGGATCTCCAGGTGCGGGCGCGCGGAGAAGCGCCGGTACTTGATGGCGTCGAAAGCGCGCTCCAGCTCGTCCACGTGGCCGCCGCCAATGCGGATCACCTCGTCGCGCCGGCCGTCGCTCCCTGCCAGCTCCAGGGGACCCGAGAGGGCCAGGTGGACCTTCGCCGCGCTCCCCCGGCTGCGCACCCGGTGGAACTCCTCTTCGATCTTGAGCGGCAGAGAGCCGGGCGCCAGAAGGTCGAGCATCGTTCGCTTCGGATCGGCCGAGGAGAGGACGACCGGCGCGTCGACCGCCTCGCCCGAGGCGAGCGTGACGCCCGCGACCTTGCCTCGTTCCAGCCGGATG
>JBAPYB010000479.1:0-2393 GCA_049284515.1 Thermoanaerobaculia bacterium
GGGCGCGGCTGTGCTGCGTCGCCTCGCTCGGGCTCGACGAGCTGGCCCTCACCATCGTCCACGGCTCGCGCTTCCCGCGCTCGAAGGCGCTCAACCTGTACGCGTCGCTGCGCGGTCTCGTCGCCTATACGCCGAGGCCGCTGCGCGTCTCGTGGCGGGACGGGGTCTTCGAGGGCGAGGTGTTCTTCGCCGCCGTCACGAACACGAAGAGCTACGGCGGCGGCTTCATGGTGAGCCCGGCGGCGCGCATCGACGACGGGCTCCTCGATCTGTGCATCGTGAAGGGGAGCGGGCGCGGGCGGCTGCTGGCCAATTTCCCGCGGATCCTGAAGGGCACCCACGGCGTGCTGCCCGAGGTCGTGCTCGCGGCGAGCCCATGGGTCCGCCTCGAATCGCCGGGCGAGCCCTTCCGCGTCGCGCTCGACGGCGAGCTGCCGGCGCAGGCGACCCCCGTCGAAATCACCTGCGAGCCGCGCTCGCTCGAGGTGCTGTTGCCGGCGTGCGACAACGAGGAGGAACTGGGCTCTTGACGAACGATTTCGATGTGATCATCGTGGGCGGCGGCGTCGGCGGCGCCGCCCTGGCCCTCGCGCTCGGCCACGCCTATCCGCTGCGGATCCTGCTCGCCGAGCGCCGCTCGGGGCCGGGCAACGCGAACCGCGGCGACAGCCTGTTGCCCGCGGTGACGACACACCTGGCGGCGTGGGGCGCGCTCGACCGGTTCAAGGAGGCGGGAGCCCGGTCCCTGTCGACGATCCAGATGTACGACGACGCGGGGGCGGGGCTTCTCTTCCAGGCGCCGCTCGTGCCGCCCGGTTCGCCGCCCTACCTCGTATTGCCCCACCCGCAGATCGAGCGCGTGCTGCACGACGCCGCGCGCGCCACGGGCCGGGTCGAGGTGCGCTACCGGTGCCGGGCGGAGCGCCTCCTCGAGGAGAACGGGAGCGTGCGCGGGGCACACATCGCCGAGGAGGAGAACGCAGCGCGGGAGATCACGGCGTCGCTCGTCGTCGGCGCGGACGGCTCGTCATCGGCGCTACGCGCGGCGCTGCAGATCCCGTTTGAAAGCACGCCGTACGACCACAGCTTCTTCATCGTCGACGTCGACCGGCCACCCGGATACGAGGACGTCATGCGCATCGAGCTGTGCGCCGAGGGCGGCATCCTCGTCGTGCCGCAGGGCGATGATCGCTGCGGGCTCGGCGTGCTCGTCCACGGCGAGCAGGAGCAGCTCTTCCGCACCGGCACCATCGAGGAGAAGCTCGCGGCCATCGGCCGCCGCACGCGCCTGCTGGTAGGCCGCCGCGCGTTCCCGGGCGCGCATCTCTACAAGGTCTGGCGCGGCCACGCGCCGCGCTACGTCGCGCGCGGCGCGGCGCTGCTCGGCGATGCGGTGCACGTGACCAACCCGACGGCGGGGCAAGGAATGACGATGGCCATCGAGGACGCCGCGTCGCTGGCGCGGCATGTGGGCCCGGCGCTCGCGGCCGGTGAAAGCGCGCCCCGGCTCGGGGAGTGCCTCACCGCCTACGAGCGGGAGCGACATCCGGCGAACGACGGGCTGATCCGCTGGTCCCACTGGATGAGCCGCATCTACGCGTTCGACAGCGGGATTGGGAGCACGCTGCGCCGGGGGGCCTTCGGTCTGGCTGCGACGCCTCTCGGCCGGTTCATCCATCGCAAGGTCTGGACGCGCGTGGCGACCCGGGGCAGTGCCTGATGGCGACCGTCGCGCCCGCCCCGGCGCCGGCCGCGTGATGGAGATCGAGTCCCTCACCGGGCTCGTGCGCGCCCGCCACGGCGCCGGGCTGCGCTCGCTGACCCTGTTCGGGAGCTGCCTCGCGCCCACGACCCGCCGGCCCGGGAGCATCCCGGATCTCTTCGCCGTGGTGGACGAGCTCGACGTCGCGCTGAAGCACGAGGGCATCGGCCCGATCGCGCGTGCCGCCGCGCGCTTCCTGCCGCCCGCGACCGTCGCGTTCCGCGATCCGGGGTGTCGTGGCACCCTGGCCAAGCTGAACCTGATCGAGCCGGGAACCGCGGCGAGAGCGCTGCGCACGCCGCGCGACCTGTATCTCGCGGGGCGGCTCGGCAAGCACACGCGGACGCTGTGGGTGCGCGACGAGGCGTGCGCGCGCGAGCTCGACGCGCTCCTCGACGCGGCGGCCGCGGCGATCGTGGAGGTGGTGCTGAACGGGCTCGGGGCGCGATGCTCCCTCGAGGCGGCGGTCCGGCAGTGCGTCGCGATCTCCTACGCGGCGGAGGTGAGGCCGGAGAGCCCGGCGAAGATCGAGGCGCTCCAGCGCGCCTTCGCGGCCGAGTACGAGGCGCGCTATCGCCCGCTCCTCGTCGCCCGCGCCCGCGCCCGCGGCCTCACCGTCGAGGGCGACGAC
>JBAPYB010000480.1:0-8885 GCA_049284515.1 Thermoanaerobaculia bacterium
GTCCTGATGGCCTCCTGGTTCGGACGCGTCATCGTGGCCCTCTACCCCAGCGACGTCCCGCTCGACCTCGGGATCGACCTCAAGGTGCTCGGCTACGCGGGCCTGCTCTCGGTCCTTACCGGTCTGATCGTGGGCCTGGTGCCGGGTCTGCAATCCACCCGGCCGAGCCTGGTGGCCGCGATGAAAGAGGATGTGGCCGCGGCGGCGCACGGCCGGCCCCGGATGCTCGGCTTCATGATCATCGTCCAGGTCGCGCTGTCGTTCGTGCTGCTGACGTGCACGGGGCTGCTGGCGCGGAGCCTCACCAACGCGGTCCGCGGCGGCGGTTTCGATCCGAACGGCGTCGTCACTCTGCGTTTGCGCCCGCGCCTGATCGATTACACGCCGCGCCAAGGGCAGGCGTTCAGCCGCGAGGCGCTCCGCCGCCTGGAACGGCTGCCCGGCGTCCGCGCGGTGAGCCTCGCCGTCCAACTCCCCCCGGCCGCTCCGAACGCGGTCCCCGTGCGGCTTCCCGGCCAGACTCCCGGTCCGTCCAAGGAAGGACCCACCGCGGAGACCGGCGAGATCGCGCCGGGTTTCTTCAGGACGTTGGGAGTGCCGCTCCTCCGTGGGCGCGACTTCGACGATCACGATTCCGCGCACACGGCCCCGGTGGCGATCGTCAACCGGACGCTCGCGCGGCGCCTGTGGCCGGACCGCGACGCCATCGGGCAGCTTCTGATCGTCGCGGACAAAACCTGCACGGTCGTCGGCCTCGTGGCGGACGTCGGAGCTCCAAATGCCATGGAGACACCGGCCGCGCAGGTCTATCTCCCCTACTGGCAGAATGAGGATCTCCTCGACGCTCGCCTCTGCATCCGAGCGGACGGCGATCTCGTGCGGCTTCTGCCCGCCTTGCGCCGCGAGCTCCATGCGATCGATCCCAACGTACCGGTGACCGAGATGGAACTCATGACCGCCAGTCGCGACCGCTTCCTCACTCCGGTCCGGGTCACCGGCACCGTCCTCGCCGCCTCAGCCGGCCTCGCGCTCTTCCTGAGCACCGTCGGCCTCTACGGCATCCTCTCGCTCGCCGTCGCCCAGCGCCACCGCGACATCGGCATTCGCATGGCCCTCGGAGCGAGCCGGCGCCAAGTCGTGGCCCTGGTCGTCCGCGACGCGACCCTCCTTGTCGCCACCGCCCTCGCCGTGGGCCTCGCCGCCACCCTGGCGGTGAGCCGCCTCCTCGCCCACGACCTCTACGGAATCACCCCCCGCGATCCCCTCACCTTCGCCGCCGCCCTCCTCCTCCTCACCCTCACCGCCACCCTCGCAAGCTGGCTCCCCGCCTGGAGGGCCAGCCGGGTCGATCCGCTGGTGGCGATCCGATCAGCGGGCGGTGGGTGATTTGACCGTGTTGGCTGAAGCCTTCGGGTCTCCGGGGGTTTTGAACGACAAGGACGGCGTAGTTGCCGAGATTTGGCGCCTGCCGATCGTAGAAGTGATAGCCGTTGAGGAGATCCTCATTGGCCCTAGAGAGGATCTCAATCCTCATGAGCGCGGCTGCGGATGTACGCCTTGGCCTGCTCCCAATCCATGAGACTTGCCTCGCCGGTGGCGAGTTGCTGATCTCTCTCGCGCAGGACATCTTCATGCCATGAGGGGGACTGAATGTCTGGATTGCGGCTCCCTTCCGGAGTGGAGCCCTCGGCGAGCGCCAGAGCCTCATTGTCCAGCGGGATGAGCTCCTCCGCGAAGTCCAGAATCTTCGGATCCCGCCCGACAGCGTCGGCTGCATGCGCAAGGGATTCCCGGAACTGCTCGTCGAATCCTTCACCCACTCTCTTGAACAAGGTCTACTCCTACCCCCGCCTGCGAGCCACCGCCGGAGCCTCCGGCTCCAGAGCCCGCAAATACTGCCGGTCGAAGGCGGCGAGCTGGCTTTCGAGCTCTGAATAGGGTCCCGGTTCCCAGGCGTTCGAAGTGACCCCCTTGTAGGCGTTGGCGCAGAGCTCCCAGTCCTGGCGGTTGGTCAGATCCCAGAAGTCGATGGCGGGTTGGGGATCGAAGCCGGGCGCGGCGATGGCTTCCGGATGGAAGTACCAGTCGCAGAGGATGCGGGTGCGGCCGAGGCCGTGCGCCAGCAGGCGGTGGACCAGCACGTAGTCGGGGAGGAACGACAGGAAGGCTGTCGGGAAGAGCGTGTAGTAATAGACGCGCCCAAGCTCCTCTTGAGAGAGCCCGGAAAAGGGCAGCGCGCAGCGCTCGCCGCCGATCGTCATGCTCCCTTCCGGGTTGCTCATCCACATCGGCCCGCCCAGCACCGGCCCTTCGTCGAGATCGTTCTCGGAGTTGCGGTAGGGCGTCAGCTTGTTGAGGTGCGGATGGACCGTGGGGCAGTGGTAACACTCGCTGAAGTTGTGGAAGAAAAGCTTCCAATTGGCCTCGACTTCATAGACGTGTGTGTGGACCGACTTGAGCTCGGGGAGCCGCCAAGCGCCGAACTTGTCCGCGAGCCCCGGCAGGGCCGCGGCGAAGGGGACCGGCTCCGGCGCGAAATTCAGGAACAGCAGACCCTGCCAGTCGGCAAGGGCGACGGGCTTGAGCGGATAGTTTTGGGATTCGAAGGTAGAGACCCCGGTCATGCTGGGTGCGGCGCGCAGGGCTCCGTCCAGTCCATAGGTCCAGGCGTGGTAGGGACACTGAATGGCGTGGCCGAGCTCGCCGCAGGGTTCGAGGCAGAGGCGGCTGCCGCGATGACGGCAGACGTTGTGGAAAGCGCGGATCGTGCCCTCGCCATCCCGGAGGACGATGATGCTCTCCCGGTCGAGCTCGAAGAGGAAGAAGCTGCCGGGCGAGGCGAGCTGCGACACGTGGCCGGCGAGGAGCCACGAGCGATGGAAGATCCGCTCCCGCTCGGAGTGGAAGATCTCCTCGGAGGTGAAGTACTCGCCGGGCAGGGTGTGCTGGCCGAAGGCGGTACGCGGTCTCATGGGGGAAAGTTTAGCATCGGAGATCCGTGCTCAGAGGGTGTCCGGAAGGCCGAGCCGGTTTGCCCTTCGAATCCTCACCCCCTGTCCCCCTCTCCCGACCGGCCCCCGCCGGGAGAGGGGGGACGCCTGCAAGCGCCGATGCCTGCGCTCGGCAATCCCGCCCGCCAAAGTCCCCCCTCTCCCCCCGGGAGAGGGGCCGGGGGTGAGGCTTCGAAGGGCAGGACGCTCCAACCGGCAATGATCTGTGGAATGGCTTGGCCTTCAAGCTCCCCCTCTCCCGTCTCCCGACCGGCCCCCGCCGGGAGAGGGGGGAGATTCTTTTGTAAGCGACATGGAATTAGTAACTTACCTCGCAGAGCAAAGGGTGTAGGGAGGCGCCAGGTAACAAGCGGTAAGATTCTTTTCGGGAGGTATTCGACCAGCCCATAGCAGGCTGCTCCCCGCTGAGTCAGAGAGTTCTAGCAGCTTGCCAGTCTCCGCTCCCCAGAGATCCCGGCGGCTGTCCGTGGTGTCCTACTTTCGCCTCGGCGCAGCAGGGGACTCCGGGGGCTGGGCGGCTGGGGGCAAGGAGCGCCAGCTCTCCTCCTTGGAGTCCTTGGAAGGCTTTCGGTCCGTGGGCGCGTGGCTCGCCGGGGCCGCGGACGCCGGCACCGCGCGAAGGCCGGGCTTCCCCTCCCCCCTTGCGTGGCGTCACGGCCGCTTCCGCTTGCGCTTGGAGAACGGAGCACTGCGAGATCTCGGTCACCACGACCGTCGTGCCAGCTCAACCTATGGGTCTCATTCCATTGAGCTTAGCCCGCACCATGAACTGCAAACCCGACACTCCTCTGTCGGATAACGTTCTACCTCACCCGCACCTCGCATCGCTTATCCGGCACGGTCTCCGCTAACTGCACTCTTATCAGTAAGATAGGCCACTGGAAGCCGGTCTGGTTAAGTTGGGGCGATTCCGCGCGCCCAGGCTCCCAACCGGACAGTACCACCGATATTGACGAGGAGCAGGGAACCGGTGTAGCGTATCTATGTTTCATAGATGAATGACATGCATCTTTTTCACCGATAGCCTGAGCAGGAGTAAAAGACTGTCGGGAAGGCGTTGGAGGAGAAGACGGATACAGTTGATCTTGAGGTTGGGCGCAGATTAGCGGTATTGCGCGTTAAAGGGTGATCTATATAGATGGCTACCAATCTGGAGTATCGCGTGCTGCCAGCAGAACCTTTAGATCCACCGAGTTTCACGGTCGAGGCATCACCTTGGGGCTTGGGCTCTCTTTTGATGTCTGTGGCCTTGATAATCACTATTATGATCGAGCCTCCCGCAAATCCCACTGCAAGTCTTAAAATATTCTTCTCACTTGAGATAGCTGCGATCATCTTGTCGATTCTGGTTTACAGCGCAAGAAAGAAAGCTCAGATTGATGCTAAGACAGCAGCATGGATGCGACGGAAGATCGCAGAACATGGCAATAAGGCTAGCGAGTTAACGCGAAGGGCGAGGCAAATAATGGAGAGCTTTTATGACGGCCTGGGGAGCTTGCCTGGGCAACTAAAAGAAGCTGACAATTTTTTGAGCAAGGCCGAAGAAGAATTCCATGAAAGAGCCTATTCGCCCTTTTGGGATAACATAGAGCATGCAGCGTTGAGGCTCGGGGCATTTAACGCCAACTTGACGAGACTAGAAACTGAGGTTGGGTCATACAAGCGGCTACTCAATGGTGAGCTTCACAACTTTCCGCCTCTCGTAATTCGCTCTAATGATATTCCTAATCCTGCCCGGGAAACTGAGCGTCTTCGCCAACTAGTGCGGATGGGGCATCTTAGCGCAAGAGACGCTTGTGCACATATCAAGCTGTCGCGAAGATGGCGGCCAACCCCAGGCCTTCAGCGGACGGCAACCGCATACTGCGCGGTTCCCGCCGCTGAGGCCCATCGCGTTGGCCGTCTAGCCGTCTAGAGAACAAGATTGACCTTGGGCTTGAGTTCTATGCCTAATGATCAGGACTGGAGAGATTTTGAAGGGCTTGTCGCTCTCATCGAGGAGCAGGCGGCTCCGAGAGGTGCTGCAGTAAAAGCCCCTGACCGCATTCGCGACATGGTAACAGGTCACCTCCGTGAAGTTGACGCTTCGATCCGATTCTCGGCTGGCACAACCGAGATTCTTGTGACAGTTGAGTGCCGAAAGCGTAGTCGGAAGGGAGACGATACCTGGATCGAACAGCTCGCCACAAAGAAGCAGAGAATTGGGGCTTCAAAGACCATCGCTGTGTCTTCCGCTGGCTTTACAAAATCGGCTCTCAGGAGTGCCCGGCACCACGGTATTGAGCTGCGGAAACTATCTGAGATTCGTCTGGAGGATGTTGAGAGCTGGTTCTTGCCGCATGGGGTCGTCCATCTCTTTCGGAGCATCGAGAAGCTTGAGTGCCGAGTGGAATGTGATGACGGATCGCCTGAGGTTGTCCTCGACGATCCCATGGAGCCCGTATTTACCCACGAGCTGGTACACACCACATTTCCGGCCTCTATTTTTGTGAACTTTCTAGAGCTCAGGGACCCGAAGTGCTTTTGGTCGGCCCCACTTGATGGGACTCAGGCTCGATTCAACTTCGACCTTTATGGCGACGACTCGACGCTAGTTCCAGTTCCGCTTGGAGTACCGCCACCAGAAAAGTGTCAGCTTCATATACTTAAGGATGGTCGTCTGACACCGGTTCGGCGTCTGAGGCTTTCGGTCGATCTCTCGTTCCATGTGGCTGCGTTTGAGGCGAAACAGGGAGTTCATCACGCTTACGAGGGGGTAGACAGACCAATCACTCAACACACACAGTTCAGTGGAGAAGTCTTTGGTCTGCCTGTTACTTTTGACCATCAGTCATCCGGGACCGATCAGTCTTCTGCGTCTGTGCTGTTTCCTTCAGGGCTTCGCTTCACAACGTCCTGGGCTGGTCTTGACAAACCTACGTTTGAAGAAGTGTCGAAAGCTATACATGGAAAGCCGGCACCAAGGACGTGCACTCTTTGTGACTCGCGAAAGCGATTGGTGTCGGCTAGCCCAGTGCCAGCATATCTCTTCCCGGACACCGCGCCAGTACCGAAGGAGCGTCTTCTCTGTTCAGCCTGTGCTGAGAGAATCAACACATGGGATGACTATGGCAAGACAGTAGTGGACTCTTTGCCTCTTGAGAACTTCGCTGAACTGGAAGGGAAGTGTGTTGGGCTGGAGGGGGTTGACTATCCGCTTATCCGCCTCTGGCTGCTTTCTCTGTTGTGGAGAATGCACACTGCCAAGGCGCCTGTCTGGTCCGACATTGACCTTGGTTCCGTGGCAGACCAAATAGCGCTCATGCTCGCGACCGAGGATCCGGGCTTGCCAAGGCAGTTCCCGTCCTGGTTCGTGATCCCAAGTTTCGACGGGCGCCGTCTCTCCTTTGTTCTTCAACCCGACATTGTGGAATCAGGCGGGGTACCCTTGGTGCGGGCCACACTCGGGGGACTAATTTTTTTGTTCTTGATCGGCCATAATGCAGACGAGAAGAATCTGTATCTTCAACCCGGTAGCCCTCTGGTAATTCCAGTTGTTGCATGGAGGGAGATCGATTTCTTGGCCCACTGGATCGAGACGCAGTTCCCTGGGGCGACAAAGAAAAAGCTGTCAACAGACTGATACGGAATGACCAAGCGGAGGAGGGGTTTGGTGCTGTACAAGACTCGGCACGTCTTGAGCAAGACAACAAATGGCTATCTTCATGTGAACACAGCACGGAGAGGACAGATGCTTATCAGGAAGCTGGCGCCGAGCCTTCGCGCAGACCTAACGCCCGCAGACCTTCGCGACCAGCTCCACCGCATGTCCGCAGCTATGCCGACGGCGTTCCGGTCCGATTCCACTTCGACGATGCCTTGAAGAGTGGCCCGACAAGCAGACAGGCGATATCGGTTGGATGGAAAGAGCGAAGAAAAAGATGGAGCGATATGGACGACTTACGAGAGGCCTGAACGGTTACGGTTGCCCTGGTCGGTCGAGTGGGCGGCCCCGAGTATGAAAGACCACCGGCGAACTCAGATCGCGCATTGATCAGTTGTCTGCACCGAGCCGGTCTAGACTCCCGAAACCGACTGACAGAAAGGCATGGCGCCATGCGGAAACTGATCTACGGCATGAACCTGACCCTGGACGGCTACGTCGCCGCGCCCGGCGACGACCTCGGCTGGAGCGGGCCGAGCGACGAGCTGTTTCAGTGGTGGCTCGACCAGGAGCTAGCGATCGGCCTGTTGTTGTACGGGCGCAAGCTGTGGGAAACCATGAGTTCCTACTGGCCGACCGGCGACCAGCAGCCGGGTGCCACCCCGGCGCAGATCGAGTTTGCGCGGAACTGGCGGGATACGCCGAAGGTGGTGTTCTCCTCGACGGTCGACAAGGTCGACTGGAACACTCGCCTGGTCACCGGCGACGCGGTCGCGGAGATCACCCGGCTCAAGGCCGAGGACGGCGAGCCGATGAGGGTTGGTGGCGCAGCGCTCGCTGGGGCGGCCATGCGGGCCGGGCTGATCGACGAGTACGAGATCGTGACCCATCCGGTGCTGGTGGGCGGCGGCACACCGTTCTTCACCGCGCTGGATAGCTGGGTGAACCTGAACCTGGTGGAGACGCGGACGTTTCCCGGCGGCGTGGTCCTGGCCAGGTACGAGACGAGGCGTTGAGCGTGATTCCTTTGCTGCTTGCCTGAGGGAGTGGCAGGCCTACGTGTCTGTCGAGGGCGAAGACTTTGTCGAAGCGGTCTCCGTCGGCGTGGCAAGCGTCGACGTGGAATGGCTTGGCCTTCAAGCTCACCGGTACGCCGCCGCCTGAATCCCGTACAGCTCGGAGTACTGCCCCCCCTTGGCCATCAGCTCGTCGTGCGTGCCGAATTCGACGAGGCGGGCGCCGTCGAGCACCACGATGAGGTCGGCCATGCGCACCGTGCTGAAGCGGTGGGAGACGAGGATGGTGATGCGCCCGTCCATGGCGCTGCGGTCCTTGTGCGTGGCGGCGGCGTAGCGCTCGAAGAGGGCGTGCTCGGTCTCGGCGTCGAGGGCGGCGGTCGGCTCGTCGAGCACCAGGAGCAACGGACGGTCGCGCATGAAGCCCCGGGCCAGGGCGAGCTTCTGCCACTGGCCGAAGGAGACTTCGACGCCTTCGGGCCAGGTGGGACCGAGCTGCGTCTCCAACCCCGCCGCCAGGCGCTCCACCACGTCGTCCGCCCCGGCCCGGTCGACGGCGCGGATGACTGCGGGCTCGTCGTCGAGCCGGGGAACGTCTCCCACGCCCACGGAATGCCGGGCGCGGAATTCAAAGCGGAAGAAATCCTGGAAGGCGCCGGCCAGCCGCTCGCGCCACTCGTCGGCGCGCATGCGCGCCAGCGGCTGGCCGTCCACGTAGATGGCGCCCGAGGTGGGCTCGTAGAGCTTGCCGAGCAGCTTGACGAGCGTCGTCTTGCCGGCGCCGTTCTCCCCCACGACGGCGACGACGGCGCCCGCGGGCAGCGCGAGCGAGACGTCGTCCAGCACCAGACGCTCGGTGCCGGGGTAGGCGAAGGAGACGTGATCGAGGCGGATGCCCTCGCGCAGCTCCACCGGCACGGGCAGGTCCGCCTTCGATATCAAGGAGGCCGCGTAGTCCTCCAGCCAGGCGAGACGCTGGGAGCCGTCCATCCAAATGCCGCGCAGGAAGCCGATCTCGCCGACCGTGGCGCCGATGTAGGCGGAGAGGCGCGCGCCGGCCGCGAGGACGAGCAGCACGTCGCCCGCCGAGGCATGGATTCCCCAGGCCACGAAGGCGATGGCGCCCACGTAAGCGCCGCCGAAGACGGCCCAGGCGAGCGTGTGCCAGCCGGCGGAGCCCCAGCGGACGGCGGCGATCGGCCCATACCAGCGCTC